>JBBRMH010000153.1:0-9470 GCA_038230935.1 Burkholderiales bacterium | reverse complement strand
GGAAACTTCGCATCAATCGGCAGCCACAGCGGCTCGCCGGAGTCTGAGCGGCCAGGCAGCTTGATGGCAAAGTCCACCGGGTTTTTGCCGCCTGGTTTGGTCACCACCTGCGCCGCATACTGGTCCACCGTGAAGACTTGCTCCAGCAGACCTGCAAGCTGCGCCTCGCCAAAAATTCCGCGTGTCTTGACGTTGGTCAGCAGGTGCTTGAGGTCGCCCACGCCTTGCGCCAGCGTCTGCATTTCACCCAGGCCCTTGTGAACCTGGTCCAGCCGGTCCGCCACCTGCTTGAAGCTCTCGCCCAGGCGGGTCTCCAGCGTGGTTTGCAGTTTTTCATCGACCGTCCGGCGCATCTCGTCCAGCTTGGCCGAGTTGGTCAGCTGCAGTTGCGCCAATTGCTTTTCAAGCGTTTCACGCACCTCCAGCATGCGCCGGGCGTTGGACTCGCTGACGGCTTGCAACTGCGTGACCAGCGTGTCGGACAGGGTTTTTTGCAGCGCGGCGAGTTGCCGTGAAAACGCGTCCATCTGGGTATTCTGGGTACGAACGGCTTGACCGCTTTGCTGCATCAGCACCTGCTGAAAGTTGGCGAAGGTGATGGTCAGCTCCTGCCGGCTGGCGCGTGCGCTGCCTTCAATGTCGCGTCGCAATTCGCGCTCCAGCTTATCATGGCCAAGCGCCATGCCGGAGAGCAGCTCTGCGCTCCCGCGCTCACCTTGCGCGGGTTTGCGCCACACCATCCACACCAGCAGCACCATGACCAAAAAATTCAGCAGCAGCAAAGACGCCATCATGAAAATACTTTCCATTCAAACTCTGCGCTTCAACTGGCTGCTAAAACTTCAACATTCAAAGGCGTCAAGGGCGGCTGGCCACTGAAAAACGCCAGCAGGTTGTCAGCCGCCAGATTGGCCATGGCCAGGCGCGTTGGCCGGGTGGCGCTGGCAATGTGCGGCGTCAGCACCACATTGCTCAGGGCCAGCAAATCGGGGTGAACCGCAGGCTCGCCCTCAAACACATCCAGCCCGGCAGCGGCGATGCGTTTGCCTGCCAGGGCTGCGGCCAGGGCCACGTCATCGACAATACCGCCACGCGCGATGTTCACCAGGGTGGCGGTCGGCTTCATCATCGCCAGTTCTGCCGCGCCGATGGTGTGGTGCGATGCAGCCGAGTAAGGCAGCACCAGCACCAGGTGGTCAGCAGTTTTTAAAAGCGCGTCCTTGCTGACGTAACGGGCCTTGCATTCGGCCTCCAGCGCCGCATCGAGGCGCGTGCGGTTGTGGTAGATCACCTTCATGCCAAAGCCCAGCGCACCACGTTTGGCAATACCCTGCCCGATGCGGCCCATGCCCAGCACACCCAGCGTGGTGCCATGGATGTCGCTGCCTGCAAACATGTCGTAGCTCCACTTGTTCCATTGACCGGCACGCAGATAGTGTTCACTCTCGGTGATGCGCCGGGCTGTCGCCATGAGCAGTGCAAAGCCAAAGTCAGCCGTGGTCTCGGTCAGCACGTCCGGTGCATTGGTGGCCAGCACGCCTGCCTGAGTCATGGCACCCAGGTCAAAGTTGTTGTAGCCCACAGCCATGTTGGCGCAGATTTTCAGACTCGGGCAGGCGGCCAGCACCTCGGCATCAATGCGGTCACCGCCTGTGGTGAAAACGCCCTGCTTGCCTTGCAGTTTGCCAATAAATTGTGCTTTGCTCCAGATATCGTCGGCCTGGTTAGCCTCGACGTCAAAGTGTTGTTGCAGTCTGGCGATGACTTCAGGGAAAACGGCGCGGGCAACAAGAATTTTGGGCTGGGTCATGGTGCGCTTACTTCATCCAGATAAAGGTGACGATGATAAAAAGGGGAATCAAAACGCCGCACGACCAGGCCATGTAGCCAAAAAAGCTCGGCATGGTCACACCCCGGTCTTCCGCCACGGCCTTGACCATCAGGTTGGGGGCATTGCCAATGTACGAATTGGCACCCATGAACACCGCGCCAGCTGAAATAGCCGCCAGCGTCGGGGCCAGTGTGGTCATCAATACTGTGGGGTCACCCCCTGCGGTATTGAAAAACACCAGATAGGTGGGCGCGTTGTCCAGAAATGAGCTCAGCAAACCAGTCGCCCAAAAGTACATCGCCGGGTCTGGCGAGCCATCAGGCCGCGTCACGCCTGCAACTATTGACCCAAAAGGCCCGCTGGCACCCGCCTTGAGCATCGCAATCACCGGGATGATGGTCAGAAAAATACCGACAAAAAGTTTGGCCACCTCCTGCATCGGTGCCCATGAAAACTGGTTGCTGTCATGCACGCTTTTGGCGGTCATGCACAGAGACACCAGTGTGACAATGATCAAGCCCACGTCGCGCACGATGCCTGGCAAGCCAACGACCGTACCGGCCACGTCAATGGCAACCGGCGACTTCCACACGCCACTCATCAGCACCAGACCAGCGACGGCACCCAGCAGCCAGAAGTTAAAGCTCCCGTCAAAACCAATACGGCGGGTGTCGGGTGTCGGATCTACCGGCAGCACGCCTTCTTTTTTGAAGTAGTGGCTGTCAATGACGTAAAAAATACCCAGCAGGCTGGCCACCATGAACAGCGTTTCAGGAAAGATATAGCGCACGGTCCAGAAGAAATCAACGCCCTTCAAAAAGCCCAGAAACAGCGGCGGGTCACCGAGTGGTGTCAATGAGCCGCCCACATTGCTGACCAGAAATATAAAAAACACCACCAGATGCGCCTTGTGGACGCGGTTGTCATTGGCCCGAATCAAGGGGCGAATCATCAGCATGGAGGCACCCGTGGTGCCCATGAAGCTGGCCAGCACCACACCAGTGAGCAGCAAGCCGCAGTTAAGCGCAGGGCTGCCATGCAGGTTGCCGCGAATGTAAACACCACCCGCCACGGTGTACAGCGCCGTCAGCAAAATAATGAACGGAATGTATTCGGCCAGCAGGGCATGCACCAGGCTCACACCAGCTGCACCGACACCAAAAAGAGCGGCAAAAGGCAGAAAAAACGCCAGCGTCCAGGCCGCTGACACTTTGCCAAAGTGATGGTGCCAAAAGCTTGGCACCATCAAGGGCATGAGCGCAATCGACAGCAAAATGCCCGCAAACGGAATCGCCCACAGCAGGTTCAAACGCGCGCCATCAAAGTCTGCTGCAAATGCCAGACTGGGCAACAGCGCAGCCAGCAAAACCAGGCTGCATCGGGCTAAAAATCGCATGACAAAATCCGTTTTTTTTGCGTGTGTGTCGAACATCAGGACGCGTCAATCTCAAACACCTGACGCAGGTACGCCAGGTATTTTTCATCGTCACACATGTTCTTCGATGGTGTGTCTGACAGCTTGGCCACTGGCTGGCCATTGCAGCGGATCATCTTGATGACAATTTGCAATGCCTCATAGCCCAGGTCATTGGTCAGGTTGGTGCCAATGCCAAAGGCCAGCTGGCAGCGCCCCCGGAACTGCTGGTACAGCTCAATGGTGCGCGGCACGGTCAGGCCATCGCTGAAAATCAGCGTCTTGGTTTTGGGATCGACCCGGTTTTTAACGTAATGCGCCAGCATGCGCTCACCCCACTGGAATGGGTCGCCACTGTCATGCCGCGCACCGTCAAACAGCTTGCAAAAATACATGTCGAAGTCGCGTAAAAACGCACTCATGCCATAGACATCTGACAGCGCAATGCCCAGATCGCCCCGGTACTCTTTGGCCCACGACTCAAAACCAAACACCTGGCTATCGCGCAAACGCGGCCCGAGTGCCTGGCAGGCCTGCAGGTACTCATGCGCCATCGTGCCCAGAGGCGTCAGGCCGAGCTTCATCGCAAACAGCACGTTGCTGGTGCCCGCAAACTGGCCTAAAACGCTTGCGTTTTTTTCAGCTACAGCCCCCGTGCCCAGACGCGTGACCAGTGTTCTCAACACCTCTTCATGCCAGGCTTTGCCAAACCGTCGCCGGGTGCCGTAGTCGGCAATCTTCAGCTCGCGCAAACCATCCGACTGCAATTGAACAATTTTGGTATCGAGCCGGGCTCGGCCCTCGGCCAGATCGGGCCGCTTTTGCGTATTGCGAAAGTACACCTCGTTGATGATGGCCAGCACCGGTATCTCAAACAAAATCGTGTGTAGCCACGGGCCTTTGATCGACACCTCAATTTCGCCTGACGGCAAGGGCGACACACTCACATACTTTTCATTGAGCTTGAAAATGCCCAGAAAATCAATGAAGTCGCTTTTGATGAAGCGCATGGCTTTGAGGTAGGCCAGCTCTGCATCCTGAAAGTGCAGGTTGCACAGGCCCCGGATTTCCTCACGGATTTCGCCCACATACGGTGCCAGATTCGCCGCATTGCGGCACTTGAACCGGTACTCCACCTCCGCCCCCGGAAACTGGTGCAACACCACCTGCATCATGGTGAACTTGTACAGGTCGGTGTCGAGCAGGCTGGAAATAATCATGGGCACATCTATAAATTCATTTTTCGGGCGAATTGCGGCGTTGCCAGGTGCTCGGAATCCTCATGCACACAAGTGCGCACCTAGGTCCTGTGCGCCGGTCGCCTTGCACTTCATCCCGAAAATCTGAATTTCTAGAAGTGCCCACATCATCAACCATTAAATACATCACCCCAGAAAATCAACTTCAAACAGCAGCGTGGCGTTTGGTGGAATCACGCCGCCTGCACCGCGTGCGCCGTAGCCCAGCTCGGCCGGAATGACCAGGCGGCGCGTGCCGCCCACCGACATGCCCTGAACGCCTTCGTCCCAGCCCTTGATGACCTGACCTGCACCGAGTGCAAACTGAAATGGCTGGCCACGGTCTTTGCTGGAGTCAAACTTGGCGCCCTGCACGCCATCGTTGTAGAGCCAACCGGTGTAATGGACTTTGACGTTTTGCCCCGCCTTGGCAATCGCTCCTGTGCCTAAAACGCTGTCTTCGTACTGCAGGCCGGAGGGTGTGGTGTTCATGGTGGTGTCTTTTTCAAAAAATAAATTAACAAAATGATTGTGGACTTCGATGAAATATGCGCAGAGCCACCAACAGTTTTATGTCAGCGCCATGTCAATTTCAGGAATCACTGACTTTACCCGCAACCAGCCGCACCAGGCGATCCGCACTGGCGGCCAGCAACTGGTTTTGCTCGGCCACCAACATGGCCATGCCAGCCGCTTTCAGCACCAGCAGAGCGTCGCGGATTGACTCGACCAGCACCGGCGCAATGCCTTCACAAGGCTCATCGAGCAACAGCAGTTTGGGCTGGGTCATGAGGGTGCGGGCAATCGCCAGCATTTGCTGCTCGCCACCGCTCATGTGCGCAGCGGGCCGTTTGAGCATGGTTTTAAGCACGGGAAACAAATCGAGCACGCGGGCTGTTTGGGCTTTTGAGGCCGCATCGCCCCGCGCCACCACGGTCAGGTTTTCCAGCACGCTCAAGCCGGTGAACAGGCGGCGGTCTTCTGCCACATAGCCCAGGCCGGCCTGCGCACGGCGGTGGGTTTCCCAACCCGACAGGTCAACAGATGCCGCATCACGCCTGTAAAAGATACGGCCTCGAGTGGTGACTTCCATCCCCATCACAGCCTTGAGCAGCGTGGACTTGCCCGCGCCGTTCAGCCCCTGCAGCACCACAAATTCACCAGCACCGACCTGTAGCGACACGTCAAACAGCGCCTGCGCCGGGCCATAAAAGGCGTTTAGCGCCTCAACTTCAAGCACCATGAGCCAGTCCTTCGCCCAGATAACGCTTGCGCACCACCGGGTTGCGTGAAATGTCTTCAAACGAGCCTTGCGCCGCCAGCGTGCCTTCAATCAGCACCAGCACGCGGTCCGCGACAGTGGCCACGGCGTCCATGTTGTGCTCGGTGTACAGCACCGCCATGCCTTGGGCTGCCAGGCTGCGCACCAGTTGCATCAGGTGCGCGCGCTCCGCCTCGGCCAGGCCCGCTGCGGGCTCGTCGAGCAGCAGCAGACCGGGGTTGCCCGCCAGCGCCACGGCCAGCTCCAGACGCTTTTTGGCGCCATAGGGCAGGCTCAGCACGCCGTGTTCGGCCAGTGTTGCCAGGCCGGTTTTTTCAAGCAGTGCAAAAGCTTCGTCGCGCGACTGCATAGCCAGTTGTTTTAATGCTGAAATGGCCCGCCGCCCTTGATTTGCCTGCACCGCCAGCTGCACATTTTGTAGCACCGTGAGTGCTTCAAACACCTGGGCGACCTGAAATGTACGCGCCACGCCGTGCTGCAACCGGGCTGCGGGCGTCAGCTTGTTCAAGGCTTGTGCGCCCCACAGCACAGAGCCGCTGGTCGGCTTGTACTGGCCCGCAATACAGGCAAAGCAGGTGGATTTGCCCGCGCCATTGGGGCCAATCAGCGCCACGCACTCTCCCTTTGCCACCTCAAAGCTCACGCCATCGACTGCTTTGACGCCGCCAAAGTGCTTGACCAGCTGTTTGACCTGCAGCATCACGGCACCCCGCCAGCAGCACGCCGTTTGAACAGCGACATCAAAGACAACAGGCCCGACGGTGCCGCCACCATGATCAGCATGATGAACAGGCCCAGCAAACCACGCCAGTACGTCACCTCACGGCCCAGCTCAGCCCCCAGATACCCCAGCACCGCACTGCCCACCACAGCACCCCAGAGCTGATGCACGCCGCCCAGCAACACCACCAGCAAGGCATCGACCGACATCGCCACCGATGCAACGGACGGGAACACCGCGCCCTTGTGCGCAGCAAACAAACCACCGGCCAGCCCGGCCAGCACCGCGCTGGTCACAAAAATGCGGTATTTGAGCCAGTTGACCGATAAACCCGAGGCACTGGCACGCAGCGGTGCATCACGCAGGGCCTGCAACGCCCCGCCAAACACCGACTGGCCCAGCACCCGCAGCCACAGCACCGCCAGCAGCGCCAGCAGCACCAGGGCGGCATAAAAAACAGGTCGCGCCGCGTCACTGACCAGGCTCAGCCCAATCAGGCCGTTGTCACCCCCCGTCAGGCTGACCCACTGCGTTGCACTGGCCCACACCACCTGCGCCAACGCCAGCGACAGCATGGCCAGGTACACGCCACTGCTGCGCACCACCGCCGCGCCAAACACGGCAGCGACTGCCAGCGCCGCTGCGCAACCCGCCACAAGCGCCAGTGGCAAGGGCGCGCCCCACAGACTGTGCGACAGCGCCGCACCGTAAGCGCCCAGCCCAAAAAACGCGGCATGGCCAAAGCTGACCAGTCCGCCCAGCGCCATCATGGTTTGCAGGCTGATACCAAAGATCATCAGGATCAAGGCATCAAGCACCAGGCTCTGCCAGTACGGCCCGCCCAGCCAGGCCACGCCAGCCACTCCAACAAACGCCACAACGATGCCCAGCGTGGGCGCTGCATCCAAAGCCAGCCCCCTGAATTTCTGAGCCACTTCACGCGGCGCGTCCATCGCTGAGGCAGGCAAGCCAAACAGCCCCTGCGGGCGAAACACCAGCACCACCGCCATCGTTAAAAACACCAGTACCAGCGTGGCCTGCGGGAAAAAACTGATGCCAAACGCATGCACCAGCCCAATCAGCAAGGCCGCCACGAACGCGCCGCCAATGCTGCCCAGGCCGCCCATCACCACCACCACAAAGGTCTCGACAATCACGCTCATGTCCATCTGCAGCGTGGCAGGCTCTTTCGGCAGCTGCAGCGCCCCGCCCAGGCCGGCCAGCGCACAGCCCAGCACTACCGCGCCCAGCATGAGTGGCTTGGGGTTGATGCCCAGCGCCGCCAGCATGTGCCGGTCTTGCGTGGCGGCGCGCAAACGCTGGCCAAACAGTGAATGCCTGAGCAGCAGGTGCAGGCCCAGCCAGACCAGCGGCCCCAGCACAATCATGACGAGCTGATAGACGGGGAAAAAATCGTCACCGATGAGCAGCGAGCCCTTCAGGCCTGGAAAGCGCGGCGCAAACACTTCTTCAGGGCCAAACCCCCATTGCATCGCATCATGCATGGCCAGCGTGAGGCCAAAGGTGGCGACCAGCTGGTACAGCTCGGGCGCATCAGACAGCCGCCTTAACAAGAAGAATTCGGCCACAGCCCCCGCCACACCTGCACAAGCAGCTCCTAAAAAAATAGCAAGCAGGTAAAGCGGTGCACTCTCACCCCAGGCCGGAAACCAGTGGGTGACCCAGTGCGCCGTGAACAGCGCCCCCAGCATGAAGAAGCTGCCATGGGCAAAATTGACGATGCGCGTGACACCAAAAATCAGCGTCAGGCCAGCGGCCATGAGGAACAGCGTGGTGGCGTAGGACAGGCCGCCGAGGAGTTGCAATATCAAGGTGCTCAAAGCGTCAGGTCTGTGATGCCAGTCAGCGATATGGCTTTTTCGAGTATGTCGTTGTCCAGGGAAAGGGTGATGCGCATGAGAACTCCGTGCATGAATGGTGACAAACACCTTCTAGGCCGCCATTTTAAAGAATCAATTGACAGCGCAGAAGTGCTCTCTATCCAAGCCGTTCGCTGCGTGGTGTGGCCGTCGGGACAAGCTTCCAACGCAAAGATGCAAAGCACGCCAAGTCAATCCTTAAAACCTGAAACCTTTGCGTTCTTTGCGCTTTTGCGTCTTTGCGCTGGAAACTTCTCCACTTGCCTCTGAGCAGTTATCAAATCAGGCTGGTCAGCGCCGCGTAGCGTTTGAATAAAAAAGCCACGCGCTCGCCGTCGTTGGCGTAGCTGGCCGCCCCGCCGTCGGGTCTGTAAGCGGCGTCCACCGCCTTGTCGAGCGCAGCATGGGCTTTGGCCAGGTTGGCGGGCATGGTGGTCGGGTCATACAGCTGCGCCAGGGTGGACGGTGTGGCACCTGCGGGCAAATTGGTTTGATGCACAGCGCGGGCATCGAGCACGGCCTGGGCAGCGGCTTCTATCCTGGCGATCAGTTTGGCGCTTGCTATTGTTTCAGGAGCTGCTTGTGCAGGTATCATATGGGCTGAAGCCTGATTGGATGGTATTGGCTTGGGCAGTACATTGACGATGTCTGGCCATGGGAAGTTGTTGTAGACGATCTGCGCGGAGTACTGATAATCACTTTTCATTCGCCCACACACAAACCGCATCCACGCCATATGCATGTGCGACTGCATTACGCCAAACTCGAAAAGTCTCGCATTGGGCACAACCAATACAGTGGGATTGATGATCACTTCGGGTTGAAAAAAACCTAATGGCAGGTAGTCTCGCGTCTCAGAGCTGACTTTCGGTACGAGCAAATATGTCGTCATAGGTTGACGATTTTCTCCAAATTCAGCGGGTATTTTGGCGAGTTCGCGAGTAGGTAATTTGACACTTTTCGCTCGCTCAGTCCGCACAGACTCAACACGGCGATACACGCTGGGCATAGCTTTTAATTCTTGAGGCGAAATATCCTTGAGCCACAAGCAATAGCGCTTTGTACCGTTTAAAAACTCTTCGCCCCCAATAAACTCCCGGATAT
>JBBRMH010000152.1:0-9635 GCA_038230935.1 Burkholderiales bacterium | reverse complement strand
TATGAAGTGCTCACTGCTTTCTTTCTGGAAGCCACCATGCTGGGCGTGATGCTGTTTGGCCGCGAGCGTGTCAGCGAGCGCATGCACACCACCGCCACGCTGCTGGTAGCCGGTGGCACCACGCTGTCTGCCTTCTGGATACTGGCTTTGAATTCATGGATGCACACGCCCGCCGGGTTTGAAATGATCAACGGTCAAGCGCATGTGACCAGCTGGCTTGAAGTGATTTTCAACCCTTCGTTTCCGTATCGCTTCACGCACATGATGCTGGCCTCAGGCCTGACCGTGGCGTTTTTGGTGGCGGGTATTTCAAGCTACCGCTGGTTGCGCGGTGACAAGGGTACAGAAGTCATGGCCGCCCTTAAAACCGGGGTGTATCTGGCTGCGCTGGTGATTCCGCTGCAGATAGTAGCGGGCCATGCGCATGGGCTCAACACCCTGGAATACCAGCCCGCCAAACTGGCTGCCATGGAGGGGATTTGGAAAACCGAAAAAGGCGCACCCGCTGTGCTGTTTGCCCTGCCTGACGAGAAAACAAAGTCCAACCGCTATGAAATAGCCATTCCGAAACTGGCCTCGCTGTATCTCACCGAAAGCCTGGACGGCGAAATCAAGGGCCTGGACCAGTTTGAAGGCAAGCACCCGCCAGTAGCGCCCGTGTTTTGGGCCTTCCGGATCATGGTGGGTGTGGGAATGCTGATGCTGGCAGTCAGCTGGAGCACGGCCTGGACTTTTGCACCGTGGAAAAAGACGCCCACCGGCACGTTGCAAACCTGGCAGGCGAGGGTGCTGGTGGGCATGACGTTTGCGGGCTGGATCGCGCTGATTGCTGGCTGGTACACCACTGAAATTGGTCGCCAGCCTTGGCTGGTTTCAGGTGTATTGACGGCCGCTGATGCAGCTTCCAAAACCGTGACAGCACCAAAAATCGCGTTGACGCTGGTGATGTACCTGAGCTTGTACGCCGCTTTGATCGTGGCCTACATATCGGTGGTGTTTTACCTGGCGCGGCACAAAAAGCATGCGGACAAACCGTTTGGTGACGATGCTGCAGAGGGCGCTGATGCAGACCTGGAAGACCAGCTCAATGTGGTGAATTACCCTGAAAAAGAAAAGCAGAAAGAAAAATACAAGAGCCGTGGTGCTGCGCCTCATTTAACCGGACCCTCCCATGCTTGACACCGTATTTGCAAGCGCACCCGCGCTGAGCTCTGCCGCCGGCTGGATGCCGATAGCTTTTATGGTCGTGATGGGCCTGTCCATGCTGGCCTATGTGATTCTGGACGGTTACGACCTCGGCGTGGGCGTGTTGATGCGCCGTGCGAATGATGACGACAAAGACACCATGATTGCCAGCATTGGCCCGTTCTGGGACGCCAATGAAACCTGGCTGGTGCTGGGTGTGGGCATCATGCTCACGGTTTTTCCCATGGCTCACGGCGTGATTTTGGGCGCGTTGTATTTGCCAGTGGCCGCCATGTTGATGGGCCTGATGCTGCGCGGCGTGGCGTTTGACTTTCGTGTCAAGGCGCGCGCGGCGCACAAGCCCTTGTGGAACCGGTTGTTCTACAGTGGCTCGCTGCTGGCCAGCTGGAGTCAGGGGTACATGCTGGGCTCACTGATCACGGGTTTTGAATCCAGCGGCTTGACCATGGTTTTTAACGCGGTCATCGGGCTGGCGCTGGTCGCAGCGTATTGCCTGCTGGGCGCAGGCTGGCTGATTATCAAGACTGAGGGCGCACTGCAATTGCAGGCTGTGCGCTGGGCACGGGGCAGCCTGTTGCTGACCATGGCAGGCATTGCCTGCATATCGATTGCCACACCTTTGATCAGTCCGGCCATTTTTGCCAAATGGTTTTCGTTTCCGTACATTGTGCTGTTGCTGCCTATTCCTGCGGCGACGGGCGTGTTGTTCTGGGTCATTTACCGCAGTCTGCAGCGTTTGCCCGTGCGGTTGGCACAAGGTAATGAGTACGGTGCCTGGGTACCGTTCGGTGCCACCGTCGGGGTGTTTATGCTGGCTTTTTACGGCTTGGCCTACAGCCTGTTTCCGTGGCTGGTGATTGATCGCATCAGCATCTGGCAGGCTGCGACATCGCCAGAAGCCATGACCGTGATTTTTGCCGGTGCTGCCGTGGTGTTGCCGGTGATTGTAGGCTACACGGTGTTTGCGTACCGCGTCTTCTGGGGCAAGAGTGTCGCGCTGAAGTACTGATTGGGCAGACTTTACGCCGGACCTCGTACCCGTGTCACTTGTCTTGCCCGTTTTTCAATTCCAGCTGGTCCATGTCTGTCAGCAGGTGTTGTGCAGATGCATAGCGGGAAACCAGATCCTTGCACATCAGCTTATTGACAATGGGCTGCAGGAAAGCGCATTCAGGCAGTAATGCCGGCGTTTCGGCATGCACGTGCTGGGCCAGCAGCATGTCGAGCGAATCAGCAACGAACGGTCGCCTTCCCGTGAGCATTTCAAACATCATGACCCCCAGGCTGTAAAGGTCTGACTGCGTGGTGATGACTTTGCCACTGGCTTGTTCCGGGCTCAGATAGTAGGGTGTGCCCACCACATCACCATGGTGCGTTTGTGTCATTTCCATGCCTTCTTCCTGGAACATGGACTTGGCGATGCCGAAGTCGGCCAGCGCCACGCTGCCATCCACGCGCCGCATGATGTTTTCGGGTTTGATATCCCGGTGAACAATGCCTTTTTCATGGATGGCACCCAGCGCACCAGCGACTTCCCTGATGACCGCCAGGACCCGTTTTTGCGTCATCTCGGGACCAAACAATGTGCGCAGGTCACCGCGTTCAAAATACTCCATGGCGATGTACGCGTGGTCATCGGTAAAGCCCTGGTCATAAATGCGGATCACGTGGGGGTGCGTGATTTGCGACAGCAATGCGTACTCCTGGATAAAGCGCACCAGGTGTTCTGACGCGTTCTTTCCGTGGGAGTCCAGTATTTTCAGCACGATATTCAGACCATCGGATTCGCGTTCTGCCAGGTAAACCTTTGTCATTCCACCGGTGCCTATTTTCCGGGTGATGCGGTAGCCTTTCAGGCGCACTGTCACCGCAGCAGGATCGAAACTCTGGGCATTGAGGGACGACAGCTTGGCGTCCAGCGCGTTTTTTACGGCACGGGCGGTAATGTCGGAGTTGATTTTTACAGCTTCCCTGATTTCAAGGGCGCGTTCTGTCAAGCTGGCCATGCCGTGAATTTTGTCCTCCATGGAAGTGACCAGGCCTGTTATTTCCAGTGCGTCAATCAACAGCTCTTTGCCACGCATGCCGATCGGTGAACGCATACCCAGCTGAATGCCTTGCCCGGCAGGGGCCAGCACGGCAGCGCTTGCCACCACACTCCAGCCCAGCGCCCTGGTGGCCGTTTCAAGATGTGCGGCGGTATTGACAGCCTCTCCAATCGGTGTGACTTCTTTGTTTGGCACGGTGCTTAACTGGCAAAGCGTGACTTCGCCGCAGTGCAGGCCAACGCCAATGGCAAACGCGGGCAGGCCGCGCGCAGGAAAGCGCTGCTGCAGCCAGCCCCGGAATTCATGGCCTGCCAGCGTCATGGCCAGCGCTGCAGAAATAGCCCGACGGGCGGACGGCAGCGGCGAGCTGGTTGCGGTGTCTGTAAATACCGCCACCAGACTGTTGCCTATGAATTTGAGATGCCCGCCACCGTTTTTAAGGATCGGCTGACAGGCGTCTTCAAAGTATTTTGTGAGCAGCTCAGCCACTTCACTGGAAGTGAGCTTTTCAGCCAGTGACGTGAAGTCGCGTATGTCCGAAAACAAAACCGTGGCGTTTTGCAACTTTTCGGTGACGTTGCCTTCTGGCAGACCGGGTGTAAAGGTCTGCGCCAGACCACCACCGATGCGGTCTGCAAACGCCGCACGCAAATGTTCTTCGCTGGCTGTCAGACGTGACTGGAGAGCCTCTTCTGCCAACCCGCGTTTGCGCATTTGTGCGTTCACTGCGTCCAGGAGCTCCGTGCGTGTGAAGGGCTTGGACAGGTAGTCGTCGGCACCACCGGCCATGCCCCGGCGCATGTTGTTGCGGTCGTCCAGCGCGGTGAGCAATATGAAAGGCAGCGTTGCCAGCGCCTTGTCAGCACGAACAGCCGCCAGCAGCTCGAACCCGTTCATGACTGGCATGCTGACATCCGAAATAATCAGAACCGGCTTGAAGGCTTTGGCATGCTGCAGGCCGATACTGCCGTCGGACGCCGAAAGGGTGTCGAAACCCTCCAGCTTGAGGAGCCGGACAATATTGTTGCGGATGGCATCGTCGTCTTCAACGATGAGGATGGTCGTCATGCTGGTCGCTATGTTGGTCGCTGTGCTGGTCGCTGTGCTGGTCGTTATTCTGCGTTGTTATCTGCTTGGGAGTTGAGCGCGTGACGACTTGTCAATGAACCAGCGGTTGACGCGGGTCATTGCCCAAAACCGGAATCCGCACCCTGAACACACTGCCGCTACCCGGATGGCTTGCTACGTCGATACTGCCCCCGTGCACATCTACGGAGCGCTTGACAATGGCCAGTCCCAGGCCTGAGCCCGGGCGGTTGCCAACATTGCAGCCACGGTAAAAACTCTCGAACAATCGGGGCAGGTCTTCAGAGGAAATTCCGATCCCGTTATCACTGACCTCAAATACCAGCGTATCGCCATCGCGCGTCAGCCGCAAAACCACCTCGCTTTCGGCCGGTGCGTATTTGCAGGCGTTTGACAGCAGGTTGCCCAGTATGTGGTGGATCAGGCGTTCGTCAAGCCAGACAGCATCAAATTGGCCGGGTAGCTGAAGCGACGTGCTTTGTGGACAGTCAAAGCGAATCACATGCACGGTGGGGTCGTTACAGCCAGCCTCCGAGACCAGCACACGGCACAGCTGGGCAATGTTCAGCAGGTCTGGCTTGAATTGCAGCCGCCCGGCATGGGCCTGGCCTACCGTCAGCATGTCTTCGAGCATACCCTGCATGCGTTTGGCGGCGACCATCAGATTGCCCATGATGTCCTGACGCTCTGCCGTGTTGATGCGCTTGCCATAGTGTTCAATCAGCGCGGCTGACGACAAGATAGTGGCCAGCGGTGTACGAAATTCGTGCGAAGCCATGGCTACAAAACGCGTCTTGAGTTCGCCAAGCTCGCGCTCTCGCTCCAGCGCATGATGGGTTTCTTCATCCGCCTGCTTGCGCCGCGTGATGTCCACATAAGTCCAGACGGTACCGCTTTCGGGATGGCTGCGGCTGAGTGCCGTGCCGTCGAGTTGCACCCAGATTAGCGCACCGTCCTTGCGTCGCATGCGGGCCTCGGTTGAGAAAGAGCCCGTATCTGCAATCTGTGCATAGCCGCGTCTGCCCAGAAGCTCGAAGTCCTCGTCATAAGCGTAGTGCATGCGGGTTGGCTGACCCAGCAGCTCGGCCTGGGTGTAGCCGAGCATGACCGCCAGAGTCCGGTTGAGCCACTGGTGGCGGCGCTCTTTGAGAAACGTCACACCCACGGCGGTGGTCTCCAGAATCGCTTCTCGCTGCGCCAGTGCTTCTTTCAGACGTTCATCAAGCTGGCGGCGCTCGCTGATGTCAGACATCAAAACCAGCAGCGCGGCCTCGCCGTCCCACTCGATACGGGTGCCATAAATACTGGCCCAGCCAATACGCAGCGCAGGGCTCAAAGTGTCTGAAGGCGGTGTCAAAAACCGGGCTTCGTAGGCATTGACAAGCTTGCCGCCCTGCATCAGTTTGCGCTGCTCTGTCACCAGTTGGCGGTCTTCCGGGTGAATCAGAAAAAGCGAAGGGGTGCCAGTCAAGGCTCTGCCAAAGAGGGCTTGCGCACTGGCATTTGAAAAGCGGATGATGCCCTGCTGGATCACAATAATCGCATCATTGACGTTTTCCACCACGGCGCGGTAGTGCTCAGCGGCTGAGCGCGTCAAGGCCTCCAGCTGTTTTCTCTGAGTCACGTCCTTGAGAAAAAACAGATTGGTCTGTGCGCCCTCTCATTCAATGAGCACACCGTTGATTTCCACGCACGCTACAGAACCGTCACTGCGCTGAAAACGCGCTTCAAATACAGCCAGGCGCTCGCCACGCAACCTGCGCAGTTGCTGGTCAGCGACGAACGCCCGGTCGTCCGGGTGGACGTACTCGATCATGGGGTGTACCGCCATGTGCTGAAGGTCTGTTCCCAGCAGCGCGAGGCAATGCGCATTGGCAAAACAAAGCAGGCCGTTCTGGCCGACGCAGATGCCCTCTGGGGCGTGTTCGACCATGGTCTGGTAACGCACCAGGGCGGCACTGAGCGCCTGGTGGGGTGGAGCAGCTATCGACACTTTCGCCCGATGCAAAGTATCAGCCGCCGTGGTCCAGGGTAAAACCTGCATTTCGGTCCTGCCCCAGCAGCGCCACCATTTGCGGCAGAGCCGCCTGCAAGTCAGCTTTGAGCGTGTGCGGTGGGTTGATGATGAACATGCCGCTGGCAGGCAGGCCAGGGCGGATGACTTCGCCATCGGTGTCGGTTGTCAGCTTGCTGGATTTGACGGTTAACACCGCGTTCAGCCAGCTTCTGGAGGCCTTGACTGCCAGAGTTTTGAGTTTGCGCGGCAGGTCATGCGCCTCGGGGCGGGGAATCACCGGGTACCAGACCACGTAAGTGCCTGTGGCAAACCGTTTGACAGCGTCGGCCATGCAGGCGCTGACCCGGGCGTAGTCGCTTTTCATCTCATAGCTCGGGTCGCACAGCACCATGGCCCGGCGGGCAGGCGGTGGCAAAAAGGTTTTGAGGGCTTCAAAACCGTCTTCGCGGGCGACAGTGACCTGGCGGCCCACACCCAATTGCTCAATATTGCCACTGAGCGACTTGAAATCGGTCGGGTGCAGTTCAAACAGCTTGAGCTTGTCACGGCCACTTAAAAATTGCTGCTCGATAAATGGCGAGCCCGGATAGATTTTCAGATGCGCCGGGTCACCCGTTTCTGCAAACTGGGGATTCAGGCCGCGCAGCACGTTGATATAGTCCTGCAGCGCGGGTGCCAGTACATCTGTAGACACTACTTTTTTTATAGCGCCTGGCGCAGGCTTTGTAAGGGCCGCAGGCGGTTTTTCCTTTGAAAGCAGCTTGAAGATGCCTTCGCGGGCCTCTCCGCTGGTTTCGGTGTAGTCGCCGTCAAGCCGGTACAAGCCGGCACCGGCATGGGTGTCAATCACGCTCAGGGCAGTGTCTTTGGTGGTCAGGTATTTCATCAACGCGATCAGCGTTGTGTGCTTGAGCACGTCGGCGTGGTTACCGGCATGGAAGGCGTGGCGATAGCTAAACATGCGCCTATCCTACCTTCTTGCACCGTTCAAGGCATGGTACTGATGCACTTTAAATCTTGATATGTAACAGAGCTATGGATTCAAACTGACTTCTTTGCTATCGTATCGGTATGCCTAAAAAAGATTTCACGCAAACCGCTTTCGCTGTTTTTCAGCAGGCTACTGGGCAAGCGTGTAAGCAGCCTGCAAAGCCCCAAAAAGAAACCGCGCCCAAGGTGACCAAGGGCGCGGTTAAAAAGACCGTCAAGAAGGCTTAAGCGCTAGCAGGAGGAACAATGAGCTCAAGCTCTTGTTGGCCACCAAAGCGTTCGATAATTCTGGCCTCATATTCTGGGGGCACTTTTGAAGATTCAGCCATTTCCAATACGCGACCAATTTGCATCCGAAGCGCCCGAGCGCCAACCTCATTCAAAAACTGAAACAGTTTCTTTTTCCGGTCGCCATCTTGCGACTTGAGAGCGCGCATCAGTTCCAAAATCTTGCCGTTACTTTTAGCTAACGGGTAGTAGATGTGCTTCACCGTCAGGTGCATGAATTGCCACGGCTTTCCGCGCTGAGGTAGCGGAATTTGATACAGCCGCTGCCATGCCGTGTAAAGCTCATTCGGGAACTCTTGCTCATATTTCTTGGCTTCTTCTTGCACATATAGCCTGAAGGCTTGGATAACCTCTTCGACTTCTGGTCGATAACCAGCGAGTGCATAGACCAGCCCTCTAATACCCGACTTGGCAGAAGCGTTCAGAATCACCTGAGCTTGCGCGGCGATATTAGCCTGACTCCCAAGCAAATTCCCTTCGTGCTGCGCCTTCACAATCACTTTGCAGAGATCAATTAGATCGGCTACATCGTAACCATGAAGTTGTCGCGGCGGTGATTTCAGGCCCAGGTTAAGGCGTTGAAAAATAAGGGGATTTTCTAATTTCTCCCTTAGTTCAGCCCCGACGTATTTCGCCATGTTCTTGCCGCTGACGAATCGTGGCAATCGGCTTCCGCCCTCACCCAAATTTAGCGCTTCACCCATGCCGCGCTGGCTAATGACAGCAGTTTTTCTCTCGTCATCTAAAACAAAACACTCAACATCTAGCCCAAAGTCTTCTTTGAAGCTGCCCTTATGGGTGGCCCTGAGTGGCTTTGCGCCATGTCTTGCAATTGCTGCGTTTCTTGCTATTTCGCTCCGTCGCTCCGGCGAAAGCCTGGCGGCTCGTTCAATGCCGCCTTTAGCACGTCCGGTTGGCTCTTTGTCGTCTTCGGTCATTCTTGAAGCTCCTTTGTAACGATGCTTGCATTATTTATTATGCTTGCTGAAAATGCAAGCAATTAAATTAAATAGATGCTTGCTAAATTTAAAGTTACAAAATATAATTCAAACTGACTTATAAGAAAGCCAGCAATGAACAAGCTCTCCATCAAAGACCGAGTACAAATCCTGAATGCCTTATCTGAAGGTGTCGGCATCAATGCAACTTCTCGCGTCACTGGAAAGAGCAAGAACACTATCCTGAAACTTTTGGCTGAAACAGGCGCTGCATGCGCTGCCTACCAAGACCAGGCCATGCGCGGCCTGACCATCAAGCAAGTTCAGGTCGATGAGATTTGGTCATTCGTGGGCATCAAGCAAAAGAACGTCAAAAACGACCATGCAGAGGGTTACGGCGACTGCTACACCTTCACTGCTATCGACCCGGTAACAAAGCTGATGCCTTGCTGGCTGGTAGGTAAACGCAACCGCCAATGCACCTTTGACTTTATCGAGGACCTGGCTGGTCGTCTGGCTAATCGCGTGCAACTGACCACTGATGGCTTTAAACAGTACCCAGACGCGGTAGATGCTGCTTTCCATGGTCAAGTGGACTATGCAGTGCTGAACAAGTCCTACGGCAAAGAACCCAACACAAACCAAGCCAGCCGCTGCTACAGCCCACCCGAAATCGTCAGCAGTTCAAAGGCTGTAATCAACGGCAATCCTGATCTGGATCACGTAGGTACATCGCATGTGAAACGTGCCAATCTGTCAATGCGTATGGGTATGGGTCGTTTTACCCGGTTGACGAATGATTTCAGCAAGAAGCCGGAGAACCACATGCGCGCCGTGTCGTTCTGCTTCATGGCCTACAACTTTGTGAAAATTCACAGCAGCATCAAGACCACGCCAGCCATGGAAGCAGGGGTTACAACCTACCTCTGGAGCATGGAGGACATTGTGATGATGACGGACACGATGGGGCAATAAAAACCCCGCCGAAGCGGGACTTTTGAAGATACCGGCTTAAGCGGCCATCTTGAGCGGCACCAAGGGTTTACGCATGGGCTTCGCCTC
>JBBRMH010000151.1:0-9762 GCA_038230935.1 Burkholderiales bacterium | reverse complement strand
TGCCCATCAGAACGCGGTTTTTAAGCGTGGTAAAGCCCAGATCGAGCGGAGCCAGAAGGTGAGGGTAGGGGGAAGTCAGGGATGCAGCCAAGCGCAGGTCTCCAATACAAAACTGCCTGCATGGTAGTCGCAAGATGTCACTGCAGTCCACCCGGAAAATACTCTAGGGGACAGGCTCTACCGGGTCTTCGGGCAAACCCGCAAGCGCATGGCTTCAACGTTTTTGCTATTGAATAAATAGCGCATCGCCCACGTATTGACTGCCCTAGCGGCTCTTTTTAATAGCTATTGCAGCTTCAGTGACCAGTGCCGGGCCTTTGTAAATCAGGCCCGTGTAGATTTGCACCACATCGGCCCCGGCCCTGATTTTTGAAACGGCATCGTCGCCACTCATGACACCGCCCACACCGATGATTGGAAACCCTTTGCCCAGCGCCGCACGCAACTGGCTGATGACGCGGTTGCTGGCGTCCAATACGGGTGCCCCGCTCAGCCCGCCCATCTCGTCGGCATGGCGCAGACCTTTGACGGCTTCTCTGGACAGGGTGGTGTTGGTGGCCACCACGCCGTCCATGGCGTGACGTTTCAGGATGGCGGCGATGACTTCTATCTGGGACGAGTCAAGGTCTGGTGCGATCTTGACAAAAATCGGCACGCGTTTGCCGTGTTGCCTGGCCAGCAGTTCGCGGCGTTCGGCAATGCTGGCCAGCAGCGCATCCAGTGCTTCGTCGCTTTGCAAAGCCCGCAGGTTTTTAGTGTTGGGGCTGGAAATATTGACGGTCACGTAATCGGCGTGAGGGTACACGCCGTCCAGGCAAATCAGGTAGTCATCGACTGCATTTTCAATCGGAGTGGCGGCGTTCTTGCCAATGTTCAGGCCCAGAATCAACGGGCTGCTTGAAGTCTGTTTGCGCACACGTGACTGCGCCACGTTGGTTAAAAAAGCGGCCAGACCGTCGTTATTAAAACCCAGCCGGTTGATCAGTGCGTTGGCTTCAGGCAGGCGAAACATGCGGGGCTTGGGGTTGCCGCTCTGGGCTTTGGGGGTCACGGTGCCGACTTCGATAAAACCGAACCCCATGGCTGCCAGACCGTCAATGCAGTGTGCGTTTTTATCCAGCCCGGCGGCCAGTCCCAGCCGATTGGGAAATCGCAAACCCGCCAGCTCGATCGGGTCATCGACCCGGCTGGCGCAGTAGGCCAGCGACAGCGGCGTGCCCTGGGTGCGCGCCAGTGAGGTCATGGTCAGCTCATGGGCCGCTTCAGCGTCCAGGCCAAATAAAAACGGGCGGGCCAGAGCATAGGCGGCAGAAGACAGCAGGGACATTGGATAATTTGGGAGTTATGGACAGTGACCTGTCATTGTCGCAAACCTGCCCTCGCTCCACCACTTTTATCACTTTCAAACCAGCATGACTCAAGACGAACTTAAAACCCTGGTTGGCCAGGCTGCCCTGCAGTATGTGCAGCCCGGCAGCATCGTGGGCGTCGGTACCGGCTCGACAGTCAATAAATTCATTGAAGCACTGGCCAGTATGAAAGGCAGCATTGCCGGCGCGGTGTCCAGCTCGGTGGCATCGACTGAGCGCTTGCAGGCGCTCGGCATCCCCGTGTTTGATGCCGCCGAAGTCGATGAACTGGCGGTGTACATCGACGGCGCGGATGAAATTGACCACCAGGGCAACATGATCAAGGGTGGCGGTGCCGCGCTGACCCGTGAAAAAATCGTGGCTGCGCAATCACGCCAGTTTGTCTGTATTGCAGACGATTCCAAGCTGGTGCAGACGCTGGGGCGTTTTCCGGTACCGATTGAGGTGATTCCGATGGCTGCCCGGCGAATTGCGCGGCAGTTTGTGGCGCTTGGTGGTTCTGCTGTGCTGCGCTTGAAGGACGGCGTACCTCTGGTCACCGACAACGGGCAGCACATTCTGGATGTCACCGGGCTGCAGATCACCGACCCGCAGGGTTTCGAGTCCCAGGTCAGCCAATGGCCTGGTGTGGTGACCGCTGGCGTGTTTGCCTTCCAGAAGGCTCAGGTGTGTCTGCTGGGCGGGCCGGGCGGCGTGACAACCATGCGCTTTTGAAGCACATGGTTGGAAGCGCCAGGGCCGCGCTTGCAGGCCACTAGAACTTGATGCCCGCTGGGTTATTGGCTGAAGTTGCCGGTGCTGCTGCAGGTACCGCAGGGCGTGCAGTTGGCGCTGTGTTTGCCCCTGCGGGTGCAGCAGACGGCGCTGCAGCTACTGCCACCAGGGGTGCCGCAGCTAGCTGGCGGTAGCTCGCAGGCAGCGCCGATACCGCCGGGTAGCCGGCAGCGTTTAAAAACTGTGTCCATTCAACGTCTGAAAAACCATTGAGCTGTTGCCCGCCAATGGTGGCGAACGGCAGTGAGGTGTCTCCACTCAGGCGTTGCAAGGCCTTGCTGTCTTCCGGGGTGGTGATGGTTTTTTCAGTAAACGGAATGCCGCGCCCTGTCAGCAATGAACGCGCGGACCCGCACGGTGCGCAGTTGTCACTGGTGTACAGGGTGACAGGGTATTTGTTGGCGACTTGCCGCAACTCATAAGGAAGCGTGCCCCCTGCTGCACCGCCTGTGGCACCTGTGCTGCCCACAGACGTGCTGGTCTTTGCGTTGCTGGCCGCAGGGGGTGGCTTGTCTGAAAAAGACACCTTGCCATCCGGGCCGACAATGCGAAAGACCTGCTGGCCGTGTGCTGCTGGTGCGAGCGTTCCTGCACAGGCCACGGCTATAGACAAGGTTGACAAAAATTGGTTTGCATAGCGCGCCATGTTTTCTCCAAGGGTCATTTGAGCGTGTGTTGTTGGCTGTATTTTGCTTGATCTCAGGCTGTCAAGTGTGTCAGCAATTGCAAACGATACACTGGCTGCATTACTTTTTGCCCCCGATTGACCATGACCATTCGCGACATTCTCAAAATGGGTGACCCCCGCCTTCTGCGTGTTGCCCAACCCGTGCAAGCGTTCGATACAGACGAGCTGCACCTGCTGGTGCGGGATATGTTTGAAACCATGCACGCTGTGAGCGGCGCAGGCCTGGCGGCCCCCCAGATCGCGGTAGATCTGCAGCTGGTGATTTTTGGAACCGGCCAGATCAACCCGCGTTACCCGGACGCACCGCTGGTGCCGCGTACCGTTTTGCTCAATCCGGTCATCACGCCGCTGGGGCTTGAGGAAGAAGACGGCTGGGAAGGGTGCCTGTCAGTGCCCGGCCTGCGTGGTCTGGTGCCGCGCTTTTCCAGCATTCGTTACACCGGTTTTGACCTCTATGGTGACGCGATAGACCGCACGGTGGATGGTTTTCATGCGCGTGTGGTGCAGCATGAGTGTGACCACCTGGTGGGCAAGCTCTACCCCATGCGCATCCGGGACTTCAGCCAGTTTGGCTACACCGACGTGCTTTTCCCAGGGCTGGATGCGGCGGATGATTGATTGTCAAATCAAGCCGCTCAACGCCTGCAGCAGCTCGGTCTTGAATGTCTTCTACCTGCTCGACCCCAACTGGCAACTCACTGCCAGGGATACCCGGATCAGACTCAAAAAAAGCGGGCCTGGCCCGCTTTGAGATTTGAACGCTGGGGTTGAAAAGACGCAGGTTTCAGCCCAGATTCACCGGCACAAAAATCTTGTCGCCGCCACGCAGAATCAACAGTGCCACGGATTTGTCTGACTTGGCCACTGCGGCACGCACCTGCTCGATGTCTTTCACCGGCATGCCGTTGATTGAAATCAGCACGTCGCCCTGCTGTACGCCCGCCATGGCTGCGGGGCCGCTGGCCTGCTGGACCAGCAAGCCGTTGTCCAGCCCGGTCTCCTGCTTTTCATCGGGTTGCAGCTGACGCAATGCCAGACCCAGTTTGCCCTGGTTGGCTGGCTCTTTTTTGCTGGCGACTTCACTTGATTTTTCATTGGCGTTGACCAGGCGAGCGGTCAACTCTTTGGGCGCACCCTGACGCCAGATGTCGAGCTTGACGCTGTCGCCAGGCGACGCCAGACCGATGATGGCGGGCAAGTCACCGGACGAGACAATGGCCTGGCCATTGACCTTGCGGATCACATCGCCTGACTGCAGGCCGGCTTTGTCGGCCGGGCTGCCTTTTTCAACCGTGGATACCAGTGCGCCCTCGGGCTTGTCGAGCTTGAACGAGTCTGCAAACGCCTGGTTGACTTCTTGCACCGCCACGCCCAGACGGGCATGCTCGACCTTGCCAGTGGCCACAATCTGGTCCCTGATTTTGGTGGCTACATCAATCGGAATAGCAAAAGACACGCCTTGGTAGCCGCCACTGCGGGTGTAAATCTGGGAGTTGATGCCGACCACCTCACCACGCGAATTAAAAAGCGGCCCACCCGAGTTGCCAGGGTTGATTGGCACATCGGTCTGAATGAATGGCACCGCGCTGTCGTCTGGCAATGAGCGGCCTTTGGCGCTGACGACGCCTGCGGTCACGGTGTTCTCAAAACCGAAAGGTGAACCGATGGCCAGCACCCATTCGCCCACCCGCAACTCGCTGGTTTTACCCAGCGTCACAACAGGCAGGTTTTTGGCATCAATGCGCAGCACGGCGATGTCTGTTTTTGGGTCTGAACCCAGCACCTTGGCCCTGAATTCGCGGCGGTCTGTGAGTTTGACGGTGACTTCGCTGGCGTCTTTGACCACATGGGCATTGGTCAAAATAATCCCGTCGCTGCTGACGATAAAGCCCGAGCCCTGGCCGCGTGTGGGCATTTCCTGCGCTGGCCCATTGCCACGGCCTCTGCCTGAATGAGGGTTCATGCCCTGGCCTTGCTGAAAGCGGCGGAAAAACTCCTGGAACGGGTCTTCTGATGCCGCCTGGTCATCACCCTGGCCCGGCTGCGACTGATCTGCCACTTTGGTTGTGCCAGTGACACTGATGTTGACAACGGCGGGGCCATAGCGCTCGGTGATTTGCGGAAAATCCGGCAGCGTTGCGGTTGAATTCACCATACCCGCAGCGCTGTTTGTTGACAGCGTGGTGGGGGCGGCGAAGACCGGCGCGTGCATCGCATTGATTGCGCTCACGCCCGCGCCACCGATGGCACCGGCGGTCAGCAAAGCGGCTACCAGCGAAGTATTTTTCAGGGCTCTGGACATCATGCAATGGTTCCTTCAGTTGTGAGGCACACCTTGGTGCCAGTGATAGTGAGTATGAAGTGCCAGTCTTAGACCGGGCTTAAGACACAGGCTGCCTGAACCGGACCGGTCTGACGAGGCGTCTTGCGAAGACTAAATCTGAAAACCCAGCCAGCGCACCAGCCCTTCCCCGATGTCGCGCAGCAGCGATGCATGGCTGGGCTGATGGGCAGGCAGGTGGTGAAAATTGCCGTCTATCCACTGCGTGACTGCAGCAATGTCTTGGCTGTCGTAGAACGCGACCATCACCTCGAAGTTCAAAAACAGGCTGCGCGCATCCAGATTGAGCGAGCCGCACAGCGCGATGGCGTCGTCTGCCACCACGGCCTTGGCATGCACCATGCCAGGGGCCAGCCGCACCACGGCGCCAGCGGCAACCAGATCGCGCAGGGCGCGTGCGCGGGCAATGTCCGCCAGCCGGTGGTTCGAGCGTGCAGGCACAACCAGTTCTACCTGCACACCGCGCTGTGCTGCCAGACACAGGGCTTTGAGCAAGCTGTCGTCGGGCACGAAATAGGGCGTGACAGCCAGCACGCGCTGCTGTGCGCGGTATAGCGTCGTCAGCAGCAGGCCATAAAACGTGTCTTCGGCCTGGTCAGGCCCGCTGGGCACCAGCTGGGTGCTGTGCATCTGTGCTTCTGGCGATGTGCGGGCCATGGCTGATGCTGGCACCTGTGGCCCGGCCATCGGCGGCGGTGTGGCGCTCTGGTGGTCGTCTGGCGGACGTGGCCCCTGGTTGTAGTGCCAGTGGCTTTCAAACAGGGCCTGCATTTGCGCCGCCAGCGGGCCTTCTGCGGTGAAGCTCAGGTCCATCCATGGCGGCTGCCGGCCATTGCCTGTGAAGTACTCGTCCGCCAGATTGCGTCCGCCGCTCCACACCGTCTGCTGGTCTGCGATTGCCAGCTTGCGGTGGTTGCGTAAATTGACGCGTCCCCGGAGCGGGTTATGCAGCAGCGGCATGAACCAGCGCACCTGCACCCCGGCGGCTCTGAGACGGCGTACCTGTGTCGATGCGGTTTGCCAGCTGCCAACGGCATCCAGCAGCAAGCGAATCTGCACGCCTGCAGCCGCGCGCGCTTCAAGCAGCGCCACCACACGTTCACCGAGGGCGTCGTCGGCGAGTATGTAGGTGCAGATGTCGAGCTGCATTTGCGCGGTATGGACCAGTGCTGCAAACTCGTCCCAGGCAACGCTGCCATCAAGATGAAAATGCACGTACCGGTTTGCCACAGGGGCCTGCAGGCCCATGCCTTCCAGCGTGGCGATGGCACAGCCTTGTACGCCGGGCGCTGGCGTGAATGCCTGTGCAGGTGGTGACCTATGCCTTGCCGGGCGAACGAACTTGCGGGTTCCAACAAATAAATAAAGTGGCAGTCCGGCATAAGGCAGAAGCGTGATCATCAGTACCCAGGCAATCGCCGCTGAAGGATGGCGGCGATTGCCGCTGGTATGCGTGCTGATGGCGTAGATCAGCAGGGCGGCGAAAACGACCGAAGTATGCAGCAGAAACGCAAATGAATAGCCGCTGAAGACGATTGCCACGTCAATCATGTCAATGGCGTGTTGCAGGCAACGGTGCTGTCAGGTCCATGTATCTGCTCAGTCGCACCTGCACCAGCAAGCCACCGAGGCGGGCCGACTGAGCCAGCGTGACGCTCGCTGCATGCTGCGCAGCAATCACCTTGACAATCGCCAGCCCCAGGCCACTGCCGGTTTCAGGAGCAGCCTCAGTGGCGCGAAAAAACCGGTCAAATACACGCGCCCGGTCTTCCTGTGCAATGCCGGGGCCGCTGTCTTCAACGCCCAGAATGCAGTGGTCGCCTTCAAGCACAAGTGACACATCGACCTGGCCTGCTGCCGGGGTGTATTTGACAGCGTTGTCCAGCAGGTTGCGCAGCAGGATGTGCAGGGTATCGCTCTGGCCGTTGATCAGAACGGGCTGAGCGGGGATGTCACCACTCAATCCCAGGTCAATGTTTTTTTGGCTTGCCTGGGGCAGCACATCGGCTACCGCGAGCTGGATGAGCTGCGTCAGGTCAACGGGGCTGCCTGGCACGACAGACCCAGGCGCGGGCTGTGCACTGGCTTCGGCGCGTGCCAGGGTCAGAAGCTGCTCGACCAGCCGGATGGCGCGGTCGATGCCCTGGTTCAGGCGGGCGACATCAGCCTCACGCCTGGCTTGCTGTGCAGCTGCCGTGCCGTCGGGGCGCTCTGGCTGCCGCAGTGCCTGCGCCTGCAGTTTGAGGGCGGTCAGGGGGGAGCGCAGCTCGTGTGCAGCGTCTGCCACAAAGTTTTTCTGCGCATCAAAGGCACTTTGGACGCGACCAAACAGCAAATTGAGTTCCTCTACCAGCGGCCTGACCTCGTCGGGCAGGCCCGTGTCTGCCAGGGGAGAAAAATCATCCGCCGCCCGGCTGGCCACCTCGCGCCGGGCGCGTTCAATGGGGGCCAGAGAGCGGTTGATCACCCACCACACGGCCAGCATGAGCAGCGGCGTGAGCATGAAAAAAGGCAGCACGGCCCTGACAGCCAGCGCCTGCGCACGGGCTGTGCGCGCACTCAGATCCTGCGCGATCTGCACGGTTTGCAAAGGGGCCTGCAGCGAATACACCCGGTAGCGGTTGCCATTGGCCTGAACGTCTGAAAACCCGAGCACTGCACGCGGCGGCAGGGTGGAGTGCGTCGAACGAAACAGCTGCGTGCCGTCCTTGCTCCAGATTTGCACATACAGGTCAAAGTCAGCGTCAGCTTCGCCTTCTGCGGGCAGTGAGCCCAGCGGTATGGAGCTGCGCAGTGAGCGCGCCACCTGCTGCAAATGATCGTCAAACATGGCATCGGCCTGCTGCAGGGCACTGCGGTAAGCAGTGGCCGCCTGCAAAATAGCGGCCAGCAAAATGGCCACCAGCACAAACCAGAGCAATCGGCCGCGCAAAGAATGAGAGGGTGTGGTGGTCATACCTTGGGCACCAGATAGCCCAGCCCGCGCACGGTTTGTATGACGTCATTGCCGAGTTTTTTGCGCACGCCGTGAATATAGACCTCCACCGCATTGCTGCTGACGTCGTCTTTCCAGCTGAACAGCTTTTCTTCAAGCTGTGCGCGTGACAGCAGCACACCAGGGCGCGCCAGCAACGGCTCCAGCACCGCCCACTCACGCGCTGACAGAGACACCGGCTGGCCATTGACCGTTGCCTCATGTGTGGCGGGGTTCAGGCTGACGCCTTTGTGCTCAAAGGCCGGTTCAGCGCGACCGGCACTGCGGCGCAGCAAAGCACGCACACGGGCCAGCAGCTCATCGGTGTCATAGGGTTTGACAACGTAGTCATCGGCACCGGCATCGAGCCCGGCAATGCGGTCAGCCACACCATCGCGGGCCGTCGCTATCAGCACGGGAGTCAGGCTGTGCCGGCTGCGCAAGGCCCGCAATACGTCCAGGCCATCGCGTTTGGGCAGGCCCAGATCAAGTACCACCAGATCGTAATTCGCACTGCGCAGCGCCTGGTCAGCCATGCTGCCATCGCACACCCAGTCCACAGCGTAGTGCTGGCCGCGCAGCACCTGCAACACCGCCTCGCCAATCATGGCGTCATCTTCAACCAGCAGGAGGCGCATAGAAAAAACTCCTTTGAGTCTGGCAGTATGCAGTTTTTGGCTTATAGCGGACTTAAGTCGTCCCGGACAGTTACGCAGAGGCTTGTCAACCAGGTGGGGTGTGAATCAAACGCCTGCATCACCTCGTTTGTCCGATTGACAAACTGGCCCGGTAATTGCCGAATACTTGAGCCTTCACAAATCTTACGGAAAGTCTGATCATGTATCAAAACCCTTCTGCGCTCACACAGCGTAGCTTGACCCGGCGAGCCATGTGGCTGACGCCGCTGACACTCTCCTTGCTGACACTGTGGGGCTGCGGCGGCGGAGGTGGTGGCACTGGGTTTGTGACAGATGGCCGGCTCGTTCAGTCCTGCCTGCAAAGCACCAGTGGGGGCGGTGTGGTGGTGGGCTCTGGCGTACCCGGTGACCCCTCATTGCCTGAGCCGTCGTCTGGTTACAGGACGGGCAAAAAACCCGTTACCGGCATCACTTACATGGCCGTGACAGCCAATCCGCTTGCAACGCAGGCCGGTTGCGACGTGCTGGCTTCCGGTGGCACGGCGGTGGACGCTGCAGTGGCTATGCAGGCAGTACTGGGCCTGGTCGAGCCACAGTCGTCCGGTCTGGGCGGCGGTGCCTTCATGCTGCATTACAAGGCCAGTACTGGCGTGGTGCAGAGCTATGACGGTCGTGAGACTGCACCAGCAGCTGCCACTGCCGACTACCTGCGCTACATCAGCGCTACCGACAAAACCAACCCCCTGCCCAACTTGGGAAATTCTTTTTTAAACACCAAGGCTAGCGGTCGGTCCATTGGCACCCCAGGCGCCGTACGCATGCTGGAGCTGGCGTATCAGGACCACGGCAGCCAGCCCTGGAGCGGCCTGTTTGCACGCGGCATCAAGCTCTCGACCGACGGTTTTGCCATCAGCGGACGCATGGCTGACGCGATTGCCGGTGCCCGCAATGACTTTCTGCGCGACCCGGAAGCCACT
>JBBRMH010000150.1:0-9938 GCA_038230935.1 Burkholderiales bacterium | reverse complement strand
CGTGATGTGCGAGATAAAGCGCCCCAGCCATTTCAAGCCATGCGTCCAGCACCAGTGCGCCCGGCGGTGCAACACGACAGCGTGCAGGCCGGGGTAACAGGTGAGCACCTCCCAGGCCGTACGGGCGGCAGGGTCACGGTCGAGAATGCATCGGATGTCGGAGCGGAGTCTGGAGAACATCCGGGGAGTCTAATGGTCTGCCGAAGGACTTGCGGGCGCAATTGCTTCAGGAGAAGGTAAGGGGACGGGTTTGGCCATCGCTTTGGCCACGCCCCGCAAGATGTGGATTTCTTCCCGGCTCAGCTGCGCGCGGTTAAACAGCTGATTCAGCCGGGGCATCAGTTTCTTGGGCGATGCCGGGTCAAGAAAGCCGATGCTGCTCAAGGCCTGCTCAAGGTGCCCCAGCATGCCTGCCACCTCTGCTGCATCTGCCAGTTGACGCTCGCCTGTAGCTGGCACAACTGTAAAACCACCGAGTGCCTCACGCCAGTCATAGGCAATCAACTGCACCGCCGCCGCCAGATTGAGCGAGCCGAAATTTGGGTCTGTGGGAATGCTCAGCGCCACATGGCAGCGGTACACGTCCTCGTTCTGCATACCAAATCGTTCAGAGCCAAACAGAAAGGCCACACCCTCCGGTTTGAGCATCAAATCAGCCTTTTGCGCAGGTAACGCCTGCGCTGGCAGCTCACCTTTTGATAGCAGCGTGTCAGACTGATTCAACAACGCCGCAAAGTGCGTACGCGGTGCCAGCGTGGGCGGGCCAAAGTCACGCGGCGTCATCGCTGTGGCGCACAGGTGCGTCATGCCGTCCAGTGCCTCGTCCAGCGTTTCAACGATACAGGCGTTTTTCAAAACGTCCAGCGCACCGCTGGCCCGCTGGATGGTTTCTTCGCGCCGCAGCACGTTGGCCCAGCGCGGTGCCACCAGTACCAGGTCGTCAAAGCCCATGACTTTCATGGCTCGGGCAGCCGCGCCCACATTGCCGGCGTGGCTGGTGTTGATCAGGATAAATCGGGTTTTCATGCGTCAATCGTCACTTCACAGGCCCTCAATGAATGCAATGGGGTCCAGGCCTGGCAAGGAGTCGGTAAAATACGCCCATTGTCGCCTGCCCCGGTCACCGGACGCAGGCTTGGTTGTGGGCCCACTCGCTGCCCACGCGCTCTTTCATACCTTCTATGTCCAGCAATCTACACCCCATGCTCAATGTGGCCATCAAGGCTGCACGCGCCGCCGGCGCCATCATCAACCGCGCCGCGCTTGACGTTGAATCCGTTCGCATTTCGGTCAAACAGACCAACGACTTTGTGACCGAGGTGGATCAAAAAGCCGAAGAAGCCATCATCGAAACACTGTTGACGGCCTACCCCGGCCACGGCATTCTGGCCGAAGAATCTGGCAGCGAGCACGGTGCCAAAGACTCAGACTTCGTCTGGATCATCGACCCGCTGGACGGCACCACCAACTTTATCCACGGCTTTCCGGTTTATTGCGTCAGCATTGCCCTGGCCGTCAAAGGCAAGGTCGAGCAGGCCGTCGTGTACGACCCCACCCGCAATGACATTTTTTGCGCCACCAAGGGCCGTGGTGCCTACATGAACGAGCGCCGCATCCGCGTTGCCAAGCGCACCCGCATGCAGGAATGCCTGATCTCGACCGGCTTTCCTTACCGCCCCGGTGACAAACTCAAAAGTTACCTCAACATGCTGGGTGAAGTCATGAGCCAGTGCGCGGGCGTGCGTCGCCCGGGTGCTGCAGCGCTTGACCTGGCCTATGTTGCCGCAGGCTTTAGCGACGGCTTTTTTGAAACTGGTCTGCAACCCTGGGACGTGGCCGCTGGCTCCTTGCTGGTGACTGAAGCGGGTGGCCTGATCGGCAACTTCACCGGTGAGAGCGAGTTCTTGCATGAAAACGAATGCGTTGCCGCCAACCCCCGCATTTACGGCCAGATGGTGACCACACTGGCCAAATACAGCAAGTTTGCAGCCGCTGGCGACAAGGCCAGCGTCCGCCAGGCAGCGCGCAAGTCAGCTGACAACGCCCCTGAAACTGACGACGCAGTGGCAACAGCATTTGCAGCCGCTGCGACGGCTCAGGCAGGTCAGGATACTTCGCCACAAACAGCGCCAGAAAAAACCACCCTCACCGCCAAACCCAGACGCATCAAGCCAGCTGCCGCCTCTGCAGTCAAGGCGGTGGATGCGGGGCCTGACGCACCGTTCTGAGAAGAATTTACACCGGCGCCCGCACACGCCTGCCAGTTAAACCCAGCCAATGTGCCAAATCGCCGGGTCGCGCAGTTCGTGCCAGTGGATGCGCCTTACCAGACTGGAATGCACAGCCTCAAGCTCTACCCACTGAACCGTGAGTTCGGGCGGCTCGGGCTTGATGACCTTGGCGATCAAAAAATGCTTGCGCTTGTCTATCGGTGTCACTGCGGTCCATTTTGAGAGCAGCAGCTTTTTGACATTGACCGGGTTTGCCAGTGCAGGCGGATTATTTGGGTTTGTCGGATTCATGCGTTGCAATACGTTTATCAAAATTCGTTTATAAATATCAGTTTTCACACAGGATAACCCTATGACGAGCTCTGATGAAGACGAACGCTGCTGCGGTACCGGTACCTGTCTGATTGACGCACAGGGCCTCTGCTGGTGCGGCCAGCAATGGAATGGCACAGAGATGTGCAGACCAGAAACGCCAGGCTCAGCACCAACATCAGCACCAACATCAGCCAGTGCCGCAACGCCTGGGACGATGACGATGGACAGTGCCAACGGCTGAGCCGCTGATTCAGGCGTTCAGAAAGTTCAGGATGTTTTCGCTGCCTCGGCCTCCTGCAGGGCCCGCCACATGACTTTGCCGGCGCCGCTTTTCGGCAGCGCATCGACAAACTGCACCACGCGTGGGTACTTGTAGGCGGCCATGTTGTCTTTGCACCAGGCAATGATGTCGTCCTCACTGGTGGTGCCTTTGGCGTTTGCACGCAACACCACCACCGCCTTGACCGATTCGCCCCGGTACGCGTCGCGGGTTGAAATAATGCAGGCCTCCTGAATCGCCGGGTGTTTGAACATCAGCGCCTCAACTTCAGCCGGCCAGACCTTGAAGCCCGATGCGTTGATCATGCGCTTGAGCCGGTCGGTGATGAAGAAGTAGCCCTCTTCATCGACCCGTCCCAGATCACCGGAGCGGAAAAAGCGCTTGCCGTCGTGTTCGATAAACGCTTCAGCTGTGGCCTCGGGCCGCTTCCAGTAGCCGCTGAAAATTTGCGGGCCACTCATGATGATCTCGCCCTGCTCACCCTGCGGGACTTCCTGCAAGGTCAACGGGTCAATCACCCGTGCGTCACAGCTGATAAACGGCACACCCAGGCATTGCTGCTTGGTTTTGTCATGCGGATTGCTGTGCGATGGCGCAGCGGTTTCCGTCAGGCCGTAACCTTCTGCATAGTTCAGGCCGTACTGTTCATAAAGGCGCTGTGCCACTGCTTGCGGCATGGCTGCCCCACCGCCACCGATATAGACCAGACTGCTCAGGTCAAAAGATGCGAAATTGGGGCTGGCCAGCAAGTCAATCACCATGGTCGGGATATTCGTCCAGTGGGTCACACCCCAGTGCGAAATAAGGTGTCCGGCCAGCTCGCGGTCCCAGCGCGGCATGATGACCAGCGTGGAGCCGCTGTAAATCGTGGCATGCAGCACCGAGACCATGCCGGTGATGTGAAACATGGGCACCACCGACAAAATCACATTGGCGAAATGGCCGCTGCCCCACAAGGCAGTCGACACCGCGTTGTGCATGATGCTGGCGTGCGTGTGCATGCAGCCCTTGGGCAGGCCCGTGGTGCCACTGGTGTAGGGCAGCACAGCCAGGTCATCGGGCCCCACAGTGTGCTCAGGCAGGTGAGCCGTATCAAGGGCATCACTTGAGATCGCGTCTTCCCAGCGCATCACCGTGCAGCCCTCCAGCTCAGGCAGTGGGTGTTGCGTGCCCAGCCATTGCGCCCACGCCTGCGGCATCAGCGCCTGACCCGCACCGCCTTCATCAAACGCGTCCCCCATCGTGTCGCGGTAATGGGTCACGATCAGATGGCTCAGGCGCTCGGCGGGCTCAAGCTGGGCATTGGCCTTGGCCAGCTCTGGGGCCAGGTCAGCGCTGGTGATGGCAACTTTCGCATCCGGGTCAAGAATGTAGTGCTTGAGCTCTTCTGCCCGGTTCATGGGGTTCACAGGCACCACTACCGCGTTAATGCGCAAAATGGCAAAGTGCGCAATCACCCACTGCGGGCAGTTTTGCATGTTCAGCACCACGCGGTCGCCTTTTTTGACCCCCATGCGCTCCAGCGTTGCGGCCAGCCGCTCGGCCTGCTGCAGCACTTGACGGTAGGTCAGCACATAGCTGAAAAACACCAGCGCAGGCTTGTCCGGAAAACGCAGCGCACTGACCGCCAGGTTGTGCCAGAGCGACGTCGCCGGTGCGTTGATGTTGCGCGGCAGGCGCTTGGGCCAGGCTTTGTAATGCTGCTGGTGGGCGGGGAGCCCGGCTGTAGTGGATGGTGACAAGGAACGCTCCGATTGAATGAACACTGCCTGCAGCCTAACCGCAGCAGGCGCATGGCGCATCGGGGAAGTTCCTGATAAGAAAGTGTCTCGTCAGGGACTTTGAAAGCGCATCGCTTCAGTTTGAAGCATCAGGAATTTCAGCGCAAATTCCCCGTATGCCCCAACGAAAACCGCCCTGGCTGCGGCCACACTGTCAGCCCATGCGGCTCGCGCCCCACCTTGACTTTGTCCACAGCACCCGTGTCGGTGTTGAAACGGTAGGCCACATCGTCGTAGCGCCCGCCGAGCCACAGGAACTTGCCGTCGGCGCTGATGTTGCCCATGTCCGGGCTGCCACCGCCGGGAATGGTCCAGGTTTTCACCACGGCGCGGGTGGCAAAGTCAATCACTGACACGCTGCCCTTTCCGTTGGGTGTGCCGCGAATCTTGTTGCTGCCGCGGTTGGCGACATACATGCTTTTGCCGTCACGGCTGGGGTACAGACCGTGCGCGCCCACACCCGTAGGAATGAACCCGATTTGCCTGAAGCGCTCGCCATCGATCACATGCACGCCGTCAACCATCATGTCAGCCACATAAAAAATCTTGCCGTCGGGCGATACGCGCACGTCTTGCGGCATGCCCGGTGTGGTGCAAATGTCTGCGCCCGCCGGGTTGGAGGGGTCGTCAATATAGCGGGGCTTTTTACCGGGGGCTGCAATCAGCGCCAGTATGTCGGGACGGTCAAAGTAAGCGTTGAGTTTGAGCGTGTCCACTACCCGGCGGTTGACCAGATCAATTTTGGTGATCGAGCCGTTGAACTCGCAGGTAAACAGGGCGAACTTGCCGTCGATTGAAAAGTCCGCATGGTTGATACCCGCACATTGCGGTGTGGGCAGGCTGAACTTCATGGCCATGGTTTTGGCATCGCGAAAATCCAGGCGCTTGTAGGCCTCGGCCACCACAATGGCGTATTGGCCATCGGGCGACCAGTACAGGTTGTACGGGTCATCGACCGGAATGGACTTGCCAGGCTTGCCGGTTTTCGGGTCAATCGGCGTCAGGCTGCCGTCGAGCCGGCCTTCCGCGTTATTGGCTACCCACAGTGTTTTCAGGTCCCAGCTGGGCACGATGTGTTGCGGATGAACGCCGACACTGAACTTGTCCACGACTTTGAGCGTGGCCGGGTCAATCACAGACACCGTGTTTTCGCCCCGGTTGGGCACATAAATCCGCTCCAGCGCACCCGCCACGTTGGGGCTGAGTTTGGTCGATGCGATTTCGCTGTACAAATTGTTTTTGTCAACGGCTGCGGGCATGCCGCTGACCAGGTCCAGCGTGCCCGTGGGCAACGGCCCGGGAGGGGGAATTACCGGCTTGGCGCGCACGGCCACCGCAGGTGCAGGCTTTGTTGCGGGTGACGATGCAGCTGCTTGCGATGGGGATGCAGAGGCCGATGAGGATGGGGATGGAGAAGGAGAAACAGGCGGGGTGGCCGGGACCGTTTGAGCGGTACCGAGCGACACCACGGCAGCGCAGCCCAAAGTGAGCAGAGCGCCCGTTTTCCAATATATTTTTCGCATGTGCCGAGTTTAAAAACCTGTATTACAAACCGATGGGAAGAAGAGATAGGGCAAAAAACGTGACAACACTACCTGGGCGCTGCCGTGGCCTTTTTAATGGCTTCAACCGTGATTTTAACGACCGCATCCACACCCAGCTGACCATTGGCCGCGCTGGACGCACGCGGGTCTCCCAATGTGCCGCCGCCCCAGCCCGCACGGGCTGCTTCGGCAAAGCGTTCGGGCCTGACCATACCGGGGTCAATCGCCATCAGCAAGGACGTGTCTGCAGAGCCTGCGTGGGTACCGATCTCGGCAACGCTCAGGCCCTTGGCTTTGAGTGCGGCAACATAGGCCGTTTGCGTGGCGCGGTAATAGTCGGCCACAAAATGAACCCGTACCGCTGACTTGCCCGCTTCACGGTTGAACTGCGCTGCAACGGCAGCCAGTGCCTTTTGATAACCGCCATGGTCACCCAGCAGCACAATGTCAGTGAAGCCGTGTTTTTTGAAGCTGCGCGCTGTACCCAGCAAAACGCCTTTGAAGGCATCTTCAGGAATGGAAATGGTGCCCGCAAAACCCATGTGCTCGGTTGGCGGCTCAATGTTGCCCTCTGGCACGTAAGCCAGCACCGGTGCAACGAGTGCGTTGCCCAAAGACACAGCAATCTTGCCAGCCAGCACCCTGGCCCGCGTGTTGTGTTTGCCGAGCGCCATGTGCGGGCCACTCTGCTCGGTGCCGCCCACCGGAATGATGACCGTGGTTTTACTCGCCTTCAGGTCGGCGCTGACTTCCGAAGTTGTCAACTCTTCTAAAAAAACGCTGCTCTGAGCCTGGCTCAGTGCGGGCAAACCACTCAGAAATAGCCAGACTGCAGCCAGACGAAGATAGTTTTCAAGCATTGAAGTTCCGGATAAAAGGATGTTTGGAAGCGAATCGGTTTTCAGGGCGCAGCAACAATATCAACAGTCGGGCTGGCAATGGGCCGCGATATGTCAACTTCGCGTCTGAACTTCGCCTGTAGCCACTCAGGCACCCGAGAGCGTGAAGTAAAACACAGAACCCTCGTTGACCCGGCTCTCGGCCCAGACCCGGCCACCATGCTTGGCCACGATTCGTTTGACTTTGGCCAGCCCAATGCCGTGCCCGGCTGAGCCTTCTACAGTTTCGATGTACTGAAAAGGCTCGAACAAAGTGTTGACATAGGCCATGTCAAAACCTGAGCCGTTGTCTTTGACAAAGTAAACAGATTCGCCGTTTTCGTCGATGGCGCTGCCCACTTCGATGCTGCCCGCGTCGCGGCCTGCGGTGAATTTCCAGGCGTTGAGGACCAGCTCGTTGACGGCCTCGGTCATCAAGTCTTTGTCTGCCCAGACAGGCAGGTGGGGCGGCACCCGTACTGCCATTTCACGCCCAGGCTCCTCTTGCTGCAGACGCAGCAGCTGATCGCGCGCGAGTTGCGCCAGGTCCAGGGTGACCCGCTTGAGCTGCCGACGCGACAGATCGGCAAAGTAAAGCAGCGCATCGCTGCGAACGCTCAACTGGTGCACGCCCGCACCAATGCGCTCCAGGTAATGAAGACCGTCGGTGCCCAGCGCCTGTTTTTTCAAAAGATGCGTGTTGCCACTGATCGTGATCAAAGGCTGGCGCAGATCGTGCGCAATGGAATAGGACAAAAGTTCCAGGTCTTCGGTTTTTCTTTGCAGCTCGACCGTCCTGCGGGCGACTCTGGCCTCCAGATCAGCGTTGAGCCGGACGACTTCTTCATGGACCTTGTTGCGTTCGGTGATGTCCCACACCATCACCACAAACCCGCTCGCTTCGCTGGCCTCGCCATATTCGCTGCCCTCACTGCCTCCACTGCCTTCATGGCCCAGAGGCGATGTGGACACCAGAACGGACACGCTGGAGCCGTCTTTGCGCCTGTAGGTCCAGTCGCGCATGTCCGGCACACCCACCCTTGAGCTGGCCCAGATGCTGTCTTCTGGCTCCACCGGGCGCAAGAGCTGACGGCTCAGCTCTTGCGCCCGCTCTTTTAACTCTTCCTGCAGATGAAAAAAACGTATATTTTTTTGATGCGCCAGTTCAACAGCGGTGTACCCCACCAGCCGCTCAAAAGCTGCGTTCACGCTGGTGATCTGTCCAGTAGCTGTGATGGAAACCACGCCTGCCGTGGCACTGTCAAACAACATTTTTTGAAAATTGCGCTGCCTTGCCAATTCAAGGTTCTGCTCCTTCTGGCGTCGCACCAGAAGCCGCAGGTCAAACTGGCGAACCACCTGGCGACTCAGGGCCTCAAGGGACTGAATCTGCTCGACCGTCAGCGTTTTAGGCTGTGTGTCAATCACGCACAAAGTGCCAATGGCGATGCCGCTTTGGGTCATCAAGGGGGCACCCGCGTAAAACCGTATGGCCGGGCCTTCAACAACCAGCGGGTTGTCAGCAAAGCGCGGGTCGCGGGCTGCATCCTGGATTTCAAACACGCCCGCGTTCAGCACGGCGTGCCCACAAAATGAAATGTCGCGGGCAGTTTGTGTGGCATCCAGGCCAACGCAGCTTTTGAACCACTGGCGGTCTTTATCTACAAGTGAGACCAGCGCGATGGGCACACCGCAAATATGCGCGGCAAGTCGGGTGAAATCGTCAAACTCGATTTCCGCCTCGGTGTCGAGAATGTCATAACGGTAAAGCTCTGCGAGGCGCTGCTCGTCATTGGCTGGAATGGGTGCGGGTTTCATGTCGCCTGGTCAAGGGTGAATCGGAATGTAGCACCTTGGTCTGGTGCCGCCTCGGCCCAGACCCGCCCGCCATGGCGCTCCACCACGCGCCTGACGTTGGCCAGACCGATGCCTGTGCCTTTGAACTCGGTGTCCTGGTGCAAGCGCTGGAACGCCTGAAAAAGTTTTTCTGCGTAAGCCATGTCAAACCCTGCGCCGTTGTCGCGCACAAAAACACACTGCGCTCCGCCAGGGGCTGTTTCGCTGCCAATTTCAAGGCGTGCCTGCGGCTTCTTGCCAGAGTATTTCCAGGCGTTGGCAATCAGGTTCTGCATGATCACCGTCACCATGGCGGCATCGCCATTGACCCGCAGATCGGCTTGAATCGTCACGTCCACCAACCGGTCGGGCTCGGAATCCCTGAGTTCACGCACCATCTTGGCCGCCATGGCCGTCAAATCCACATCCCGGCGATTCAAATCGCCTCTGGAGAGTTTGGCCAGAGACAACAGGCCTTCTATCAGCTCGCCCATTTTGGTGGAACCGGCATAAATACGATTGAGGTAATGCTGACCCTTTTCGCCAAGCTGGTCTTTGCTGGATTTGAGCAGCAGCTGGCTAAAACCATTGATGGTGGCCAGCGGCGAGCGCAAATCATGCGAGACCGAGTAGGAAAATGCCTCCAGTTCCTTGTTGGCTGCTGCCAGCTGTTCGGTGCGCTGCAGAACCCGGTCTTCCAGCTCGCTGTTGAGTTGCAAAATCGCCTCCTGGGCCAGTTTGCGCTCGGTGATGTCGCGCTCAACCGCAACCCAATGCGTGAAATGGCCTTTTGAGTCGGCAATCGGATTGATGTCGAGCTCCAGCCAGAACTCCTCGCCATCTTTGGTGTAGTTGATCAGTTCGGCCCGCACCGGCTGCCACGCTCTGAGCGCTCTTCCGATGCGGTCCAGTTCTGCCCGATCAGTTTTGGGGCCTTGCAGGATTCGCGGTGTCTTTCCGATCACTTCTGCCTGGGTGTAGCCGGTACGCCGCTCGAAGGCCTCATTGACAAAGATGATCCGGGGGCCAGGCTCGTCAAACGGCTCACCTTCAGTGATCAGCACAATGTCGTT
>JBBRMH010000149.1:0-9945 GCA_038230935.1 Burkholderiales bacterium | reverse complement strand
GCCTTTTATGCCTTTTGCCGCGAAATTGACGACGTTGTTGACGAAGTGACCGACCCCAGCGTGGCGCGCACCAAGCTTGCATGGTGGCAAAGTGAAGTCACCAAGGCGTTTGCGGGCCAACCCAGTCACCCGGTCATGAAGGCTATGATGCCGATAGCTAGCGCCTACAGGATTGAAGCGCGCCATTTGCAGGCCGTGATTGAAGGCTGCCTGATGGATCTGGAGCAAAACCGCTACCTCGACTTTCCCGGTCTGCAACGCTACTGCCATCTGGTGGCGGGCATCGTTGGCGAAGTGGCCGCGCGCATTTTTGGCCAGACCGATGAGGCCACCACCGCTTACGCCCACAAGCTGGGGCTGGCTTTTCAGCTCACCAACATCATTCGCGACGTGGGTGAAGATGCGCTGCGTGGCCGCATTTACCTGCCCGTCAATGAACTGCAACAGTTTGACGTGAAGGCGCATGAGATTTTGAAGCGCCAGTACTCGGACCGCTTCAGTGCGCTGATGCAGTTCCAGACACAGCGCGCCCTCGCCTTGTACGACGAGGCCCTGAGTCTGTTGCCTGCTGCTGACCGGCGTGCGCAGAAACCTGGCCTCATGATGGCCAGCATTTACCGCACGCTGCTGCGCGAGATTGCGGATGACAACTACCAGGTGCTGCACCAGCGCGTCAGCCTGACGCCCCTGCGCAAGTTCTGGCTGGCCTGGAAAACCCAGGCGCTGGGAGCCATTCAATGAAGTCCATGATGTTCGCGCCTTGAAAGTCGCTGTCATTGGCGCAGGCTGGGCCGGTTGCGCCGCCGCCGTGGAGGCCACGCGGCGCGGTCATCAGGTCACCCTGTTTGAAGCTACTCTTGTGGCTGGCGGACGGGCCCGCAGGGTCGATAGCCCCCGCACCGGGACGGGCATGGTGCTCGACAACGGCCAGCACATCCTGATCGGTGCCTACAGCGAAAGCCTGCAACTCATGGCAGAACTCGGGGTGAATGAGCGCACCGCGCTGCTGCGCCTGCCCCTGACCCTGCAATGGCCCGATGGTGGTGGCCTGAAGCTGCCGCAATCGCCCTTTCTGCCGGCACCGCTGGACGCGCTGGTTGGCATTGCACTGGCACGCGGCTGGTCATGGCGGGACAAGCTGTCGCTGCTCAAAACCGCGACCGCCTGGCAGCTGCGGCGTTTTCAATGTCCGCCACAGCAATCGGTGACTGATGTGTGCCGTGGTGTGTCCCCGCTGATCATGGCCACGCTGATTGAGCCGCTGTGCGTATCGGCACTCAACACCCCGCCCGACCGGGCCAGTGGCCAGGTTTTTTTACGCGTCATGCGCGATGCGCTGTTTGCAGGCAGCGGAGGCTCCAATCTGTTGCTGCCGCGCGCGGACCTGAGCGCGCTGTTGCCCGATGCCGCCCTGGCCTGGCTGCAGAGTCACGGTGGTCAGGTCATGCTGGGTACGCGGGTGCAAAGCGTAGCGCCCTCAGCCACCAGCACAAACCATGGCTGGACCGTGACCTGTGCAGGACTTCAAAACCACGACGTGTTTGACCGCGTGGTGCTGGCCTGCCCCCCGGTAGAAGCGGCCCGTCTGGCCGCCAGCTGCAACGTGCCCTGCCAGGGCTGGCTGGCTCAAACACTTGGGCTGCAGCATGAAGCCATTGCCACGGTCTATCTGCGGTTAAGCGACGCGGCAGCTGCAAGCCTGCGTCAACCCATGCTGGCACTGCGCAGCACCGCAGAATTTCCCGCCCAATTCGTTTTTGACCGGGGCCAGCTTGGTGGCCCGCCTGGTCTGCTGGCTTTTGTGATCAGCGCCAGCGTTCAGACGGGCAGCGTGTTGACGCAGCGCGTACTGGCCCAGGCCGATGCGCAACTGGGATTGCGCAACCTGCAAGCCGTACAAACCATTGTTGAAAAGCGCGCCACGTTTGCCTGCTCTCCCGGCTTGGTGCGGCCTGGTATGTGCATCGCGCCGGGCCTGCTGGCCTGTGGTGACTATATTGAAGGGCCCTACCCTGCCACGCTCGAAGGCGCAGTGCGCTCAGGTCTGGAGGCTGCCAGATGGACCGGCGCCTGACCCATCAAGGCTTGAAATAATCGCACAGCTCGGTCAGGGTAGCCACCGTTTCATGCGGCTCGGCTGTGTGCGGCCAGGCGTGGTCTGCACGGTTGACCCACACCGTCTGCATGCCGCAATTGAGCGCGCCCAGCACATCCAGCGTGCAATCGTCCCCCACATGCAGCACGTCAGCAGGACTGAACCCCACAGAGCCAGCCGCTGCGTGGAAAATTTTCGGGTCGGGCTTGCCCACGCCAAACTGCTGCGCACTGATGCTGGCCTGAAACAAGTGACCCAGTCCAATGCGATGGATGTCGGCATTGCCATTGGACAGCGCCACCAGCGGGAACCGGCTGGCCAGAAACTCCAGCCCTGCAAGGGCGTCTTCAAACAGCGTGACGCGGTTGCGTTCGTCAAAAAAGACCTCAAAGGCCGGTTCTGCCAGCAACGGGTCTTCGTGCGAACGCGACAACGCCAGCCGGATCGCTTCTAGGCGTACAGCACTCAGGTTGTACTTGAGGTCTGGGCGGGCGCGCGAAACCTGCTCACGCAGATCGTGCCGCGCCTTTGGATTGGCAAACAAGGCAGCGGCCATGGGAGCCTGCTGGCCCAGCCAGTTTTCAAGCGCCTTTTCTGCGCGCTCAATGGCCGGCCAGACTGGCCACAAGGTGTCGTCGAGGTCTAGCGTGATGGCCTTGACCAGAGTGGGGTCGAACATGATGAAAGGAAGTTGAAAAGAAGTAAGCTGAGCAAGCTTTGGGGTTAGCGGTGCGTGGCAGGTCAAAAAAGACCACAGGTAAGCGAGAATAACCCATGTCTTTTGCCACAGAACCCACCTTTCAGCACGGCCAGGCCCCTGTCGCCACGTCCAGCACCGCCATCCTGTTATGCAACCTTGGCACGCCTGACGCGCCCACTGCACCCGCACTGCGCCGCTACCTGGCGGAATTCCTCAGTGACAAACGGGTGGTCGAGATTCCGCGCCTGCTTTGGCTGGCGATTTTGCACGGCATTATTTTGCGCATCAGGCCGAAAAAGTCCGCCGCCAAATACGCCAGTATCTGGATGCCTGAAGGCTCACCCCTGAAAGTCTGGACCGAACGGCAGGCTCGCCTGCTCGGCTCAGAGATGGCCGCACTGGGCCATCATGTAGAAGTGCGCTACGCCATGCGCTATGGCAACCCGTCGATGGCGTCGCAGCTTGACCAGCTCAAGCAGGACGGTGTCACGCGGGTGCTGATCCTGCCTGCCTATCCACAATACAGCGCTACCACCACAGCCAGTGTGTTTGATGCGGTTTATGCCTGGGCCTCGGACGTTCGCCGCCTGCCAGAGTTTCGTTTTATCAACCATTATCATGACGTGCCCGGCTATATCGATGCATTGGCGGGCAGCATTCAGGCGTACTGGGCAACCCATGGCCAGGCTGAAAAGCTGGTGATGAGCTTTCACGGCGTGCCCGAACGCACCCTGCAGCTCGGCGACCCCTACCACTGCGAGTGCTACAAAACCGCCCGCCTGCTGGCGCAAAAGCTGGGCCTGCCCAAAGAGCGTTACCAGCTCACATTCCAGTCACGCTTTGGCAAGGCCAAGTGGCTGGAACCGTACACCGAACCCACACTGATAAAAATGGCGCGCGATGGCGTCAAAAGTGTGGATGTGGTGTGCCCGGGCTTTACGGGTGACTGTCTGGAGACGCTGGAAGAGATCAATATGGAGGCGCATGAAGCTTTTCTGCACGCAGGCGGCGAGAAGTTCAGCTACATCGCGTGCCTCAACGACAGCCCGGTGTGGATGACTGCACTGGCAAACATCAGCGCGCAGCACATGCTGGGCTGGGACACGCAGACGGCGACCGATACCAGTAAATTGGCCGCTTCACGGGCACATGCGTTGGCGCTGGGGGCGAAGCAATAATTCTCCGGCTCTGGCCCACCCTCTACACCATGCTATTTTTTCGATAGCGACTTGCACACTGTTTACATAGGGTGAGCGCACTTTTTGTTTAAAAAATGTGCCTGCTCAACAAGGCGACCAAACTGCACTTCTTCCCCTGCACCTGAGTGGTGACGAAAAACTAAGCCCTTGCCCTTCGAGCCGTCCAGACCCTGGCCAGGCGCGGCAACACCAGCACGGCAACCACCACGGCTATCAGCACCAGCGAGACCGGTCGTTGCAGAAAAATCATGGCACTGCCCTCGCCTATCGACATGGCGTTGCGCAATTGGGCTTCGGCCAGTGGCCCGAGAATCATGCCGACAATGACCGGTGCTGTCGGGAAATCAAAGCGCCGCATCACCACGCCCAGCACGCCAATGGCGTAGAGCAAAAACAAATCAAACGCACTTTGGCGCATGCCGTACACACCCACAGTGGCAAAAATCAAAATGCCTGCGTACAGATAAGGCTTGGGTATTCTCAGGAGCTTGACCCACAGGCCGACCATCGGCAAATTCAGCACCAGCAGCATCACGTTGCCGATATACAGCGAGGCAATCAGCGCCCACACCAGAGAAGATGAGGTGGTGAAAAGTTGCGGGCCAGGCTGAATGCCGTAGTTTTGAAAGGCGCCCAGCAAAATCGCTGTGGTGTTCGAGGTCGGGATGCCGAGCGTCAGCAGCGGAATCATCGCAGCGGTCACCGTGGCGTTGTTGGCGGCTTCAGGGCCAGCAACACCCTCGATGGCACCGGTTGTTCCAAACTCGCCTTTGGCGTCCGAATCTCTGGCGAGTTTTTTCTCGGCGGCGTAGCTCAGAAAAGTGGGTATCTCGGTGCCGCCTGCGGGAATGCAGCCAAACGGCACACCAATGGCGGTGCCACGCAACCAGGCGGGCCAGGAACGTTTCCAGTCACGCCCCGTCATGTGGACTTTGCTGAGCCTGTTTTGCTCATCGACCACTTTGCCTTCGTAGAGTACGGCGTGCAACGCTTCAGCCACGGCAAACAGGCCCACAGCCACCAGCACAATCTCAATGCCGTCCAGCAGCTCGGGAATACCGCCGGTGTAGCGCGCCTGCGCTGAAATCTGGTCCAGCCCGACCAGGCCAGCGGCCAAGCCAATGAACAGCGCCGTCATGCCGCGCAGCGTGCTTTTGCCCAGCACCGCGCTCACGGTGGTAAAGGCCAACAGCATCAGCATGAAGTATTCGGGTGGTCCGAGCTTGACGGCCTGGTCAGCGACCACAGGCGCAAACAGCGTGACCAAAACCGTCGCGATGGTGCCTGCGACAAACGAGCCGATGGCAGCGGTGGCCAGTGCCGCGCCTGCACGCCCGCTTTTGGCCATCTTGTTGCCCTCCATTGCCGTGACCATACTGGCTGTTTCGCCCGGCGTATTGAGCAAAATCGAGGTGGTAGAACCCCCATACATCGCGCCGTAATAGATACCGGCAAAAAAGATCATCGATGCGGTGGCTTCAACCTTGACGGTAATTGGCAGCAGCATGGCGACAGCCACCGCAGGGCCGATGCCGGGCAACACGCCGACAGCGGTGCCCAGCGCACAGCCGACAAAGCACCACAGCAGATTGATGGGCGTTGCTGCAGTGGCAAAGCCCTGCATCAGTTGGTTGAAAATATCCATAAATTGTCAAGCCTGACTTGGGGTCAGAGCCACCCAGTTGAGGTCAGGCCCGGCAAATTGATCGCCAGAAACTGGGTGAACATCCAGTAAACCGGCGCGGCGATGGCCATGCCGATGGCGATGTCTTTAATGAGCAGTTCTGGCCGTAACCCGGCTTTGCCTTCCGCGCCGCGCAGGCCCTGTACAGCGAGTACAAAGCACACCGTGCAGCTCACAATAAAACCGACTGTGGTGATCAGCGCCGCATTGGCCAGCAAACCCGCCGACACCCAGACAAAGCCTGGCCAGTAAGCAGCAGTCGCACCCGTAGGCGTGTCCATTTCACGAAAGCCCCCCGTACGCGCCTCCCACACCAGAAAGCCGCCACACACCACCAGTGACACAGCCACCAGCCACGGCAGAAAGTTCGGGCCCACGCCGCCATAACCGGCAGCGGATGGAATGCTGACCGCACCCGCCGCCAGGCCCATGCCAATCAGCAGTACGCCCGCGCCTATCAGCGCCTGAAGTTTGGCAGGATATTGTTGTGTCATTTTTTTCCTCGTCGTTTCTTTTTATCGCCTTCCCTCAAAAAAGGAAGGCGTCATACCGTTTAAGGCAGCTCAAATCATTCCGGACTTGACCATCGTGGCGCGCAAACTGGCGAAATCGTCATCGACAAACTTGTCAAAGGCCGGGCCGGTCAGCACTGCAGCTGTCCAGTTGTTTTTCTCGGATGCCTCCAGCCAGCTTTTGGACTTGGTCGCCTTGACCACAATATCGGTCAGTTCAGCGCGCTGTGCTGCAGTGATGCCTGGCCCACCATAGACACCGCGCCAGTTGCCGATGACCACGTTCACACCCTGCTCTTTGAGGGTTGGAACGTTGACGCCCTTCAGACGCGTCTCAGACGTCACCGCCAGCGCTTTCATCTTGCCGGTGGTGATGTACTCGGCAAACTCGCTGTAGCCACTGCCGCCCACCGTCACGTTACCGCCCAGAATGGCCGCTGTGGCCTCGCCGCCGCCCCGAAAGGCTACATAGTTGATTTTTGACGGGTCCACGCCGACTTCACGGGCGATCATGGCCGCCGCAATGTGTTCGGTAGAGCCGCGTGAACCGCCACCCCACTTCACACTGCCAGGGTCTTTTTTCAGCTGTTCGATCACCTCGGCCATGGACTTGAACGGCGAATTGGCGGGCAATACAAACACGTTGTACTCGCTGGTCAGGCGCGCAATGGGCGTGGCCTGGCTCAGGTTCACAGGTGGCTTGCCGGTGATGATGCCGCCCAGCATGACCGCGCCCATGACCATCAGTGCGTTGCCGTCGCCTTTTGCACCATTGACAAACTGGGCCAGGCCCAACGCACCGGCAGCGCCGCCCTTGTTGTCGTAGGTCACGGTCGAGGCTGCACCAGAATCCTGCATGGCCTTGCCCAGCGCCCGGCCAGTGGTGTCCCAGCCACCGCCGGGGTTGGCCGGTATCATCATTTTTACGTTGGCAGCCGCCAGTGCCGACAGCGGCAATGCGCCACTGGCAGCCAGAACGGCCATGGATTTCAAAAAAGTGGCGCGACGCATGATGTCTCCTGAATAAATATGCAACAAGATGGAAATAAGACTTGGCACCTTGATGATGCACCGTGTTTCTGTCAATCGGCTGTCCGCAAACATTGGGGAAAGTGCTAATGTCCAATGCCTGCGTTTTGTCCCGATGTGCCTGCATCATCCCCACTGCTTTCCCCCAAGACACCCCGATGAAACTGCTGCTGATTGAAGACGATGCGTCCATGCAGACTGCGCTGCAACGCGCACTGAGCCGCCGCGGCATGGAAGTGCTGGCCTGTACCGACGGCGCGCTGGCCGTGGCCCACTGGACAGCAGCCCAACCCGACGTGGTGATGCTGGACCTCAGCCTGCCTGGCCTGGACGGGCTGCAGGTGCTGGACGTGGCGCGCAAACAGGGCTTGATAACGCCGGTGCTGATCCTGACAGCACGCGGCACGGTGGGCGACCGTGTCATGGGACTGAACCTGGGTGCGGACGACTACCTGCCCAAGCCGTTTGACCTCGACGAGCTGGAAGCGCGCCTGCATGCCCTGAGCCGTCGGCACAGCAGCCACCGTTCACGTGCCGAATCAGGCCCAGCTGCAGCAATGGTAGGGACTTTGCGCTATGAAAAAGAGAGCGGTGCGATTTATCATGAAGGCCGGGTGCTTGAACTCACGCCGCGCGAACTCGCCCTGTTGCAGACGCTGATGGTCAAACCCGGCCACGCGGTGTCAAAAGAAAAACTGTTTGAGCTGGTGTTTCCGGGTGAGCTGGATGTGCAGTACGAAGCCATTGAGGTGGTGGTGTACCGGCTGCGTAAAAAACTGCTGCACACCGGCGTGACGCTGATGACCCTGCGCGGCCTGGGTTACCTGCTGAAGGTTGGGGTGTGACGTCGCCCTCTGGTGTGGGAGCTATCTCGTTGAGAAGGTATCTGCTGCTCGGTATTTTGATTCCGGTCTGCCTGCTGGTTGTCGTCAACACCTTCAGCCTCTACAACCAGACTTTCAGCGCCCTGAACACCGCTTACGACCGCACGCTGCTGGCCTCGGCCAAGTCGATTGGCGAACAGCTTGACGTGACCGGTTATGACGAGCAGTCCGAGTTGCGTGTGACGGTGCCTTACGCGGCGCTCGAAGCTTTTGAGGCAGACAACCAGAGCCGTCTTTTCTACCGCGTGTCGAGTCTGAACGGCGAGATGGTGTCCGGCTTCGCCCAGCTGCCCTTCTGGCGTGGCCAGATTCCAGCCAGGCCGCCTTATGCGGCACTGGTGGATTTTTATGACGATGCCTTTCGGGGCGAAGCCGTGCGGGTGGCTGTACTGCTGCAGCCGGTTGTCAGTTCGCAGGGCCGGGGCATGGCTGTGATCCAGGTCGCCGAAACGCTGGAGCTGCGCCATGCACTGGCTCGCAAAATACTGCTGAACACCCTGTGGCGGCAGGCCCTGCTGGTGCTGGTGATTGCGCTGGTCACGGTGCTGGTCGTGCAGCGCGCCACCCGCCCGGTGCGCAGCCTGAGCGCCCAGTTGCAGTCACGCCGCGAGGGCGACCTGAACCCGATTCAGGCACCCGGCGCGCCGCGTGAGCTGCTGCCGCTGGTGGAAGCCACCAACGCCGTCATGGCGCGGCTGCAAGGCCTGCTCGACCACCAAAAGCGCTTTGTACGCGATGCGGCGCACCAGCTGCGCACACCGCTGGCCGTGCTGAAAGTACAAGTGCAGTCGGCATTGCGCGGTGACATCAACGCCCAAAACGCCCTGAGCGAAATCAACCAGACAGTTGATCGCGCCACGCTGCTGGCCAACCAGATGCTGGCCCTGGCCAAGGTCGAGCAGTTACGCCAGCAAGCCGATGCACCGATCCTGGACTTTGCGCAGGTGGTGCGGCAGGTGGCACTGGACCTGTCGCCCCTGATTGCCGAGAAGAACATCGACTTCGCCATTGAAACTACACCCGCCCTGATCGCCTCCCACGAGTGGATGCTGGGCGAGCTGACGCGTAACCTGCTGCACAACGCCATCCGGCACAGCCCCGATGGTGGCGCACTGATGGTGCGCATGGTGTGCGACGCCCAGGTGGCCGCGTTGACCATCAGCGACAGCGGGCCGGGTATTTCAGCTGAACTGGCAGCGCGCCTGTACCAGCCCTTTTCTGCCGGGACCGTGCGCCATGGCTCCGGGCTGGGTTTAACTATTTGCCGTGAAATTACCCAGGCGCTCGGTGGCAGCCTGTCGCTTGACAACCGGACGCTGCATGGTCAGTCAACAAGACTGGGTGGGCTGGACGCCACGGCACGGCTGCTTTTGGTTCAAAATAAGTCAAAGGACTAAAAACTATTCCATGGACAAATTACGCATTGACAAGTGGCTATGGGCCGCCCGCTTTTATAAAACCCGCTCGCTTGCGGTCGAGGAAATCGACAAATCCCGAATAAGGATCAATGACGTGGAAGCCAAACCCGCACGGGAAGTCAAGGTCGGTGACACCGTCACGCTCAGGCAAGGCCCGGTCACTCGCACAGTGGTGGTGCGCGGCATCAGCAACCAGCGCGGCGCAGCCCCGGTGGCGCAGCAACTCTACGAAGAAACAGCAGACAGCCTGGCAGCAAGAGCCCTGGCCGTTGAGCAGCGCCGCCTGGGACTGGAGCCCGCCAGCAGCCTGGAGCATGGCCGCCCCACCAAGCGCGACCGGCGCGATATTGACAAAGCCTGGGGTGACCGCTGGAGCGCTTCGGCGGATTGTATTGCTACGTTTTTAATAGCGTACAGCACAGGC
>JBBRMH010000148.1:0-9987 GCA_038230935.1 Burkholderiales bacterium | reverse complement strand
CGCCCTGGTTCTGGCTGACGAGCCTACGGGCAACCTTGACACCGCGTCATCCGACGAGGTATTTGTACAACTGCGGCATATGCATGCCGAGCGCGGTGTGACGTTTATCATCGTGACGCACGACCCACGCCTGGGCGCACGCTGCGACCGGATGGTGGAGCTGGTGGACGGCCAGATTGCACGCGATGAGCCCATTGATGCTGTTTCCAGATCAGTAAAAAACTGAGCGCGAAGCCGCAGACCTTGCCACAGCACGGCAAGTTGACGCGGCAGCCTGTCGGCGCGAAAAAAATGAGGTCTTGTGTGCGCTAGCGAACAGCGCATCTCCTGGCGATCTGCCACATTCTTCAGTTAGCAGTTAGCAATCTGCACAGCGCCTGGGCTTTCCCGGCGCTGTCCCGCGCCTGCATTTCACGATCATTTATTTTTAAAACCAGACGCGATGATTTTTTGTCCAGCTTTGACTTTTCTCACCGCTTACGCCGGTGCCACCACTGGCGGCCTTCAGGGGGCGGGGCATTGTGGTGCCCATGCCCGTCAGCTTGAATCAGTTGATGGCTGGTCTGCAGGGCGCAACAGTGCGTGACCTGACGCGCTTGCTGCTCCTGGTGCTGTTGGGGCCGATCCTCTGGCTGCAAGGCCGCCGGGTGCGCCGCATGACGCCTTTGATGCCAGAAGCCCACGGCCCACGGCTGGGAGAGTGCGGCAGTGGGCCAGTCATGACGGTGCTGATTGCGGGCGACTCGGGCGCAGCCGGTGTCGGGGTTGCATCGCAAGATATGGGCCTGTGTGGGCAGCTGGCCTTGCAGCTCGGGGGGCACCGCACGGTACGCTGGCAATTGATGGCGGTCAGCGGCCTGGACTCGCCCGGTCTGGCGCTGTTGTTTCTGGACGCGCCCCGAGTCAAATTCGATGTGGTGATTCTTTCAGTCGGCGTCAACGATGCCACGGCCCTGCGCTCGCCTGAGCAATGGTTGCAATGGCAGCACCGGCTTGCGGCGCTGGTGCAAGACCGTTTTGACCCGCAGCTGCTGATCCACAGCGCCATGCCGCCCATGCGCGGCTTCACGGCATTGCCCCAGCCGCTTCGCTGGTTCATGGGGCGCTGGACCAGCGAGATGAACCAGCGCCTGGCGCAATGGCTACCGGCAGAGGGTAACCGTGTCATGACGGTGCCTTTTGAGGGAGATATTCATGCCTGCCTGGCCTCTGACGGCTTTCATCCGGGGGCGCATGGCTACGCGGTGTGGGCAAAAGCGTTTGTGCGAACCATTTTGGACAAGGACTTGATACCGTTTGCAGATCATCTGTTTGCAGATCCGCCCTGTCCAGACATCAAGCCGCAGGCAGCGCTATAGCACGGGGAAACAACAGCGACAGGGGTGATTTGAAAACAGGGCGGGGCAATAAATGCGGAAGATTTTCACCCAGGGTTTCAGCACTTTCCTGAACCACCGCCGGATCAAGCGGTATTTCGAGCGTCGCCCGCTGCCGGGCTGGCTGCACTTGTGGAACTGTTACCTCAACCCGTTCAACGTGCTTCTGACAGTGCTGGCTGTGCTGTCATTTTTCAGCGGTGACGCGAAAGCCACGGTGGTGATCGCGGTGATGGTCACGCTCAGTACCGTGATCCGGTTTGTGCAAGAGGGCCGCTCACACAACGCAGCTGAAAGCCTTCGCGCGATGGTCAGCAATAAAGCCACGGTGATCCGCAGAAACGGGGATGCCGCATCAGGGACAGCAGCAGAAAACATTGCCAGCCCGCTGGAGCAGCGCAACCTGCTGTTCATGGGCACCAGCATTGTGTCGGGCACTGCGACGGCGCTGGTCATCGCCACCGGGCCGCGCAGCTACTTTGGCACGCTGGCCGCCCACGCCAATGCACTTGAGACCGCGCCCAACGCATTTCAGGCGGGTGTCAACAGCGCCATCTGGCTGTTGATTCGCTTTGCAGCTGTCATGGTGCCCATCGTCTTTTTTATCAATGGCTTCACCAAGGGCGACTGGCTGCAGGCGTTTTTGTTTGCGCTGTCGGTCGCCGTGGGCCTCACACCCGAGATGCTGCCAATTGCTGCCACACCGCTGCTGGTGATGACACTGGCAATCATGGGTATCGGCCTGTGGCTGCCGCTGGGGCCACTGGCAGGCTACTTCAAACTGCAGGCCTTACCGCTGGCTTATTACGGCTGGCTGGCCGGTATTTTGCTGGGGTATGGGCTGCTGACGACGCTGATGAAGCGGCTCTACATCAGGCGGTATGGGTGGCAATGACAACCCGTACAGCTTTCAGGCAAACACAAGAAGAGTAACCAGAAGGATCACCACCATGTCCGTTGAAAAGCCCACTGCAGCCGGGCCAGGCCCGAGCGCCCAAGACGTCACCCACACACCGAAAGTTAACCCTGAAGTCATCAAACTGGGGTTTGTGAGCTTTTTGACAGACCTCAGCACTGAAGCGATCTTCTCGGTTTTCGCGGTGTTCTTCACCACGGTAGCCGGAGCGTCGAGCGCCTTGCTGGGGCTGATTGAGGGGCTGGCCGATTTTTCGGCGTCATCCCTTAACTACCTGGCGGGCTGGCTGTCTGACCGCAGCGGCAAGCGCAAGGCTTTTGCTTTGGCGGGCTACGGCTTTTCTACATTGGCCAAGACCATTTTGCTGGTGTCTTCAAGCATCATCGGCTTGAGTGCGTTTCGCATCATTGAGCGCCTGGGCAAGGGCTTCAGGGGCCCACCGCGCGACGCCTGGCTGTCTTCGCTGGCTGACCCGGCCACGCGCGGCTATTCGTTTGGCGTTCACAAGGCACTGGACAAGGCGGGGGCCGTATTTGGCCCGCTGCTGGCCTATGGCTTGCTGCGCTGGCTGGGCGAGTCAGCTTCGTCCTACCAAACGCTGTTCTGGGTGGCCATGCTGCCAGCCGTAGCGAGTATCGTGATGCTGTCACTGATGAAAGACCAGCCGGGCACACCGCATGCACGGGAAAAGTTCAGCGCCAGCTGGGCAGCATTGAGTGCGGAGTTCAAGGGCTTTTTGTTACCCGCTGGGGTATTTGCACTGGGCTACTACAGCCTTGGGTTTGTTCTGCTCAAAGCGCATGCGGTGGGCTTCAGTGTGACGGACACCGTTTTGCTTTACGCCTTTTTCAACGCGGTGTGCGTGGTGGCCGCGCCACTGGTAGGCCGTCTGGGTGATGTGGTCGGTCGCCGCCCTGTTGTGATCCTCGGCTACGGCTTGTATGCACTGCTGAACCTGGCACTTGTATGGGCAACTGAAAGCTGGCACATCATTGCCGTGTTCGCTTTGTACGGCGTGTTCTACGCCATCGACGAATCGCAGAGCAAGGCCTACATCGCCGATATTGAGCCTGAGCACCGCGCTACGGCCGTGGGAGCTTACAACTTTGTCACCGGGGTACTGTACTTGCCTGCGTCACTGATGGTGGGCGCACTTTGGAGCGTTAATCCGCGCTGGGCCTTTGGACTGGCAACTGTGCTGGCGCTGTTTGCGATTATTCTGTTCATCACCCACACGACTGGCCTTTCCTGGCGATTGAAAAAATAGGGTCTTGCGCAAGGCAGTTCCATTTTCAGATCAACAGGAAATCAGGCGCGAAGCCGCAGACAGTGCTTTGGCACGGCAGGGCCAGGCAACAACATATCGTATTGATATGGAAATGGTGCCGGGGCATAAATCCAGCGGGAGACATCGTGTGTGCTGCCACGGTGGCAGTCAGCGTCCGCTCAGGTCAGCGCGCCGCGCCCATCGACTTTGATGATGCACGCCACCACACCTTTGAGCAGCCCGCCGCGCACGCCAATCAGTTCGTTGTGCAGGTTGACGGTGGGGTCGCAGTGGCCGGGAATCAGCCAGACCATGCTGCCCAGATGGGGGAGCCGGGTGCTGCCCGCTGCAGGCCGCAACACGCCATGCTCGTCACCACCATTGAAGTAGTCCAGCTGGGTTGTCTCACTGAAGGCGTGTACTTTGGGCAGGCCTGAATCAATGGCGTGGCTTTTGTGGCCCGCGTCGCACACCGCGTGGGTGCTGTGCGTGCTGATGATTTGCGTTTTGACAAACAGGGCATGTTCAAAGCGCGGCTGACTGGCATCCAGCTGGTTGGCAGCGTAGTCTGCATCCATGAACAGGTAAGAGCCTGCCTGCAACTCGCCATACACGCCACTGGCCGCTTCTAAAACAGCAGTGCCTGTGCCCGCGCCTGTGATCAGGCGTACCTCGATGCCTTCGGCTTCAATCAGCTGTCTGGTGTGCACCACGGCCGCAATGGCACCTGTGATGGCTTGACTCCGCTCAGCCGGGCTGCGCAGGTGCTGCGCATGGCCATGGTAGGCCTGCAGCCCGGCAAAGTTCAGGGCAGGGTGCTTGCGCATCTCAAGCGCCAGCGCAACGGCTGCAGGGCCGGGCGCCACGCCGCAGCGGTTTTGTCCGACGTTGATTTCAATGAACACGTCAATGTCTGTGGCGATGCCGCTGGCAACCCGTGCCTCGTTCATGCTGGTGGCCAGGCGGTTGATGCCCTCTAGGGCGTCAACACAGATGGCGATTTTCCCGCCGTGTGGTGCCACGGCCTGCGTGAGCGCTGCCACCCGGGCCAGCTTGGTGGGTGAAATCACTTCGTTGCTGATGAAGATGTTGTAGATACCGCCAGCCACCAGAGCTTCTGCTTCCGAAGTTTTTTGTACGCAGACGCCCACGGCACCGGAGGCTATTTGAAGCTTGGCCAGCGCCGCACTTTTATGCATTTTGGCGTGTGGTCGCAGCCGCACTTTATATTGGCGGGCAAACGCCGCCATGCTGGCCAGGTTGCGCTCCATCGCGTCCAGATCAACTACCAGCGCCGGGGTGTCTATGGCACTGATGGACTGGCCCACCAAATCTTCCAGGTTGTGCAGCTTGTGCAGCTTGTGCAGCTTGTGCGTCATGTTCAAACTTTGCAGGGTTATTTTGCAGATTCATGCAGATTTAACTGCTGATCTCATCGAGCGCATCGTTGTCCAGATGGCTGGTATCGGCCCAGCCCACCAGGCTGAAGCCTTCTGGCGTCCACAGCAGACGGTTGATGGCGGCATTGCCGAGCGCCCAGGTGCGCGGTGCCTGAATCTCAAGGCGTGTGGCAGCGCGGTACAGCACATCCATCACACCGCCGTGGCCGACCACCGCAATCTGTTCGCCGGGGTGGAGCGCCGCCAGCCGCTCGGTGGCGCTGATGACGCGGCTGCGCAAGGCCACCAGGGACTCTCCGCCTTGCGGCGAAAACTCCGGGTCCCGCTTACGCCAGCGCAGGGACTGTTCTGGCAGCAGTGCTTCAATTTCAGCAAAGGTTTTGCCTTGAAAGTCGCCAAACCCGCGCTCCCTCAGACCCATTTCCTTGATCACCGCAAGGCCGTGGGCGCGGCCCACATACTGCGCTGTTTCCCAGGCGCGCGTGAGGTCGCTGGCATAAATCGCGGCCAGGGGTTCGCCCTTCAAGGCGTCTGCCAGCCGTTCGGCCTGCCAGCGCCCGTTGGCACTCAGCGGAATGTCCAGATGGCCCTGGATGCGGGTGTCCACGTTCCAGCTGGTTTCGCCGTGGCGAATGGCAATGATTCGGGTCGGTTCAGTCATGATGCAGTGCGAAAAAGCGGGGGTTTATCCGTTGATTTCTGTGTTGACCCGGCGTGTGCCTGCAGGCGGCTGCGGGAAGCCCAGCAGGGCCGAGTCCAGCATGGCAGGCAACACGCTCAGGGTGTCGCGCCAGGGGCCGTCGTGCAGTGCGCGGGTTTCAAACACCACTTTCTGGCTTGCCAGCTCACGCACCAGCAGCGTGACATCGCGCTTGTAATAGGGCTGGCCAAACCGCAGTGGAAACGACATGCCAAACGAGGCGCCCCGGTTGCCCCCGCCAAAAAAGACACCCGGGCCACCCATGAAAAAGCCGTCTTCAGGAAAACGCTCCAGCACCTGGGTGTTCAAAGTTACCTGAACGCTATAGCGCGCAGCCTCAGGTGCCAGATTCATCCCCACACGGGCCAGGCTGGTGCGCGCAATTGCCTCAATCTGGTCTTGTTGCTGACGGTCTGACGGCTGGGATTGCGACAGCAGGCGCTCAAAGCGGTAGGGTGTGCCCGGCGCAGGCGGTGTGCTGGCCCAGGCCGAAAACGCAGTCACATCGCTGTCAATCAGGCGCACGCTGGCGCAGCCTGCCAGCAAGGCACTGGCCAGTACCAGGCAAATGAGTGCAGTGAATCCACGTTTCATGCGCATCTCCCGCTGTAGAAAAGGTTTAGAGCGATGTCAGGTGAATCACCGACAAACCGGGCTGACTGAAAGGGCCAGAGATGGGTTCGTTGAAGGCTTCAGCGTCAAAAGCCTTGTCGCCTTCGCTGTCCGGTACGCCCGTGGTCCGGATATTTTTAAAGTCGTGGCGCTTGCTGTCCATCAGGTGCGAGGGCACGATGTTTTGCAGGGCAGAAAACATGTTTTCCAGCCTGCCGGGGTACTTTTTTTCCCATTCACGCAGCATGTTGCCGACCTGCTTGCGCTGCAGGTTTTCCTGGCTGCCGCACAGCGTGCAGGGAATGATGGGAAAGCCCTTTACCTGCGCCCAGCGCGTGAGGTCTTTTTCAGGCACGTAGGCCATCGGACGGATCACGATGTTTTTGCCATCATCACTGACCAGCTTGGGCGGCATGCCCTTGAGCTTGGCTGCAAAAAACATGTTCAGAAAAAAGGTCTGCAGCATGTCATCGCGGTGGTGGCCCAGCGCGATTTTTGTCGCACCCAGCTCACCCGCCACGCGGTACAAAATGCCGCGCCGCAAACGGGAGCACAGTGAGCACAGCGTCTTGCCCTCGGGAATCACGCGCTTGACGATGCTGTAGGTGTCCTGGTTTTCGATATGAAAAGGCACGCCCAGCTTGCCCAGGTATTCCGGCAGGATGTGCGCTGGAAAGCCAGGCTGCTTCTGGTCGAGGTTTACGGCAATCAGACTGAAATTGATCGGTGCGCGCTTTTGCAACTTGAGCAAAATGTCCAGCATGGCGTAGCTGTCTTTGCCGCCCGAGACGCACACCATGACGGTGTCGCCTTCTTCAATCATGTTGAAGTCAACAATCGCCCGGCCTACTTCACGGCACAGGCGTTTTTCGAGCTTGTGGTCCTCCCGTTCAATCTTCAAGGTGTTTTGCACCCGCGCAGAGCTTTGCTGTTGAGCATGTTCCCGCTCGGCTTGTTCCCATAAAGCGTTCATGTCATTCGTTCCCATAGCGTTCACCACTGTCCTGTCTCGACGCGAATAGCGACTTCGCAGTCGTCAAAAATTTCAAGTTTTGCAATTTTCACCCGCACGCCCAGCACGCCGGGCAACTGCATCAGGCGGTGTGCCAGTTTGCCAATCAGGCTCTCCAGCAGGTTCACGTGCTGCGCCGTGCATTCAGTGATGATGATCTGGCGCACCTTGCGGTAGTCCAGCACGTGGCTGATGTCGTCGTCGCTGGGCAGCAGGGGCTGGGTGCCCAGGTTCAGCTCGGCATCGACCTGAATCGGTTGCGGCGCGTTTTTTTCGCTTTCCAGAATGCCCAGGCTGGCGTCAAAGCGCAAGCCGGTCAGCGTCAGGTACTGGGAGCCTCGGGTGTTGAACATGGTGGTCTGTTTAAAAAAATTACACGGCAGGCTTGACAGGCTGCATCAGCGAAAAATCGCGCTCAAACCGCATCAGATGCTGGCCGCCATCGACCAGCAGCGTAGTGCCGGTGAGGGACTGGTTTTCAAGCGCAAACTTCACAGTGGCGGCCACATCTTCAGGCGTCGATGAGCGGCCCAGTGGTGACAGCTTGTGCAATGCCTCGAACTGTTCGGGGCTGAGCATGTGGCTGGTCAGCGTCAGGCCAGGGGCTACACCGACCACGCGCACCTGCGGCGCCAGCGCCATGGCCAGCATGGTGTTGGCGGCTTCCAGGGCGGCTTTGGAGAGCGTGTAGCTGAAAAAGTCCGGGTTCTGGTTCCAGAGTTTTTGGTCGAGCAGGTTGACCACGGCGCCTGTGACTCCTCGGGTAGCTACGTGCGCGTGCAGCGCCTGGGCCAGCACAATCGCAGCGCCGGTGTTGCTGCGCAGGTGTTTTTCCATGGCGGCAAAGCTGAAGCTTTCAGCGCTGTCGTGTTCAAAAGTCGATGCGCTGTTGACCACTGCATCAATCTGGCCAAAGTGCGCCACCACGCGGGGCAGCAGGGCGCGCACCTCAGCCTCATCACCCAGATCAGCCTGAAAAGAGGCGCTAGCGCAGGAAAGACGTGCGCAGTCAGCTACTGTTTTGATAGCGTCCTGCTGTGATCCCCGGTAATGCACCGCCACTTGCCAGCCGCCTTTGGCCAAAGCCAGCGCGATTTCGCGGCCCAGCCGTTTGGCGGCACCGGTGACCAGCACAACAGGCTTGACAGGTTCTATTGCAGAAAGTGGCGTTTGCGGCATGGGCAGGGTGTTCTGGATCTTTTTGATTCTGTGAAGGGCTTTAGCCAGGCGGGGGGCAATCGTGGACAATTCGGCAGGATGACCGCAGCACACTCGCCAATGACAAGTCCCCCTAGTTTAACGAGCCCCCTTGAAGCCCGGATTTTTCAGGCCATCAGTGACGCTGGCGGCTGGCTGGGCTTTGACCGCTTCATGGACATGGCGCTATACACGCCGCACCTGGGGTATTACGCCAGCGACCTGCGCAAGTTTGGCCTGATGCCCTCCAAGGACGGCAGCGATTTTGTGACGGCCCCCGAGATGTCGCCGCGTTTTGGACAGGCACTGGCGCGTCAGGCCGGGCAGGCCCTGAGCGCCACTGGAACTGCCGAGGTGTGGGAGTTTGGTGCTGGCTCGGGCGCGCTGGCTGAACAGATTTTGCAGGCTCTGCCGCAGCTTGAGCGCTATACCATTGTCGATATCTCGGGCAGTCTGCGCCAACGCCAGCAGGCGCGCCTGGAAGCCTTGGGTGCGTTGTCGGCAAAGGTGCATTGGGTCAGCGAATTACCTGAAAAAATCAAAGGCGTGGTTCTGGGCAACGAGGTGCTCGATGCCATGCCTGCAAATCTGCTGGCCAGGTTGAAAGGTGTCTGGCACGAACGTGGTGTGGTCCTGCATCAGGGCCGTTTTGCCTATGCAGACCGGCCCACCGATGCGCGACCGCCGTTTGAGGTGGCTGGCGCGCATGACTACGTCACGGAAATTCATCCGCAGGCCGAGGGCTTTATACGCACGCTCGCCGACCGGCTGGAGGCGGGCGCTATTTTCCTGCTCGATTACGGCTTCCCCGAACATGAGTACTACCACCCGCAGCGCAGCATGGGCACCGTGATGTGCCACCGCGCGCACCTGGCAGACCCGGATACGCTGGCTGACGTGGGCCACAAGGACATTACGGCGCACGTCAACTTCACGGGGATTGCACTGGCGGGGCAGGAAGCGGGCCTGCAGGTGCTGGGCTACACCGGCCAGGGACGGTTTTTGCTCAACTGCGGGCTGCTCGACGGCATGCAGGACGCGTCCATTGGCGAGCGGGCCATGGTGCAAAAGCTGGTCAATGAGCACGAGATGGGCGAGCTGTTCAAGGTCATCGCGTTCGGGCCGTCAGCCGGGCCGGCCTGGTCGCCACTTGGTTTTTCCCAGGGTGACCGCACCCACACGCTGTAATTACAAGGTGACTGCGACATGATCCGCTGGATGATCGTTATTTTTTTGATCCTGGTGGTGATCAGTGCCGTCAACCCGTGGCTGCACAAGCTGGGGTTTGGCAAGCTGCCGGGTGACCTGCGCTTTCGCCTGTTTGGGCGCGACTGGTACATCCCGCTGGCGACCACGGTGCTGCTTAGCCTGATTGCGACGCTGGTGACCAAGCTGATCTGAGCCCGGCTATACCCGTCCATTGACCCACCGGAGCACGCACCTTGAACGAACCCTGCCTCTTTTCTGTTCCCTCTTTGCCCAAAGGCACCGCCCCGGTGGCATGCGT
>JBBRMH010000147.1:0-10130 GCA_038230935.1 Burkholderiales bacterium | reverse complement strand
GACAAGCCATTCAAGGCGCACATGCTGTCCGATGGCAGCCTCCGCTTTATCTGCCTGGCTACTCTTCTTTTACAGCCTGTGGCATTGCTGCCAGATACGATCCTGATTGACGAGCCTGAACTAGGCCTACACCCTTATGCCATCGCGGTCCTGGTGGATATTTTCAAACAGGTGGCTGAAGACAAACAATTGATTGTCTCTACCCAGTCGGTTGAATTGGTCAACGGCCTTTCGCCAGAAGATATCATCGTCGTGGACCAGCAAGAAGGTGCCTCGACATTCAAGCGTCACACCGAAGATGAACTGTCGGGCTGGCTGACTGAATACTCGATGGGGGAAGTCTGGAAGCGCAACATTCTGGGTGGACGGCCGTGACTAAAGTTGAAGTTATTGTTTTTGCTGAAGGCCAAACTGAGGAAAAGTTCATCAAACAAGTGGTGGCACCCGCGCTGCGTCATCTGAATGTCTTTCTGAAACCCCAAACCTTCAACACATCACAAACCGCAAAAGGTGGTGCCGTTTCTTTTGACCGCCTGAAATTTAATGCTCGAAATACCCTCAAACAGTATCCGAATGCCGTGTTGTGTACTTTTCTGGATTTATACGCACTCAACACCGACTTTCCAGGATTTGAAGAATCCCAACGAAAAATCGATGTCTATGCGCGGGTGCGGTGCCTTCAAGAAGCCCTGTCTGAAGCAATCGTGACGCATGTGGGATGTCGTGCTGAACGCTTTTTACCGCATATCCAGCCGTATGAGTTTGAAGGGCTGCTATTTTCGGACGTGAAAGCTTTGTGTTCAGTGGAACCGACGTGGGCCAAAAACTTAGCGTTGCTTGAAAAAATACGCTTGGCAGCCAACACACCCGAACACGTCAATGATGGCTACGACACCAGACCATCCAAACGGCTCGAAAACTCGCTTCACCCAAAGTATAAAAAAACTATTCATGGCCCCAGGGCAGCGCAACACATCACGCTGGAAGTCATCGAGAAAGAGTGCAAGCATTTCAAAAGCTGGATGGATGCACTCAGAAACCTGGCCAGCCGCTAACTGTGACCGAGCATAGACCGGACGCGATCACGACCGCCGACTGGCTGATCGGCATGGAGCTGGAAGCCAGGGCTGGCGGTGGCCAGTGGGTGGGCGCTGGCACGCCTGAAGACATTGCCGCCAACCCCTGCAGTCACTACCAGCTACGGTGAACCTTATCTGGCGCGGCTGCTGTACAAAAAATTAGCGCGCAGTACAGGACACAGACCATGACCAACCCTTCGATTTTCACCAACTGCAAAGTGGTGTTTGCAGTTGCCACACTGTGCTGCCTGCTCTGGGGCAGCGCTTACCCGGCCATTAAAAACGGCTATGCGCTGTTCAATATTGCGGCCAGCGACATCCCGACCAAACTGGTGTTTGCAGGCTATCGCTTTGTGTTTGCCGGGCTGGTGTTGCTAGCCATTGCCGCCCTCAGCCGAAAAACGCTGCAGCTCGGAAAAGGCCTGGCCGGCCAAGTGGCGCTGCTGGGTTTGCTGAAAACCAGCTTGCAGTACGTGTTTTTCTACATCGGGCTGGCTTATGCCACCGGCGTGAAAAGCTCGATCATGAACGCGACTGGCACCTTTTTCAGCGTGCTGCTGGCGCACTGGATTTACAAAAACGACCAGCTCAGTCTGAACAAAGTGCTCGGTTGCGTCGTCGGCTTTACCGGCGTGATGGTGGTCAACTTCAGCCCCGGACTGCTGACTTTTGATTTCACGCTGCTGGGTGAAGGCTTTATCGTGATGGCTGCCTTTATTTTGTCGGCAGCCAGTATTTATGGCAAACGGCTGTCGCAGAGGGTCGATTCGGTTGTGCTCACGGGCTACCAGCTGGCGATTGGCGGCGTGGCGCTGTTGCTGCTTGGCCTGGCCACGGGCGGCGTGCTGACCGGCTTCACGGTCAAATCGACCCTGCTGCTGGCGTATCTGGTGGTGTTGTCATCGGCTGCTTTTTCACTCTGGACGATCCTGCTCAAGTACAACCGGGTCAGTAGGGTCACGGCTTTTAACTTCATGATTCCGGTGTTTGGGGCCTTGCTGTCGGCGCTGTTTTTGCAGGAGCGGATTCTGGAATGGAAAAACGGCGCGGCCTTGCTGCTGGTGTGCATGGGCATCTGGCTGGTGACTCGGGAAGCGCTGGCAAAAACCGCTGGCTGAGCAGCTGTCCGATGTACCCGTGCGAGCAACCATGGGTGCTCAGGCCTATGGCAGAAAATACACCGCCAGACATAAAAAACAGGCCAAATGAGCCTTCTGCCCACGTACTGTCTGCCTTTATAGCTATCATTTATGTAGCAAACAGAATCTTGCGACCCGCAGCGCCTTTATGGTTTGTCCGGGTTCTGGCAGGCGCACAAACCTGCCAGAATCGCGCCTGACTGGTGCATACAGGCAAACCACCAAACGGCACATTTCCTGCTTACACTGCTTACCCTGCCTTGATTGCGGCCAATCCGGCCACCACCGTTTTACCGGAGTTCATTTTGAAAACATCGAGTTTCCCCGTGCGTTTTTCGATCAGTCGCCGCGTTTTATGCAGCACTGCTGCAGCGGTTTTGCTGGTTTGCAATGGCAGCGCCGCTTTTGCGGCCACGCCGAAAGACACGCTGATTGTTGCCGCCGCCTTCGACGACATCATCACGATGGACCCGGGCGAGACTTTCGAGATCTCTGCCGGTGAAATTATGGGCAATGCCTATGACCGCCTGCTGCGTTATGACGTGGTTGATCCATCCAAGCTGATTGCCGACCTGGCCAAGTCCTGGAATGTCTCTGCCGATGGCAAAACCTACACCTTTGAGTTGCGCTCTGGGCTGAAGTTTGCCTCGGGTAACCCTATTACGGCTGAAGACGTGGTGTTTTCGCTGCAGCGCGCGGTCATGATGGACAAGTCGCCAGCTTTTATCCTGACCCAGTTTGGTTTGAGCAAAGCCAACGTCAAGGACAAAGTCAAGCAGACCGGCCCGTTGACGCTGACCTTTGAGACCGACAAGTCCTATGCGCCGACGTTTGTCTATAACTGCCTGACGGCCAACGTCGCGGCCATCATCGACAAGAAGCTGGTCATGTCCAAAGAGGTCAATGGCGATCTGGGCGCGGCCTGGCTCAAGACCAACTACGCCGGTTCTGGCCCGCTCAAACTGCGCGAATGGCGTGCCAATGAAATCATTGCGATGGAACGCAATGACAACTACTACGGTGAAAAGTCCAAAATGGCGCGGGTGATTTACCGCCACCTGAAAGAATCATCGACCCAGCGCCTGCTGCTGGAAAAAGGCGATGTGGACATTGCCCGCAATCTGACGCCGCAAGACCTGGCCGCATTGGCCAGCAACAAAGAGATCAAAACCACCTCAACGCCCAAAGGCACGGTGTACTACATCGGCTTGAACCAGAAAAACCCGAATCTGGCCAAACCTGAAGTGCGCGAAGCCATGAAGTGGCTGGTTGATTACGCAGCGATTGGCGACACCCTGATCAAAAACATCGGCATCGTGAACCAGAACTTCATGCCCGTGGGCCTGCTGGGTGCCAGCACAGTCATGCCCTACAAGCTGGACGTGGAAAAAGCCAAGGCCCTGCTGGCCAAAGCCGGTTTGCCCAATGGCTTCAAGGTCACCATTGACATGCGCACGACGCAACCGGTGCAGGGCATCACGGAAGCCTTCCAGCAAACGGCAAAACGCGCAGGCATCGACATTGAAATCCTGCCCGGCGACGGCAAACAGACCCTGACCAAATACCGCGCCCGTACCCACGACATGTACATTGGCCAGTGGGGCGCTGACTATTGGGATCCGCACACCAATGCCACGTTTGTGCAAAACCCGGACAATTCTGACGATGCCAAATCCAAGCCGCTGGCCTGGCGCAACGCCTGGGCCACGCCCGAGCTGACCAAAAAAGCCGATGCTGCCGTGCTGGAGCGCGATGCCGGCAAACGCAAGCTGATGTACGAAGAAATGCAGGCGGAATTCCGCAGGGACAGCCCGTTCATCATGCTTTTCCAGCAGAACGAAACCTCAGCCTTGCGGACCAACCTGGACGGCTACCGGATTGGCCCCACATCGGACGCCACCTATATGTTCCGGGTGAGCAAGCGCTAAAGCCGCTGGACTGACTGTTTTGCAGGACACCAGCCATGCGAGTTCTGTGCCCAATCCGCTGACAGCGGTTGGGCGCAGTCAAAATATGCGCCGCAACAAGCGCATTCTTCAATCCATCGCCAGCTTTGTGCTGGCGATTGTGTTGACTTATCTGGGCTTGCTCGCGGTCACGTTTTTTATTGGCCGGGTGATGCCGGTGGACCCGGTACTGGCCGTTGTGGGTGACAGCGCATCAGAGGCCACGATTGCCAAAGTGCGCGAGGAAATGGGCTTGAACAAGCCTCTGATCGAGCAGTTCACCAGCTATGTCAGCAAGGTGGCGCGGGGGGACTTTGGCGTGTCGGTGCTGACCTCCAACCCGGTGATGCAGGACATCAAACGCACCTTTCCCGCCACGATTGAGCTGGCTACGCTGGGCATCCTCATTGGCGTGGGTTTTGGGGTGCCGCTGGGGGTGTGGGCAGCGGTGCGGCGCGGCGGACTGGTAGACCAGATCGTGCGGGTGATGGCGCTGATTGGCTATTCGGTGCCTATTTTCTGGCTGGGGCTGATGGGGCTGGTGCTGTTTTATGCCAAGCTGGGCTGGGTGGCCGGGCCGGGGCGCATTGATATCTCTTACGAATACTCAGTCACCCAAGTGAGCGGCTTTTTGCTCATTGACACGGCCATGGCTGGCCAGTGGGACGCGTTTGGCAATGTGTTGAGTCACCTGATTTTGCCCGCGTCGCTGCTAGGTTATTTTTCGCTGGCCTACATCAGCCGCATGACACGCTCCTTCATGCTCAATGAGCTGGCGCAAGAGTACGTGATTGCCGCGCGCGCCAAAGGGTTGAGCGAGTCGCGCATCATCTGGCGGCATGCGCTGCGCAATGCGATGGTGCCCTTGATGACCGTGATTGCGCTGTCGTACGCCGGTCTGCTTGAGGGCTCGGTGCTGACCGAGACCGTGTTTGCCTGGCCGGGTCTGGGCCTGTACATCACCAATTCATTACAAAACGCGGATATGAATGCGGTGCTGGGTGGCACGATTGTGGTCGGCTCGGTGTTTGTCGGCCTGAATTTGCTCAGTGATCTGCTTTACAAAGTGCTGGATCCCCGCACGCGTGTGCGATGACCATGAACGCAGCACCTGGAACATCCAAGCCGTCGCTGCGCGACTGGTTAATGTCCGACCGCCCCACATCACGCCGTCAGGCTTCGCTGGGCCGCATCTACAACGGTTGCCGCATTTTTGCCCGCAACCGGCTGGCGATGGTGGGACTGGCGATTGTGCTGGCGCTGGTGCTGATGGCCGTTTTTGCCGATCTGCTGGCACCATACTCGGCCTACACCGGGGATTTGCGCACCACCCGGCTACTGCCGCCGTCCTCTAGTCACTGGTTTGGTACCGATGACCAGGGCCGCGATATCTTGTCGCGCATCATTGCGGGCTCGCGCATCACGCTGTTTGTGGTGGGTCTGGTGGCGGTGCTGGCAGCGCCGATTGGTTTGCTGGTCGGCACGGTGGCAGGTTACGCAGGCGGCTGGGTGGATGCGCTTTTGATGCGCATCACTGATATTTTTCTGGCATTTCCCAAGCTGATTCTGGCGCTGGCTTTTGTGGCCGTGCTGGGGCCGGGCATTGAAAACGCGGTATTGGCCATTGCGATCACGTCGTGGCCAGCTTACGCCCGCCTGGCCCGCGCCGAAACCCTGACGATACGCCAGACCGACTACATCGCTGCTGTGCAGTTGCTGGGCGCGTCACCGTGGCGCATTGTGCTGCGTCACATCATGCCGCTGTGTGTGTCGTCCGTGATTGTGCGGGTCACGCTGGACATGGCCGGGATTATTCTGACCGCCGCCGGGCTGGGCTTTCTGGGCCTGGGTGCGCAGCCGCCGATGCCGGAATGGGGCGCCATGATTGCCAGTGGCCGGGCTTATGTACTGGACCAGTGGTGGGTGGCAGCAGCGCCTGGTGCGGCGATTTTTGTTGTCAGTCTGGCGTTTAACCTGCTGGGCGATGGCTTGCGCGACGCACTTGACCCGAAAGCTGGCCATGACTGATACCACAACGCCCTTGCTGGTTGTCGATGACCTGCGCGTGGCTTTTCCGGCCCGTGGCGGCGGCATGACGGAAGCCGTACGCGGCGTGTCCTTCACGCTGGGCCGGGAGCGGCTGGGCATTGTGGGGGAGTCGGGTTCAGGAAAATCGCAAACGGGCCGGGCCATTTTGGGCCTGACGGCACCGCAGGCACGTATCACCGCCCGGCGGCTTGAGTTTGGCGGGGTTGACCTGCTCAACTGCACACCGCAGCAGCGGCGTGCCTTGCGCGGCGGGCGGATTGCGATGGTGCTGCAAGACCCGAAGTTCTCGCTGAACCCGGTGATGACGATTGGCGCGCAGATTGCCGAGACGCTGCTCGCCCACACCAAACTCTCAAAAGCCGAGGCCCGCAAGCGCGTGCTGGCATCGCTGGAGTCGGTGCGCATCGACAACCCCGAGCGGGTCTACAAGCTCTACCCACACGAGGTGTCGGGCGGCATGGGCCAGCGCGCCATGATTGCCATGATGCTGATTGCCGAGCCCGACATCCTGATTGCTGACGAGCCCACCTCTGCGCTGGACGTGACAGTGCAACTGCAGGTGCTCGCCATCCTGGACGCCTTGGTGGCCGAGCGCGGCATGGGGCTGGTGCTGATCTCGCACGACTTGCGGCTGGTGTCGAGCTTTTGTGACCGCGTGCTGGTCATGTACGCGGGCCGGGTGGTGGAAGAACTGGCTGCAGGCGGCCTGCATGAGGCCAAACACCCTTACACGCGCGGCCTGATGGCCTGCCTGCCGCAACTGGGCCAGTCCACCCACCCGCTGGCCACGCTGGACCGGCAGCCGGAGTGGGCACTATGAGTGCTAACCCATCCCTGGGTCTGAAAGCCGACCACCTGCGCGTGGTGTACGACGGCTTTGTTGCGGTCGAAGACGCCTGCTTCACGGTCGGGCCGGGTGAAAGCTTCGGGATTGTGGGTGAGTCGGGCTCAGGCAAATCCACCGTGTTGCGTGCGTTGTGTGGCCTTGCAAAATCTGAGGCGGGCACGGTCAGGCTCAGCAATGCACACAATGCAGCAACTGACTTGCCTTTGCCGGGCAGCAAGGCTTTCCGGCGGCAGGTGCAGATGGTGTTTCAAGACCCGTACGGCTCGCTGCACCCGCGCCAGACGGTTGACCGCATTCTGGCCGAGCCGCTGGCCATTCACGACATGGGCGACGCCCAAACGCGCATTGAACGGGCGCTGGATGAAGTCGGGCTGGGCACAGGCTTCCGGTTTCGCTACCCGCACCAGCTCTCGGGCGGACAACGCCAGCGCATCGCCATTGCCCGCGCGCTGATTCTGGAGCCCGCGATTTTGCTGCTCGATGAGCCGACCTCGGCGCTTGACGCCTCCGTGCAGGCCGAAGTGTTGAACCTGCTCGAAGAGTTGCGCCGCCAGCGCAGTCTGACCTTCATCATGGTCAGCCATGATCTGGCCGTGGTCACCCACCTGTGCGACCGGCTGATGGTCATGCAGCGCGGCAAAACCGTGGAACAGCTGGCCGCCACAGACCTGGCCCAGCGCCGCGCCACCAACCCGTATACCCTGAGCCTGATGCACGCATCGGCGGGTTTTAGGCGCGGGGAAACCGTTACTGACTGAATGCTATTTATTTTGTAGCGCATAGCCCTCGTAAAGCTTGCTGTAAAGCCGTTTTTGATGCAACACACCGTATCGCTGTCCAGAAAGCTGGTTCGCATTGGTGCGGCGCTGCTGCTGGTGGCACTCGCCTCCATCGGCCTGACGCTGTGGGTCACCTGGCAGTTTGAAGGCGGCGCAGCGGCCGTCAACGAGGCGGGCCGAATGCGCATGCAGGCCTGGCGCATCACCAGCACGGCGCAAACCAGCCCGGACGACACCCAGCTCAAGGCCCTGGTAGCGCGTTTTGATGACAGCCTGGCTTTGCTGCGCAATGGCGATGCCACCCGGCCACTGGCGGTGCCCTGGGATGCCGAGGTGCTCGGCAAGTTTGCCGCCGTTGAGTCACTCTGGCTGCTTCAGCGCCAGCAATGGCTCAGACAGCCCGCGCCGCCGGTGGCCCCGTCGATTCAAACCACCGACGCGTTTGTGCAAGCCATTGACCAGCTGGTGCTGGCGATTGAAAAACACCTGTCGCGTCTGACTGCCATTCTCAATTTGTTTCAGCTCGTCATGATGGCTTTTGCCATTGGCGGCGCGGTGCTGATGCTCTACACCGGCTATTTGTATGTGATCAACCCGCTGACGCGCTTGCGCCAGGGGCTGGCCCAGGTCCAGTCGGGCCAGTTTGCAACCCGCATTGAGGTCGATACGGCAGACGAGTTTGGCCAGGTCGCCACAGGTTTTAACCAGATGGCAGGCACGCTGGAGTCGCTCTATCAGGGTCTGGCGTCGCAGGTTGAGGCCAAAACCCGGCACATCGAGGCGCAGCGCATGCGGCTGGAGGCCTTGTACGAGGTCAGCGCCTTTCTGGCGCAGGCCAGCAGCATTGAAGAGCTGGCCCAGGGGTTCTCACAGCGCGTGCAAATCCTCATGAAAGCCGACGCGGCTACGGTGCGCTGGTCAGACGACGCCAGCGAGCGTTACCTGATGCTGGCGTCCAGCTGTTTTCCGCAAGAGCTGCTCGATGAGGAGCACAGCCTGCCCGTGGGTGCCTGCGCCTGCGGCAACCTCCGGCCCGGCGCCAGAACACGGGTCATCCCCATCGTGAGCCAGGGCGGCACACCGGTACGGCGTTGCGCCCGGGTCGGCTACCAGAGCGTGGTGACGGTGCCGATCCGGCTGCAGCAGCGCCTGCTGGGCGGTTTCAACCTGTTTTATCGCAATGAAGTCAGCCTCAGCGCGCAAGAAACAGAGCTGCTGGACGCGCTGGCCAGCCATCTGGCCAGCGCCATTGAAGGCCTGCATGCCGCAGCGCTGGCGCGTGAGGCCGCCGTGGCGGAAGAGCGCGCGTTGCTGGCCCGTGAGCTGCATGACTCGATTGCCCAGTCGCGGGTGTTTTTGAAAATACAGCTGCAGGTGCTGCGCCGGGCTTCAGACAATGCCCAGCCCGAACAGGTCAACCAGGCCCTGGACGAGCTCGATGCCGGGCTGCGCGAGAGCATCGGTGACGTGCGCGAGCTGCTGCTGCACTTTCGGGTCCGCACCAACACCGGCGATATTGAGCAGGCGCTGGAGGAAACGCTGACCAAATTCAGGCACCAGAGCGGCCTGGCAGCGCATTTGCGGGCACACGGCCACGGCCTGCCGCTGGCACCCGATGTGCAGGTGCAGGTGCTGCATGTGGTGCAAGAGGCCCTGTCCAATGTGCGCAAACACGCCCAGGCCAGCTGGGTCGAGCTGGAAGTTGCCAAGGGCCCGCAGTGGCGCCTGGCGGTGCGCGACGACGGCATCGGTTTTGACGCGGCCCAGTGCCCTGGCCAGTCGCATGTGGGTCTGAACATCATGCGCGAGCGTGCCGCTGTCATTGGCGCGCAGGTCGAGCTGGTCTCGTTGCCCGGACGCGGTACCAGTGCCACCCTGACCTTGCCCGCGCACCCCGTGGTTCGCACGGGCTCGAATGCATCGCAGGCTGAGGCAGCTGCAGTTTCAGGCTTGACGCCGCTGGCGTGAAGCAAAAAATCGTCAGGGGAAATACAGACTTCAAAACGCAGAGGACGCAGAGGACGCAGAGGAAAATTGGAAACTTTATTTCCAAGGTTTTTTGCGTTCTTTGCGTCATCTTTGCGTCATCTTTGCGACCTCTGTGTCCAGAACTCCGACCCCGTTTTTAACCTTTGTAGTTACAAAAAATCGTAACTACTCAGCCTCCTGAGCAAACAAGCGACAATTGACAGCAATGCAAACGCCATCAAGCCTAAGCCAACTGAGTCATGCCGAGAAAGATGCACTGATTCTGATGATGCAAGAGCAGATAGCCGCCTTGCACAAGATGG
>JBBRMH010000146.1:0-10338 GCA_038230935.1 Burkholderiales bacterium | reverse complement strand
GCTTTGTCGCTGGCTCGGGCAAGGGCCAGCTCCTCCGCTCTTTGTCTGGCCTCTTCTGCAGCGTCTTCTTTGCCCAGTCTGGTTTTTTCTGTGGCATTTGACGGTTCAGACCCGCTCAGTGAAGTCGTTGTCCGGCTGGCCAGGCGCTGGAGCGGGCCATCAACACGCCCCGGTGCTGCCAGTGCGTTAAAAGCGTAGTCCACCGGGAAAACCAGCGCGCCGTCCTGCTGGGCGACGGTCAGGTTGAGTTCCAGTGGCTCGTTCGGATCAAGCGCCCCGAGGTCGATGCGGATGTCTTGCACGTCACCCTTGAAAACGGCTTTCTCAATGCGGGTGAAGGGCGGTCGCGCGATTTTGACGCTGGCAACCACTGCGTGGCTGGCATCCAGCCCGGTGTGCCCAAAACGCAAAACCTGCTTGCCGTTGCTCATTTCCAGAGCGTCACCCGTGATGGTCCACTGGCGTGCGGGCTGACCGGGTTGCGGCGGGATCATGACCTGAACCACCTTGACCGTGTCATAGCCCTCAATACCGTCGTCCCGAATGCTGCGAACCCGTGCAAACCACTGGCCATTGGGCAGGTCTGAAAATGCCGCATTGCCGTCCTTGACTACCACGTCGCGCACGATGGTGTCAAAGTTGCTGTCGCCCGCTATCTGGGTGCGGAAGGCCTTGTAGCTGGTGACGGCGGGCATGGGCCAGAGTGCCTGGGGCTTGAAAATCAGAGCGGGAACTTTGGCCAGGTCGGGCGCTTTTGGCAAGTCCACCACGGCAATGGCCTTGACTGCCGCATTGAAAACCGAGCCCTTGCCTTGCGCAATGTCGGTGCCACTGCCTTGCGCCGGGTTGTCCGCCCGGACAGTCCCCTCCAACACTTCGGTGCGCGCGTTTTGCGACACTGGGTCGTCAAACGCCACCCTGAACTGGGTGCCGCGCACGCCGACCAGCGAGGTTGGGGTTTCTATTTGCAGCGGCGAGCTGCGTTTGACGTTTTTGGCTGCCAGCGTTTCCAGCACGCCCGCGCTCAATCGCATCAGGCCCGAGAACCAGTTGGTCGAGCCACTGGCAGCTGTGTCACCGCGCAGGCCATAGCTTCTGCTGGTGGCCAGCTCGGCGAGGGTGTTGGGCAGCAGCGTGACCCGACTGCCGTCAGCGAGTTCGAGCACCGCCGAGCTGTTGCGCCCGGTCTGGAGCTTGCTGCCTTCGGGCACGGGGGTACCCACACCTGCCTTGGCACCTCCCAGCTGCACATCACCCGACGTGCTGACCAGCGTGGCGTTGAGCGGAAACAACTTCATCAGGCGCGTCGGGATTTTCAGTATTTGCCCTGGCTGAATGGCGTCCGGGTCTTTCATTTTGTTGAGGGTGACGATTTCTTTCCAGTCATCGGGTGACGAGAAAGATTCGGCTGCCATCTTGATCAGCTCATCGCCTTTTCTGACGGTGTACAGAAAAACCGCCTCAGGCGCTGCCGTTGCAGCGAGAGCAGGTTGCCAGGCCGTGATCGCCACAACTGCTGGAATGAGGCAAAAACACAGCGATTTCACAAGTGATGTGGACATGGTGAGGGCCAGTGGCGGTAGGAGACCGCTTGATGTTTTGGAAGCTGCTTTCTGTACGCGCCTGAACCACTTCCGGATTCAAAATCCGGATTTCAAAAACCGCTTGCCTTCAAGCGGTGCGTAACGCGCTTTTGGGTCTGAATGCCTTGCAAATCTCTGGCCTTGTTTCAAGGTAAGGCCCGCCTATCAGGTCGATGCAATAGGGTATCGCGGCAAAAATGCCTGGCACCAATGGCTCGCCCGTGTCACTTTTTAACCCTTCCAGCGTTTCTGCGATAGCCTTGGGTTGACCGGGAAGGTTCAGGATGAGGCTTTTGTCACGGATCACGGCACATTGACGCGACAAAATGGCGGTCGGTACAAAGCGCAGGCTGATCTGCCGCATCTGCTCGCCAAAACCGGGCATTTCTTTGTGCGCCACAGCCAGCGTGGCATCAGGTGTGACGTCGCGCAAGGCAGGGCCGGTGCCGCCAGTGGTCAGCACCAGCGCGCAGCCCGCATCAACCAGGTCAATCAGCGCGGCACTGATGCCGTCCCGCTCGTCAGGAATCAGGCGTTCTTCAAACGTGATGGGGTTGAGCAGGGCGCGCGTCAGCCAGTCTTTCAGGGCAGGCAGGCCTTTGTCAACGTAAATACCCGCCGATGCCCGGTCGCTGACGGACACGATGCCGATTTTTACAGGCTCGAATATGGTGCCAGTACCTTGATTCATGCGTCTGGCCCTTCTGCCGCCTTTTTCATGGTTTCCTTGACCACCTGGAAAACCTCACGATACGACTTGCCGTGGCGCGGTGCCTCGCCAGGTTTTTCGGGCTTGAAGTCTTTGCGTGCCTGCCGGATCATGGCCCGCAGTTGCTGGGCGTCGGTGGCCGGGTATTCGGTCAACCACGCGCTCAGCGCCTCGTCATCGAGCACCAGCTTGTCACGCCATTGCTCAGCGAGGTGCAATTGCAGGGTCAGCTGTGCAGAGCCATTGAGCTGCTCGTTGATCGCTTCGCGGATCGGGTCGGCATTGAGCGGGCGCATCAGTTTGCCGATGAACTGCATCTGGCGGCGGCGGCCCTCAAAGTTAGTGATTTTTTTCGCCTCCTTGATGGCCTCAAGCAGTTTGTCGGGCAGGTCCAGCCGGGCCATCAAATCGGCACGCAACGTGAGCAAAGCCTCACCGAGTGCCTGCTTTTCGTCGGCCTCGGCCTTGAGTTGGGTTTTGCTGGGCGGACCGATTTCTTCCAGCGCAATTTCTTCGGGTTTAACGAACCGGCCGTTGGACCAGTAGCCTTTGATGGCCTTGGGAGTCTTGGTGTTCATAGCAGTCATTTATAGCAGTCAGTATCATAGCGACCCATATGACCTCAAAGACCTCCCCCAGCAAGCCACGCAGCACCGCTGCCAAACAATCTTCCGCACAGGCCAGCAAGGCGGCCCACCACACCCCCGCTGACGGCTTTAGCTACAGCCGCGATTTTTTTGAAGACCTGGTCGATACCGCCTTGAGCCACGCCAAAAAACTCGGTGCCACCGATGCCGCAGCCGAGGCCTCAGAAGGCTGCGGCCTGTCCGTCAGTGTGCGCAAGGGCGAGCTTGAAAATGTCGAGCGCAATCGCGACAAATCCCTGGGCATCACCGTTTATGTCGGGCAAAAGCGTGGCAACGCTGCCACCAGCGACTTCTCGAAGGCAGCCATCAAGCAAACCGTGAAAGCGGCTTACGACATTGCCCGCTTCACGGCAGAAGACAAAGCATCCGGATTGCCAGCAGAGCGTGACATTGCCCGTGTACACCGGGAGTTGGACCTGTTTCACCCCTGGGCCATCACGTCAGAAGAGGCCGCTGTATTGGCTTTGAAATGCGAGGCTGCGGCTCTGGGTGTCAGCCGCCGGATCACCAACAGTGAAGGCGCGGGCGTGTCGGCCCAGCAGTCGCATTTTTTCAGTGCTCACACACGCGGCTTCAGAGGCGGCTATGCCAGTTCGCGGCACAGCATGTCGGCGGCACCGATTGCTTCGTCGCCGGGCAAAAACGGTGACATGCAGCGCGATGCCTGGTACAGCTCCATGCGCGACGCGGCTGAGCTGGCCAGCCCGGAGGCGGTAGGCCGCTATGCCGCCGAGCGCGCGCTGGCACGCCTGAAAAGCCGCAAGGTCAAGACCTGCGAATGCCCGGTGCTGTTTGAGTCGCCGCTGGCTGCCGGTCTGCTGGGCGGCTTCATACAGGCCATCAGTGGCGGCGCGATCTACCGCAAAAGCACCTTTTTGCTGGACATTCTGGGCAAAGCCGCTTTTCCCGACCATATCGACATCACGGAAGACCCGTTTTTGCACAAAGGCAAGGGCAGCGCGCCTTTTGACGATGAGGGTGTCAAAACCCGCGCCCGCACCGTGGTGGATGCCGGCATTGTGCAGGGCTATTTTTTAAGCACCTATTCGGCTCGCAAGCTGGGCATGCGCACCACAGGCAATGCCGGTGGCTCGCACAACCTGGTCATGAGCAGCCGCCAGACAGCAGCGGGCGATGATCTCGATGCCATGCTTAAAAAGCTGGGTACAGGCCTGTTTGTGACCGAGCTGATGGGGCAGGGCGTGAACTACGTGACGGGTGACTATTCACGCGGTGCAGCAGGCTTTTGGGTCGAGAAGGGCCAGATCGCCTTTCCGGTTGAAGAAATCACGATTGCGGGCAACCTCAAGGACATGCTGATGGGCATTCAGGCTGTGGGCGCGGACACCTATAACTACGGGGCCAAAACTGTCGGGTCCATTCTGGTGAACCGGATGAAGGTCGCCGGCAGTTGATGGCCCCCACGGTCGTTCGCTTCGTGTAACTCCCTGGACATGCGCGTGCCAGAGGCACTCGCCCTTCGCGCTGTCCAAATCCGCGCAGGCGGATTTGGAGCCGCAGCGCTCAGCCCCGAGGGGGCCGCTGCGCCTGCAGCCCGGCAAAGCCGGTTCTGCGGCCTCTGCTTGCAAAAACGGGGAATGTAGGCACAGTGGCGACGGTTAGTCAGTCAATCAGCCAAGGCAGCTTTGACGGCGGCTGAGACCTGGCCCATGTCGGCCTTGCCTGCGAGCTGGGCTTTGGCTGCACCCATGACTTTGCCCATGTCGCCCGGGCCGATTTTGGTGCCTGAGGATTCTGCCAGGTTGGCCACAATGGCTTTGACGGCGCTTAGCACCTCGTCTGCGCTCAAGCGGGCGGGCAGGTAGGCGGTCAGTACCGTGATCTCTGCGGCTTCCTTGTCGGCCATGTCTTTCCGGTCGGCTTTGGTGAAGGCGTCAATGCTGTCTTTGCGCTGCTTGATCATTTTGTCAATGATGGCGATGGTCATCACGTCGTCAACCACCACGCGTTCATCGACTTCTTTTTGCTTGATGGCTGACAGCAGCAGGCGAATGGTGCCCAGGCGCTCGCTGTCTTTGGCACGCATGGCGGTTTTCATGTCTTCGGTGATTTTGTCTTTCAGTAGCATGGGGGTGTCTCCAGTTAAAACAGGTGTTGCAGGTCAGATAGGTCAAAAATGCAAAAAGCCCGCCAGAGTGTTTCTGGGCGGGCTTTTGAATTGCCGTGAGGCAATACCGGTCAATACAGCTTTTTAGGCAATTGCATTGAGCGAATGCGTTTGTAGTTGCGCTTGACAGCAGCGGCCTTCTTGCGTTTGCGCTCAGCCGTTGGCTTCTCGTAGAACTCGCGTGCGCGCAGGTCGGTCAGCAGGCCGAGCTTTTCAATGGTGCGTTTGAAGCGGCGCAGGGCTACGTCGAAGGGCTCGTTGTCTTTTACGCGAATGGTCGTCATTGATGAAGGGGTCCAAAAATTTTGCGCCTTTAGTGATCTGATCAGAATCAGGCCGGACGCGGGTTTGCTAGCAAAGCCTAAGATTGTAGCACCCCCACGGTTGCTCACTTCGTGTAGCGCCCTGCACCTTGCAGGCCGCCGCTCGCCAGAGGCTTCGCTTCTGGCGCCTGTCCAAACCTGCTCAAGCAGGTTCGGAGCCGCAGGCTCCAGCCCCGAGGGGGCCGCTGCCCTTGCAGGGTGCCACACCGCCAGAGGCGGCGCATCTGAAGCCTGTCCAAGCACGCGCAGGCGTGCCCGGAGCCGCAGTCTTCAGCCTGCGGCCCGGCAAAGCCGGTTCCGTGGCCCCTGCTGGCCTTGGGTTCAGGTTCAGGTGATGGTTGCTTTTGCGGGTATCAGAGCTTGTGCGCAGGCAAAGCCGCTGGCCCAGGCCCACTGAAAGTTGTAGCCGCCCAGCCAGCCGGTGACATCGACCACTTCGCCGATGAAATACAGGCCGGGCTGTTTTGATTCCATGGTCTGGGAGGACAGGTCGCGCGTATCCACGCCGCCTGCGGTGACTTCTGCTTTTTTATAGCCCTCAGAGCCGTTCGGGGTGAGTTGCCAGTCTGTCAGGCGCTGGGCTACGGCTTGCAGGGCTTTGTCGGTGACGTCGGCAATCGGGCGCTGCAAGGCGGGCTCGCTGCTGACCCAGGCGTCGGCCAGGCGGCTGGGCACCAGGCTGGCCAGCTCGTTGGCGATCAGCTTTTTAGAGCTGGCTTTGGCCTGCTGCAGCGTGGTGGTCAGGTCTTTGCCGGGTGCCAGATTGACCCGCACCGGCTCGCCTTCACGCCAGAAGCTTGAAATTTGCAGCACGGCCGGGCCGCTCAGGCCCCGGTGTGTGAACAGCAGGTCTTCTGAAAACACGGTGGCTTTTTTGCGTTGTTTGGGAGTGGCGTCGGGTGCGCCGGTCTCTATCAATACCGGCAACGCCAGCCCGGCCAACTGGGCAAACGGTGCCCAGTCTGCGCCGTCGAATGTCAGGGGCACCAGTGCGGGCCGGGGTTCCACCATGCGCAGGCCAAACTGCTGCGCTGTGCGGTAGCCAAAATCTGTCGCGCCTATTTTGGGGATCGACAGCCCGCCTGTGGCGATGACGACTTGCGGCGTTTCTATCACGCCCCGGTCACTCTCAATTTGATAGCTGCAAGCGCCCGTGTTTCCTGCCACAGCGATGCTTTTGATGCTGCATGGCTGCCAGCGTGTGACACCGCCCAGCGCACACTCGGCCAGCAGCAGGTTGATCACCTCGTCGGCAGAGCGGTCGCAAAAAAGCTGGCCCTTGTGTTTCTCATGAAACGGCACACCGTGCTTGTGCAGCAGGGCAGTGAAGTCCTGCGGGGTGTAGCGTGACAGGGCTGAGCGGCAAAAATGTGGGTTGTCACTTAAAAAGTTCGCAGGCGTGACCTCCCGGTTGGTGAAGTTGCAGCGCCCGCCGCCTGAGATGCGGATCTTCTCGGCGACTTTTTCACTGTGGTCGAGAAGAAGAACCTTAAGACCCCGCTGGCCTGCCACGCCTGCACAAAACAGGCCTGCCGCTCCTGCACCGATGACTACCACGTCGAATTGATGCATGTAATCAGCTCTTCGGGCAGGAAATACGGGAGCTGCACGCTATCAAATAAGCAGCGTTACAGTGAAGAAATGTTTTAAACAAGGCGAGACGTCCATGACTGTTTTTATAACAGGCGGGAGTGTAGCCTTGCACCCATCCATTGCTTAAAAAGGGGCACACTGTCTGGCAGCCTCACCAAGTTGTCTGGGCGCAGTTATGAGCCCCGCGTGACGGGCATCTCAACCTCACCAGGCATCAAAAGGTGCTTGGCCAGCTCCAGCTTGGCCAGGGACGCGCGGTGTACCTCGTCTGGGCCGTCGGCTAAGCGCAGGGTGCGCTGGTGCGCGTAGGCATAAGCCAGCGGGAAGTCGTCTGACACACCGCCACCGCCGTGGGCCTGAATCGCCCAGTCAATGATCTGGCAGGCCATGTTGGGAGCGACGACCTTGATCATGGCAATTTCGGCCTTGGCGACCTTGTTGCCGACGGTGTCCATCATGTAGGCTGCCTTGAGCGTCAGCAGGCGGGCCTGCTCGATCATGCAGCGTGACTCGGCAATGCGCTCCTGCCAGACTGACTGGCGCGAAATCGGTTTGCCAAACGCGACGCGGCTGTTCAGGCGTTTGCACATCAACTCAAGTGCCCGTTCAGCGCAACCAATGGTGCGCATGCAGTGGTGAATGCGTCCGGGGCCAAGGCGACCCTGGGCAATTTCAAAACCACGGCCTTCCCCGAGCAGCAGGTTGTCAATCGGTACGCGCACGTTGGTCAAACGCACTTCCATGTGGCCATGCGGTGCATCGTCGTAGCCAAACACAGTGAGCGGGCGAATGACGGTGATGCCTGGCGTGTTTGACGGCACCAGAATCATGGACTGCTGCTCGTGACGACCAGCATCCGGGTTGGTTTTACCCATCACGATGTAGATCGCGCAGCGCGGGTCGCCGGCGCCTGACGACCACCACTTGAGGCCGTTCAGCACATACGCATCGCCATCGCGTTCAATGCGGCACTCGATGTTGGTGGCGTCCGACGAGGCAACGTCAGGCTCGGTCATCAAAAAGGCGGAGCGGATCTCGCCGCGCAGCAGCGGGTCAAGCCATTTATCCTTGTTGGCTTCCGAGCCGTAGCGGGCAATGGTTTCCATGTTGCCGGTATCGGGTGCGGAGCAGTTGAAAACCTCGGCAGCAAACGGCACGCGGCCCATGATTTCACACAGCGGCGCATATTCAAGGTTGGACAGCCCCTCAGGCGCACGCGGTGAGTGCGGCAAAAACAGGTTCCACAAACCGGCAGCGCGGGCCTTGGGCTTGAGTTCTTCAATGATGGTGGTGGGAATCCACGCATTGCCCCTGGCACGGTTTTCAGCGATTTCGCGGAAAAAGCGTGCCTCGTTCGGGTAAATGTGCGCGTCCATGAATGCCAGCAGGCGGGCCTGCAGCTCTTGTACTTTGGGAGTGAAATTAAAGTCCATGTGGTCTCCTGATTGAAAAGTCTATAAATGTGGGTTGCTGTCGATGGGTCTCAGCGTGACTGCTGCTGGCTTTTGAGTGCGAAGTTCCAGGCCATTTTGGCCAGCACGGGCGCGCCGGCGGCAGACGCCACAGCCTGCGCGCTGGACGCGGTGCCGGCTTCAACCCGTTTGGCAATGCCCTGCAAAATGGCCGCCAGCCGGAACAGGTTGTAGGCGAGGTAGAAGTTCCAGTCGGCCTTGAGTGCTTCCGGCGTGGTGATGCCGGTGCGCTCGCAGTACAGCCTGATGTAGTCAGCCTCGTCAGGAATGCCCAGTGCGGCAATGTCCAGCCCGCCAATACCGCGAAATGCACCGGGCGGAATATGCCAGGCCATGCAGTGGTAGGAGAAGTCTGCCAGCGGATGCCCCAGAGTGGACAGCTCCCAGTCCAGCACCGCCAGCACGCGCGGCTCGGTGGGGTGGAACATCAGGTTGTCGAGCCGGAAATCACCATGCACGATGGAGGCCATCGCCTCATCACGCGCCGTCAGGGGAATGTTGGCGGGCAGCCACTGCATCAACAGGTCCATCTCGGGGATGGGCGTAGTGATGGAGGCTGCGTACTGCTTGCTCCAGCGGCCGATCTGGCGCTCGAAGTAATTGCCGGGTTTGCCAAAATCGGCCAGACCGCGTTCTGCAAATTTCACCTTGTGCAGGGCTGAAATGACGCGGTTCATCTCACGGTAAATACCGCTGCGCTCGGTGTTGCTCATGCCGGGCAACGACTGGTCCCACAGCACGCGTCCCTCTACAAACGCCATCACATAAAAGGCGCGCCCGATGACGGACTCGTCTTCACACAGGCAATACATGGTGGCGACGGGCACATCCGAGCCCTGCAGCGCCTTCATGACCTTGAACTCACGCTCGACCGCATGCGCGGACGGCAGCAACCTGGCCACAGGTCCGGGCTTGGCGCGCATCACGTAGGCTTTGCCGGGCGTCATCAGCTTGTAGGTCGGGTTGGACTGCCCCCCCTTGAACAACTCGGCAGTCAAGGGGCCTTCAAAGCCCGCCAGATGCACACTCAGGTAGTGGGTGAGGGCGTCCACGTCAAACGCGTGCTGGCTGGAGACGGCTCGGGTGCCGGTGAAGTGGTCGAAGTTGGTCATGAGGATGCGTCAGGGTGGTACGGACTGCGATGGGCTTATTTTTCGAGATCAGCTTCAGAAATGCGCAACAAGGCCTCGCGGTTGCGTACCACCAGACCCGCAGGCTCGATGCGTATGACATGCTCGCGTTCCATGGCTTTGAGCTCCTGGTTGACGCGCTGGCGCGATGCCCCCAGCAGCTGGGCCAGCTCCTCCTGTGCCAGTTGCAGGCCAATGCGTATTTCGCTGTTGTCGGACAGGCTGGGCACGCCATAGCTGCGCGCCAGGTGCAGCAGCTGCTTGGCGAGCCGTGCACGCAGGGGCAGCGTGTTCAGGTCTTCCACCAGCCCGAAAAGCTGACGCAGACGGCGTGCATGCAGGCGCAGCATGGCTTCGTACAGCTCGACATGCAGGGCCAGGATTTTTCTGAAGTCGGCTTTGGCCACGCACAAAATGGTAGTTGGGCCATGCGCATACGCGTCGTGCGTGCGCCGGTCGCCGTCGAAAATCGCAATGTCGCCAAACCAGATGCCAGGCTCGACGTAAGTCAGCGTGATCTGCTTGCCCGAAATCGACGTGGAGCTGACCCGCACCGCACCCCTGGCGCAGGCGATCCACTCTTCTGGCGGTTCGCCCCGGGCGGCAATCAGGCCGCCGTCGGCGTAACGTTTGACGTAGGCGCATCGAAGTATGTCGTGTCTCAGCGAGGGTGACAGGGTTGAAAACCAGCGGCCACTGTTGATGGCTTCTCTCTCGTCTATCGTAAGAATAGGATCGTCCATGGCCTGTCTT
>JBBRMH010000145.1:0-10392 GCA_038230935.1 Burkholderiales bacterium | reverse complement strand
TGGCCGTGGGCTGGGCGCTCAAGCGCTCAATGAGCCGGATGGCCCGCTTGTTGCGCCGCTCGTCTCCAAGATCTATCGTTTCAAATTCGGTTTCTGCCCAGCCCATCGGTTTCCTTCAACTTTTGCTTAGACTCAATTGTGTCGCGAGTTGTGTATAACGAAATGGGCTAAGCGGGCTACGCAGAGGTTGCTGATGGGGGTGGGGTTGGGAGAAGGCTGGCATGACCAACGCACCGAAGCTAAGCGCTCCTTAGAAAGTTTATCCGTAAAATAGGCTGGTTAAACAAAACGGCGGACACTGATGGAAAACAAGCGCAAGGTGCTGGAGTTGACAGAGCAAGACAGGGCCGATTTGGTCAAGATAGTGGGCAAAGGACGAGACTGGCGCATGCGTGAGCGAGCCCAGACACTGCTGTATTTCAGCGAAGGCTGTAAAGCACGGGAGATAAGCAGCAAGCAGTAAGCAGCAGCTGCACCTGGACACTGTCTATGACAGGCGTAAAAACTGGCTTAAGCGCGGTTTTGCCTCACTGGCAGATAAACACCGCAGTGGCGCGCCGCCCAAGGTCAGTGCGGCACAAAAAGAGCAACTCAAGCTATGGGCGAGCCAAGAGGCGCTGACAGCGCGGCAGTTGCTCACGCGATTGCATGAAGAGTTCGGTGTACTGGTTCATCCGAACACACTGGCCACGCAGCTCAAGCAGATGGGGCTTGTTTGGAAACGCACCCGTCACAGCTTAAAAAAAAGCGTGATGAGGTAAGGTTTCGTCAGGCCCAATCAGATATCGCAGAGCTGTTGGTAGCAGCTGACAAGGGGCAAATCGATGTAGCCTATTGTGATGAGGCTGGGTTTGAGCAAACACCGCCCAATCGCAGCGCCTGGACACCACAAGGCCAATGTCATAAAAGCACGGCCCATCGGGGTAAGCGTCTCAATGTGGTGGCAGCCTTGCTCTCAAACGGCGAGTTGTTTGCAGCCAAACTTTGGCAAAGCATGACAGCACTGCTGTTTACTGGCTTCCTGGGTCTGTTGATGGAGCATGTGGGCAAGCCTTTAGTCGTGATTCTGGACAATGCCTCAATTCACAAGGCCAAAGATGCAGCACCGCTGCTGCGGGTGCTACAGGACAAGGGTTTGAGGTTGTACTTCCTGCCGCCCTACAGCCCGGAGCTCAATCGAATCGAGAAGCTGTGGCACAAGATGAAATATGAATGGATGGCCTACAAAAGCCGTGATGCCCAGACTTTGCAATCGGATGTGGAGGAAATCCTGGACGGCTTTGGTGAGAAGTACAAAATGGAATTCTCCTGAAATACTACGGAGAAACTTGTTGGGGAGCGCTTATCAAATAGCTGTGATGTCGCCCCTGAAAACAAGCGAGACCTTCCGACAAAACTTTCTTTTGCTTCCATGGTCAAACTTGAGCGATACATTGATTTATTGACGAATGCTGGGCTCGATCAAAAGCAGATTGAAACCAAGGTGGTGGCGATCAAGGAGCAAAGAGTCACCTCTTTGGTTTACTTCCCAAAGGGGGCGAACCTTGAAGATGATTACGTTGCATTGCTCGACGATATCCATACAGTTCCGTCGCAAGCGTTTTTAGCGCGGAATAAAAAGACGAAATTGTTTGCGTTAAGCAATGTGGGGTTCTACCTTTTCATCCTGAAGCTGTCTGTTCATTTTTGCCGCCTTCACGAAGAAGTTGCTCGCGACCCCGCCTGAAGTTTGCCAAATCCAACGACGCGAGTCTGGGAAAATGTGCATTGAGTGCCGAGTGCCAGCCAAACCGACGCACAGGCGTGATTTGCTCACCTTCGATGGTGTTGGCAATAGTGGCCATTCGCCGCGTTTTGGCCAATGAATGGAGCAGATATTGGCTAAAACTTCATTGAAATTGCTCTGTTTTAGATAGCTTCTTGCGCACACTCCAATTGGGCCATAGCCGGATTTTGCACTCAACCCTGCGCCGAATTGAACTGCAAGCCCAGCGCGTGCATCACTTTGACGACAGTTGCAAAGCTGGGGTTGCCTTGTTCACCCAGTGCCTTGTAAAGCCCTTCGCGGATGATGCCGGTGTCGCGGGCCAGTTGCATCATGCCGCGCGCCCGTGCCATGTCGCCCACGGCTTTGGTGAACTGGGCCGGTATGCTCAGACAGATCCCCGTCCAACCAACAAGAATAGGTCCAGTCGCCACGCACGAAATCAACTGCCCCCACTGCAGCAAAGCCTTCAAGATCGACGAGGCAGGGTACGCCGACATCCTCAAGCAGGTGCGCGATGGCGATTTTGACAAACAGCTGCACGAGCGGCTGGAGCTGGCCGAGAGAGAAAAGCGCGACGCGATAGCCTTGGCCGAGGCCAAGGTCACCAATGCGCTGCAAGGTGCTGCGGCGCGCAAAGATGCGGAGATTCAGGCCTTGCAGGCCCAGCTCGCTGCCGGTGAGGTAGCCCGCAAGCTGGCGGTGGCGGAGGCTTTGGGCGCGGTGAGCAAAGAGCGCGATGGGCTGGCGAACGAGCTACAAAACGAGTTGGAGAGAGCGCGCAAGGCGCAGCAAGCTGCTGCTCAGTTGTACGTGGTACGGCCGCAGTTCTTTGTGCCCCTGATCACGCTGCTGCCTAATGCTTCGTAAGGCCGCTTTGAACGCGATGAAGTACAAGTCCGAGCTGGCGCTGGTGCGCTCGCAGAACGTGGACATCACGAAGTTAGAAACCCAGCTCGACGAATTCAAGTCGGCGTTTGGGCGCAATTGGCGCCTGGCCTCCGAAGGCTTTGAAGAAGCTGTTCGGCGCATCGACGATGCGATCAAGGATCTGGAAAAAACCAAGGAAGCGCTGCACAAGTCAGCCAACAATTTGCGCCTGGCCAACGACAAGGCCGACGATCTGACGATCAAGAAGCTCACACGGGGCAACCCCACGATGGCGGCAAAGTTTGCGGAGCTGCCGGGGGCTATGAACGCGGCTGAGACTGATTAGGGCCGCTGGGATTTCGGGAGGTGTGCCGAATTGCTACATTGTTGATAGCTGCTTACGCAGTTTCCACGGGGGCTATAACCCTATTTGACCAACAAATACCCCGTACTACGCCCCCCACCCTCCAGCCTGCGCAATACCCCACGCGCCAGCAAATCGTTGATATCCCGCAGCGCCGTGTCCCCAGAGCATTTGCCAATCGCCGCCCACTTGGCGTTGGTCAGCTTGCCCTCCATGCCGTCCAACACTTTGTTCAGCACCAGCGTCTGCCGCGCATTCATGGGCGTGCCCGCCCAGCGCTGCCAGAACTGGGCCTTGTCCAGCACGCCCGCCAGCAGCCCATCGGCACCCTGCACGGCGCGCAACATGCAGGCCAAAAACCAGCCCAGCCACGGCGTGACATCCAGCGCGCCGCGCTGGGTGGCTTCCAGTTGGTCGTAATACTGTTTGCGCTCGCGCTGTATCTGGGCGCTGAGGCTGTAAAAGCGTTGTGCTGTGCCTTCAGCGCGAGCCAGCGCCATGTCGCCCACGGCGCGGCTGATGCGGCCGTTGCCGTCGTCAAACGGGTGCAGGGTGACCAGCCACAGGTGGGCTAGAGCGGCGTGGATTAAGGCGTCACCCGCCGGAGCAGCGTTAAACCATTGCAAAAAGGCGGCTGTCTCTGCAGGCAATGCGGTGGCGGGTGGGGCTTCAAAGTGCACCTTCTCTCTGCCCACGGGGCCGGACACCACTTGCATGGGGCCGGCTGCATCGTTGCGCCACGTACCCACCTGGATGCGCACCCTACCGCTGTAGCCGGTGGGGAACAGGGCGGCGTGCCAACCGAACAGACGCTCGGTGGTGAGCGGCTGGGCGTGTTGCTGGGTAGCGTCCAGCACCATGTCCACCACGCCGTCTACATGGCGGTCGGCTGGCGCCAGCGCGCCGATGTCCACCCCCAGCCTGCGGGCGATGGAGGAGCGCACGATGTCCAGATTCAGCGCCTCGCCTTCGATGGCGCTGGTGGTGATGACTTCTTGAGTCAGGGCTTGCAGCGTGGCCTGGAGGCGCTGCGCCAGCCCCAACTCGGCCATGCGGCCCGCCAGATGGCCCTGCGCGCGGTGCACCTGCGCCAGCGGTGAGGCCAGTACAGCCACGTCAAACCGCCACTGCGGCCAGTCGGGGCGCTGCCAGAGGTAGGTGCGGCGCTGCTGGGGTTTGTGGAGGTGCATGCGGCGATTGTGCGCCTTATTCCCTGCTTTATTTGCGGCGAATGAATAGGTTATTCACCGCATGGAAGCTAAATTTGCTCTGCTTTTGATAGCTGAATGTGCATATTCCACGAGGTCCAGATGCCAATTTCGGTACTAAACCATACGCGGATCGCTACAGGTTGTTCCAAAATCACGCAATCCGTTTGAAATTAACGCCAAAACGGAACATACTCCCACCCCATGCCCACCGACACCCAATCCCGGCGCGTACTCGCCCTTGCCGCACAGCAAGGGCTTCTGCGCGCCAGCCATTTGCAAGCGCTGGGCATTGCGCGTGTGGTGCTGACGCGGCTAACCGCCAGCGGTGAATTGGAGCGAGTAGGGCGCGGGGTGTACCGGCTGCCAGGCACGCAGGGGGCCGAGCACGAGAGCCTGGCCACCATTGCGGTCAAGGTGCCGCAGGCGGTGTTTTGCTTAGCTACGGCCTTGCAGATTCACGGGCTCACCACGCAGTTGCCGCGCCAGGTGTGGATCGCCATGCCGCAGGGCAGCCATGCGCCCAAGATGGATTACCCGCCGGTCAAGATGGTGCAGTTCTCGGGCGACGCCTATGCCCAGGGCATAGAGGTGGTGCAGGCGGAGCAGGTGGCGCTGCGCGTATATGGCGTGGCCAAGACGGTGGCCGATTGCTTCAAACACCGCAACACGGTGGGGCTGGATGTGGCGTTAGAGGCTTTGAGAGAAACCCTGACCACCCGCAAGGCCAGCGCCGACGAGCTGTGGCAGTTTGCCAAGGTGTGCCGCGTGGCCAATGTGATGCGGCCGTATCTGGAAGCTTTGGGGCACGGGGTCTAGATGGCGCCAAAGAACGCACAGGATTTGGCCGCATCGGTGCGCGCACGCCTGCTCAACATCGCCAAGGCCGAGCAGAGCGACTTCAACGCCATGCTGGTGCGCTATGCGCTGGAGCGGTTTTTGTACCGGCTGGGGCAGTCTGCACACGCCGATCACTTTGTGCTCAAAGGCGCGATGCTGTTTAACCTGCGGTACGCCATGCCGCACCGGCCCACACGGGATGTGGATTTGCTGGGCTTTGGCGCGAGCGATCTGGCGTCCATCGCGCAGACGTTCCGAGAAATCGTGTCTGTAGCGGCAGCAGACGGCATGGTGTTTGACACCGCCAGCGTGGTGGCAGAGAGGCTGCACGCCATGGTGCTGCTGGGCATGACCAACAGCCGCGTGAAGGACTATCTGGACGTATGGATTTTGTTAGAGCGCGAAACGCTGGACACCACGGTCCTGGCCACTGCCATAGCCGCCACGTTCCAGCGCCGCGCTACTGCGATTCCAATCACATTGCCCATGGGTCTGAGCGACGAGTTTGCCAACGATGCATCACGCCAGGCGCTGTGGGCAGCGTTCTTGAGGAAGAACGATTTGGCTACCGTGCCGCTGGGCGATGTGGTGACGGAGTTACGTGACAATCTGCTCCCCGCGCTGGTGCAAGCTGCTTTGCTGGTTGGTGATTGACCAGGCGGCGCTTGTTACTACTATTTTTATAGCTGCTTGCGCATATTCCACAGGGGCTACAGCACAATTTATGCACTTAAGCCTGCGCTAACCGCGTACCCGCCCAACCATCAAGAAGTAGCCCATTCCCATGCATGAAATCATCTGCCCCCACTGCAACAAAGCCTTCAAGATCGACGAAGCGGGGTACGCCGACATCCTCAAGCAGGTGCGTGATGGCGATTTTGACAAGCAGTTGCATGAGCGGCTGGAGCTGGCCGAGCGGGAAAAGCAGGGCGCGATTGCCTTGGCTGAGGCCAAGCTCGCCAATGCGCTGCAAGGCGCTGCGGCGCGCAAAGATGCGGAGATTCAGGCCTTGCAGGCCCAGCTCGCTGCCGGTGAGGTAGCCCGCAAGCTGACCACCCACGCCTTGGCCTCCTCGCTGATCTCGGGAGCGTGTGGCCGGTGGTACTTGTCCTTCAGGCCCATCTGCACACCTGCGGCCAGCGCCTTGTCCATGCACCGGTAGATCATTGGTCGGCTAAACCCGAGCAGGCGCTGCAGTTGTGTGATCGAGGCACCATCGGCATAGCCCATACAGCGCATTACGGCGTGTAATAAGGCCGTAGTGCGACCCCGGCACCAGCGCGCAAAGCGTTTTCCGTGTTCGGAAACGCAGCAAAAGCACCCAAACCTACGCACAGGTATTCGTACAACGGCGTTGTGAGGCCATTTTCTACCCCAGGCTGTTCGCCGCGCATGTTGTGCAGGGCATGGATCAGTTCATGACCGAGTCCGATATACGGGGGTCTTGCAGTTCCGGCAGACGTCAGGTTAGAGGCGTTCCAGCGCGCCCGGGTATGCCCGCCTATGCTCCGGGTCGCACCGGCGTTCAGCACCATTCCAATGACCAGTTTGGCATCGTCCACAGCCGCCAGGGCAACCCCTGCCGGAAAGACGGCTGTTGCCTCGACCCAGCTGCGCAGAGTCGCCGCATTGATCCAGTTCACACCCCATGTGGTTGACGAGGCAATGACACTGGGCACGCCTTGCAACCGGTATATAGGTGTGTTGTTGATCTGGGTTTGGAGCCAGGTGTATGACGCGCCAGCCGCCACCGCAGGCGCATGCCCCATAGCTGTCATCGCCAGCCCAATGCAGTTGCCTACAACGCCAAAATTGCCAATCAGTGCGCCTGCAAGGTCCGTGAGGTAATCATCGGGCATTCCGTTGACGATCGCGCATTCATTGCCTCCGCTGGCGGTACCTGCAGCATCGCCTATGCCAACACGATGTCCGGCAACCACTTCAGCGCACAGACTCTGCAGCAGTGTCTGGCCTGCTACAAATACGTTTAACTGTTGCAAGGCCAGTATGGCATCCGTCTGATGCGAAGGCACATTGTTTGACCGGATGACACCGATACCCGGCGCAGCAATGACATGCAGCGTAAATGGGTTCACAGTGACATAAACAGGGTTGGGAAAGCTGTTGTACAACTGCGTTAACGCAGCGGCGTACTTGATCTTTTTTGCAGTGGGCACAAGGCCAATGGCCTGTATCAGGATGAGCAAATTGGCCCCTGTACCGGCAGCCTCGAACACGACAACAGCATTGACCACCGGCAGCATTGAACTTTGCGTACGCACACGTGAAGGCGCGCCCAGATAGATGAAGTAGTCTCTCGCTGTCAAAAACGTAACAAACTGCGCACGTGTCAGCATGGTGAACTCCTGAATCCACAGACCGTCGCATGCACAACGAATCTGCTGAACATTGTCTGTGAGAGAGTTTGTCTGGCCTGCAGCGAAAAAACAAGCGTTCCGGATTAGGCCGAGTTCTAAATGATTGGCGTAGCGCCCCCATATGCCTTGAACGCACCATGGTATGTGGCAAGAAGAATCGACCGGTTCGCCCTCGAGCTACAAAGTTGATGATTGGCGTTGAACATGCCATGACTTGTCATATTCAGTACCACTGCCACCAGACCAAAGAGCTCCCGTACACCGTGGGTTGCTTTAAGGGCAAGCCGGCTGTCATCAACTAAACTGGCCTTTGCAGCATAGTGGTCGTGCGCTGCGCGCTACTGAAAATGCAGCAAACGACTGATATTCAGCCGCCCAGCGTCAGTCGCAGCGCCAGGGCGGCCAGCGTCGTCAGCAGCACCGGAGTCGTCAGCACCAAGCCGACCTTGAAGTAGTAACCCCAGCTGATCTTCAGACCCTTGCCGGCCAGCACATGCAGCCACAGCAGCGTGGCCAGCGAGCCAATCGGGGTGATTTTGGGCCCCAGGTCGCAGCCGATCACGTTGGCGTAGATCATCGCCTCCCTGACTGCGCCGCTGGCGTGGCTGGCGTCAATCGACAGCGCGCCAATCAGCACGGTGGGCATGTTGTTCATCACCGACGACAGCAGCGCCGCCAGCAGCCCGGCGCCAAAAGCCGCGCCCCACACACCGCCGCTGGCAAAACGGTCCAGCAGCGTCGCCAGATACGCCGTCAGCCCCTGGTTGCGCAGGCCGTACACCACCAGGTACATGCCGAGTGAAAACACCACCACCTGCCAGGGCGCGCTGCGCAACACCCGGCTGACGCTGATGACACGGCCACGCGCTGCCACGGCCAGCAGCAGCGCCGAACACACCGCCGCAGTCGCACTGACCGGCACGCCCAGCGGCTCCAGAGCGAAAAAGCCGACCAGCAGCAGCCCCAGCACCACCCAGCCCATGCGAAAGGTTGCCATGTCCTTGATGGCTTCGTGCGGCTGGCGCAGGGCTGCCGCGTTGTAGTGGGCTGGAATGTCACGCCTGAAGTACAGCAGCAGCACCGCCAGCGCCGACACAACGGCTGCGATGTTGACCGGCACCATCACAGACGCGTAGCGGTTAAAGCCAACCTTGAAAAAATCGCTGGAGACAATATTGACCAGGTTGGAGATCACCAGCGGCAAGCTGGCCACGTCGGCAATAAAGCCGGCGGCCATCACAAACGCCAGCGTGGCCGCAGCAGAAAACCCCAGCGCCAGCAGCATGGCCATGACAATCGGCGTGAGGATCAGCGCCGCGCCATCGTTGGCAAACAGGCTGGACACCACGGCCCCCAGCAGCACGGTCAGCACAAACAGGTTGCGGCCCCGGCCACCGCCCCAGCGCGCCACATGCAGGGCGGCCCATTCAAAAAAACCGGCTTCGTCGAGCAGCAAGCTGGTGATGATGATGGCCACAAACGTGGCGGTGGCGTTCCACACGATATGCCACACCACGGGTATGTCGGTCAGTTGCACCACACCTGCCAGCAACGCCAGCACAGCCCCAAAGCTGGCGCTCCAGCCAATGCCCAGGCCGCGGGGCTGCCAGATCACCAGCGTGAGGGTGACGATAAAAATTGAAATTGCAGCGAGCACGGTGGTGTCCTGTCGGTCAATGTCTGTCTGGGTTTCAGGCGTTGGCAAGTTCTCGGGCAGACTTTTCAAGCACCAGACGCTCCAGGCTGGCGGCAGGCAGGCTGGTCAGCAGTTCCAGGCGGCGTTTGATGGCCAACAGGGTCTGGTAGAAGGCCTGCATTTTTTGTGCATCTGTGCCTTCCATGGCAGACGGGTCGGCGTAACCCCAGTGGGCAGTGGCGGGATGGCCGGGCTAGAACGGGCAGACTTCACCGGCGGCGTTGTCGCAAACCGTGATGACCAGGTCCATGTGCGGTGCATCCGCTGTGGCAAATTCATCCCAGGTTTTGCTGCGCAGGCCGTTGGTTGAAATACCGACCGACGCCAGCGTTTTTAACGCCATCGGGTTGGGTTGCTGGTTCTCACGCGGGCTGCTGCCGGCTGAAAAAGCCTTGAAACGGCCTTGGCCCATGCTGTTCAGAACCGCTTCCGCCAGAATGCTGCGGGCCGAGTTGTGGGTGCATAAAAACAGAACGTTGATGGGTTTTGTGTTGGGATCGGACATGGTTTGGGCTCTTCAGGTTGTTGGCGTGAAAGTGGCGAAGGAGAATTGTCAGGAAATGAAATTGCTATGAAATCAGTAGCTGCTTGTGCAAGTAGCTACTGGGTGTCTGGCCAAAGAAGCTTAAAACCTTCAACGCACAGGCGCAGAGAACGCAGAGGGCCGCAGAGTTAAAAAATCAGTTTATTTGTTTCCTCTGCGCAACTCTGCGTTCTCTGCGCCTCTGCGTTAATGGACTGCGCTACTCCTGGCTTTGTCGTTATAAAAATCCGCTTCAGTACCCACTACACGCCTGCCCCTGGCAGCAATGCGCTGTCAGATAGCCCAACAGCGCGTTCATGTGGCCAAAACACGCGCGGTAAATCAGGTTGCGGCCACGCGCTTCGCTGCTGACCAGGCCTGAATGCGCCAGTTCCTTGAGGTGAAAAGACAGGGCGCTGGGTGCCACGCCGAGCTTTTCAGCCATCACGCCGGGTGTCAGCCCGTCTGGTCCAGCCTCGACCAGGGCGCGAAAGGCACGCAGTCGCTGGGGCTGCGCCAGTGCGGCCAGCGCCCTGACGGCGGCGGCTTCGTCAAGCAGGCTAATGACAGAATTAATCGAAGTTGTTTCCATAGTTCAAATATCATTGGTAACTACTCAGCCCAGTTGTAGGCGCTTGCACAAGACTCAGGCGAAGCTTGGCTGAAGGGTCGTGCCCTTGAAGGTGGCGACAAGCGCCTCAAAGACATTTCCCCCTTGCTTGTGCATGGTGGCGCAATAAGAACGGAT
>JBBRMH010000144.1:0-10401 GCA_038230935.1 Burkholderiales bacterium | reverse complement strand
CCGGAACAGGCAACGAGCCAGCTTTCCACATCCGCCACGCAGTCTTGTAGCTGACGCCTTGAAGTTCTGCCCAAACACTCAGTTTCATAGGCTAAATTTTAGTATCAATGTCTACGAGTGTCTATATATATTTGAGCTGTTAGCAACCCTACGCGACACCCTCCAGCGACGCTCATGCCTGCGGCTGTGGCCACGACCACAACCCTGCTGCGCCGCTGAAACCCATCCCGATCACACCCGTCAAGCCTGGGCCCCAAGCCTTCCTGCCTTTGGGGAAGGCTGAGACCGGGGCTTTCATCCACAAAACAGCGCCTTGTGTTGCTCGCGCAGCAAATTCTTTTGCACCTTGCCCATGGTGTTGCGCGGCAACTCGCCCACCACAAAGCACTGCTTGGGGATCTTGAAGTTGGCGAGCTTTGACTTCAAAGCGGCCACGAGCTGGCCAGCGTCCAGCGTGGCACCGGCCTTGGCCACCACCACGGCCACACCCACTTCGCCAAAATCCGGATGCGGCACGCCGACCAGTGCACTTTCAGCCACGCCTGACAGCTCGTTGATGTAACCCTCAATTTCCGCCGGATAGACGTTGTAGCCGCCGCTGATGATCAGGTCTTTGCTGCGCCCGACGATGGTGATGTAGCCCTGCGCATCCACCTTGCCGACGTCCCCGGTTTTGAAATATCCGTCTGGCGTGAATTCTTCGGCTGTTTTTTCTGGCATGCACCAGTAGCCCTTGAAAATATTTGGCCCTTTGACCTGAATGCCGCCAATCTCACCCGTTGGCACCGCCTGCCCATCGTCACCCTGCACCCGCACATCCACCCCCGGCAGCGCAAAACCGACGGTGCCGCCGCGCCTCTCACCGCCTTGCGATGGCTCGTAAGGGTTTGAAGTCAGCATGGCGGTCTCGCTCATACCATAGCGTTCCAAAATCGTGTGACCGGTACTCTTTTGCCATTCGGTGAAGGTTTCAATCAGCAAGGGCGCTGAGCCGGAGATAAACAGCCGCATGTTGCGCACCGCATGCTTGTCTAGGCCAGGCTCGGCCAGCAGACGCACATACAGTGTCGGCACGCCCATGAAAACCGTCGCTTCGGGCAGTTTTGCAAGTACCAGTGCCGGGGCAAACTTCGACAGCCAGATCATTTTGCTGCCATTGATCAACGCGCCATGCAGCGCCACAAACAGGCCATGGACATGAAAAATCGGCAAGGCGTGTATCAGCACATCGCCGGGCTTCCAGCCCCAGTAGTCTTTCAGCACCAGCGCGTTGCTCAGCATGTTGCCATGTGAAAGCATGGCGCCCTTGCTGCGGCCTGTGGTGCCGCTGGTGTACAAAATAGCGGCCAGGTCGTCGGCTTGCCTGACAGCCACGGTGTGCTGGTCGCTGCAATGCGCGGCGCGCTCCAGCAAGGAGCCGGTGCGGTCATCGTCCAGCGTGAAGACATTTTGCGTGCCTGCCTTGAACGCGATTTTGCTGACCCAGCCAAAGTTTTGGCGGGAGCACACCACTACGGCAGGTTCGGCATTGCCAATGAAATACTCGATTTCTGCGCTCTGGTAAGCGGTGTTCAGTGGCAAAAACACATAGCCTGCCCGCAAGGTGGCCAGGTAAAGCATCATGGCTTCGACCGACTTTTCAACCTGCACCGCCACCCGTGCCCCCTCGGGCAGCTTGAGCGAGACCAGTAAATTGGCCATCATGGCCGTGGCGCGCTCCAGATCGCGCCAGGAGTAAGCCAGGCCGTTGTCAGTTTCTACCGCTACCGCATCCAGGTTGTCGGGAAACGCGGCGCGCAGGGCTGCAAACAGGTTGTTGTTTTTCATGGATTGGGTGGCTGTTGTTTTAAGTTGTTGTCATGGTTTTGGTCATTTGGCTTTGTGGTCCGGCCACCCTCACAAAAAGTTGGGCGAACGCTTTTCAACAAATGCCTGAACGCCTTCCCGGTGCTCGGCGGTGTTGGCATACTGATATGCCTTTGCTATTAATTCAATAGCTGGTAGCGCACGTGTTTGCTGCCCCAGAGCCCTGAAACACTGTTTGTTCAGCCGTGCCGCAGCGGGTGCCAGCCTGCACATACGCGCAACGCTGCTTTGTACAGCCAGGCTGATGTCGGCGTCTGGCACGACGCTGTTTAAAAAGCCGCGCTGCTTCATCTCCTGCGCATCCAGCACGCTGGCGGCCAGCAGTATCTCGCGCGCCGTCAGCTCACCCACTGCGCCGAGCACCAGAGCGGCCTCCCGTGGGGCCATGGGGAAACCAAGTTTTGCAATCGGCGCACCGAAACGGGCGGAGGCAGCGGCCAGGCGCAGGTCGCAACAGCTTGCAATCTCCAGACCTGCACCCATGCAGTTGCCTTCAATCTGCGCCACGATGGGCACGTCGCAGTCCAGCATGGCCTGCAGGCCGCCCCAGACATCACCTTCATGAAAGTCGCGCAGGGACGTTTCTTCAAAGCGAAAACCCGCGTATTCAGAAATATCGCCTCCCGCAGAAAAATGGCCGCCCTCCCCGCGTATCAGTACGCAGCGGATGGCCAGGTTTTGCTGGACGGCCTCAAACACGCTGCGAAGTTCGCGCCACATGGCACGCGACATGGCGTTGAATTTTCCCGGATGTACCAGCATCACACTGGCCACATGGCCCGCAACCCTCAGCTCAACACGGCTCATTATTCGAGTTTTGCACCAGACGTTTTAACCACGGCGGCCCAGCGTTTGACCTCGCCGCTGACAAACGCGCCAAACTGCGCGGGTGTCTGACTGCCCAGCTCGGCACCGTTGCTGGCCCAGATGGCTTTGAGTTCATCGGTGGCAGCGGCCTTGCGCATCTCTTCAACAATGCGGGTCTGGACATCAGGTGGCGTGCCTTTGGGAGCCCACACGCCGTACCAGGTGGTGACCGTGTAGTCAGGCAGGCCAACCTCCAGAGCGCAGGGCACGTCCGGAAAAGCCGGGTTGCGCTTGCTGCCCGAGACCATCAGGGCCTTGATGCGGCCACCCTTGATGTGGGTAGCCGATGAACCCAGACCGTCAAACATCATGTCCACATTGCCCGATATCAGGTCTTGCAGCGCGGGGCCCGCACCGCGGTAGGGAATGTGCGTGATGAACGTTTTTGTTTGCTGCTTGAACAGCTCGCCCGCGAGGTGGTGCGACGTGCCTGCCCCGGCCGAGCCATAGTTCAGCTTGCCCGGGTTTTTCCGCACAAATTCGACAAAGCTCTTGAGATCACCGGCTTGAACACGTTTGGGGTTGACGACCACCACCTGCGGCACGTTGGCCATCAGCGCCAGCGGTACGAAATCTTTTTCAATGTCGTAGTCGAGCTTGGGGTACATCGATGGCGCGATGGTGTGGTGAACGGCACCCATGAACAGGGTGTAGCCATCCGGCGCAGCTTTGGCCGCGATGCTGGCACCCACCGTGCCGCCTGCGCCGCCCCGGTTGTCAATGATCATGGGCTTGCCCGCCTGCTTGGCAAACTGGGCAGACAGTGGCCGGGCAAAGGCATCGGTTCCCCCGCCTGCGGGAAAGGGCACGATCACGGTGACCGGCTTGCTGGGCCAGGCGGACTGCGCATGGCTGCCCAGCGAAAGCATGCCGAGGCCAGCAGCACCTGCACGCAATACCTGGCGGCGATGGGTGTTCATTTCAAAATCAAAAGTCATGGTTGTCTCCGTTTTTAGGTCACTGTTTTGGTCACTGAACTTGCGCAATCAAATATACAAATCTTTTATATCGCCAGAAACCGGGATTCGCCCCTGTGCCAGCAGCGCCCGGTGTTTGTCCAGACGCCGCAGGTCATACAGGTAATTGACCATCAGCCCGTACGACTGTTTGATCCCTTTGCCTGAAGGATCACCTGCAAAATTAAGCCGCTCTATGCGCGCGCCGTTGCCCAGGTGAAAGCGTGCCACAGCGTCCAGGGGCTTGCCGCTGTCCAGCGCCTGGCCCAGGTAGCAGGCCGCACAACGCAGCAGCATGTGGCGCACCTTTGAGTTGTCTTGCAGGAGCAGCGGATTCTCAAGCGCGCCCAGAAAATGCCCGGGTCCGGGCGGCTCAAAGCCGATTTCACGGCCCAGTGCGCTGCGCGATTTTTCATCGAGCTTTTCAAGCAGGGCCGCAGCGTTTTTACCCAGCCAGGCTCTGAAGCCGGGAATGGGAGACAACGTGGCAAAGACCTTGAGCCTGGGGAACTCGTCCTTGAGCGTTTCAACCACCCGCTTGATCAGCGAATCACCAAAACTCACACCGCGCAGGCCTGCTTGCGTGTTGCTGATGGAGTAAAAAATTGCGGTGGTGGCTTTGTTCAGGTCTGCTGTGTCCGCTGACTCGTCCAGCAGCGGGGTGACACAGGCAGACATTTCGTCAATCAGCGCGACTTCCACAAAAATCAAGGGGTCTTCAGGCAGGCGGGGGTGAAAAAAGCCATAGCAACGGCGGTCCGAGTCAAGCCGGTTTTTAACGTCGGCCCAGCCCTTGATATCATGCACCGCCTCGTATTTGATGAGCTTTTCAATCAGCGACGCGGGCGAGTCCCAGCTGATGCGCCGCAGGTCTAGAAAGCCCACGTCAAACCAGGTCGAAAACATGTATTCCATCTCCAGGTCCAGCGCCTGCAGCCGCTTGTCACTTTTCAGGTGCGGCAGCATGTCGGCCCGCAAATCGACCAGAAAACGGATGCCCTCGGGAAAGGCGCTGAAACGCTGGAGCAAGCGCCTGCGCGGCGAGACTGTGGCGCGTCGATAGCGCACTTCAGCCACCGCCTCATCAGGCGTGCCCACGGCGGCAGCAAATTGGGCTTGTGCCAGCTTCGTCTTGGCGGCATCGGCTACAAACTGCTCACTCATGAGCAGCCACATGTCGCGACGCTCATTCAGCGCGGCACCGGCGTACCACAGCGCCACGCCCTTGGCGCGTCGCCCGCCTTCGACTTCGCTGACTTGCGGATCAACAATGGCTTTGAGCTCTTCCAGCGTACGGCGCAGCACACGCGGCGACAGGGCTTCTTCCCGCCTGCGCAAGGTCGATGTCAAACGCTCGCGGGTTGAACGGCCTGACGGCTGGGCTTCAGGTGACGCAGCAGATACTATCTTTTTAGTAGCATCCAGCCCATGATTTTCGGGGGCGGAAGGCGGTTTTGATGCCTTTTTCTCACTTCTGAACCGCGACACACTGCGGTTGAGCCAGTCGGGCGTGCTCATGATGCCAGCCTTGAACGCTGACTGCGCTGCGCGCAGGCCAGTTCGCGCAAGGCCTCGCGCTGGCGCGTCAGGTGGGTGCGCATGGCAGCGTCCGCCCCTTCGCTGTCACGGCTTTTGAGAGCTGCAAACACCGTCATGTGTTCAGACAGGCTTTGCGCCAGCCGCCCCGGTGCAGACAGGGACTGCAGGCGTGAGAGCTTCAATATCTTGCGCAGGTCCGCAATGCTTTGTGCCAGCCAGCGGTTGTTGGCCAGCAAGATAATCGCCTCATGAATCGCGAAATTGGTGGCGTAATAGTCGGTGATGCATCCTGCACTGGCGTGGCTGACGAGCCGCTCGTGCAGCGTCGTCAGCTCTACCAGATCGGCATCGGTGGCATTGCGTGCCGCTTCAAAGGCGCAGCGGCCTTCCAGCAGCGCAATCACCGGGAAAATATCGTCCAGGTCCTGTTCGGTGACAACCCTTACAAAACAACCCCGGCGCGGCTCGTGGCGCAGCAGGCCTTCAGCTGTCAGCACCTTGAGTGCCTCACGCAGGGGTGTGCGTGAAATCTCCAGCCGCTCGCACAATGCCGCCTCATCGAGAAAAGCGCCGGGAGCCAGCGAGCCTGCAAAAATCTGCTCGCGCAGCGTACTGGCGACTTCATGGTGGAGAGAGTTGGGAACCAGGCGCATAAACACAACGATAACCTCGCCCAGACACTGTGATTATCGGTAATTACCCGTAATTATGAAAATTACTGCTCCCTGAATCTCGAAAAAACGGCCCCATCAGCGATGATGGTCTGCCAGTGCCATCGTCAGCCTGCCGCCACATCGTTTGCAGCCAGGCTTAATCCACGCCTTACCCATGCATTGCCAACACCACCCATGTCCGTAGCCCCTTCCCAACCCGGTACCCCCGGAAAATTCGTCACCGGCTCCACCCTCCGACACGTCCTGAGCATGACTGCCGCTGGCTCGGTCGGGCTGCTGGCGATTTTTGCAGTGGACGTGCTGAACCTGTTTTACATCTCGCAACTTGGCCAAAAAGAACTGGCCGCAGCGGTAGGCTATGCCGGCACCTTGCTGTTTTTTATCCTGTCGCTGGCCATTGGCATGGCGATTGCCGTCAGCGCGCTGACCTCGCGGGCGCTCGGGCGTGGCGAGCGTGAACAGGCCAGGCAGATGGCGGGTGCCTCGCTGGTGCTGATGGCGGCCACCATGACGCTGGCGGCCCTGTTGATTTACCCGTGGCTGGACCCCCTGCTGCGCGTGCTGGGGGCGACGGGCACCACGGCCGAGCTGGCGCTGCGGTTCACGCGCATTGTGCTGCCATCGACGCCGGTGCTGGGCCTGGGCATGTGCCTGGGCGCGCTGCTGCGGGCACTGGGCGATGCCCGGCGCGCCATGTTCGTCACGCTGGGGGCGGGCCTGGCGACCGCTGTGCTGGACCCGCTGTTTATTTTCGGCTTCGGCTGGGGGCTCGATGGCGCAGCAGTGGCCACATTTTTGGCCCGGTTTGTCATGCTGGGCATTGGCCTGCACGGGCTGATCAAGGTACACGGGCTGTTTGCCTGGCCCAGCCGGGCTGTGCTGGGGCAGACCATCCAGCCTTTTTTTGCGATTGGCCTGCCGTCTGTATTGACGCAAATCGCCACGCCTGTAGGCAACGCCTTTGTCACAGCCGCCATTGCCCCGTTTGGCGACAACGCGGTGGCTGGCTGGGCGGTGATCGGGCGGATCATTCCGGTGGCTTTTGCCGCGCTGTTTGCACTTTCTGCCTCCGTGGGGCCGATTCTGGGGCAAAACATGGGTGCCAACCGCCATGACCGCCTGCGCTCGGCCATGCGTGACAGCCTGAAGGTGGTGGTGGTCTATGTGCTGGTGATGTGGCTGATTCTGGCTTTGAGCAGCCACTGGATAGCCGACGTATTTCAGGCCCAAGGCGAAGCGCGTGAGCTGATTGTGTTCTTTTGTACGTTTGTGGCGGGCAGCTTTATTTTCAACGGTGCGGTGTTTGTGGCCAATGCGGCGTTCAACAACCTGGGCTTTGTGCTGTACTCCACCGCCCTGAACTGGGGCCGCGCTACCTTGGGCGTGGTGCCCTTCATCTGGCTGGGCGCGCACTGGTACGGTGCCAAAGGCGTGCTGGCGGGCTATGGCCTGGGTGTGGTGCTGTTTGGCGTGGTCGGTGTGTGGGGCTGTTTCAGGGTTCTGGAAAAACTAAAACTGCGGAGCGTGTAGCCAGCATCAGTCCATCAGGGGCGAGAACCCTCAGGCCCGTTCGCGCAGCGATCTCCGCGTTATGTGGCCTTCCGCACAGACGAACACCCGCTGGCTGACTTATTCTGCAAAGACTACGTCGTATCCAACCAGGAGTTGCCACCATGATTGAAATTCGCAAAGGACAAGCGCCTGCAACGCTGTCCAGACAAACTTTTGGCGAGCGCTACCGGGACGGCTTCGTTGACCCGGCTTTCGCAACCGAGCAGGATGCCATCGCACGTCTGGAGGAAATAGCCTGGCAGGCCTACAGCGAAGGACGCAAAGCCCCGCTGACGCGTCTGGCCGGACCGGGTTACGCCGATCCGGCTTACACGTTGTCGGTGGAGTGGCTGGCAACCCGTCAGGCCCTGGACCAGGCTCAACTGGTCTGGGGCAATTCCGCAACCAAGTCGCGTGTTTTGCTGGTGTGCGGGAGCGCCCGCAACGATGGCACCTGCCCCGGTGAAATATCGAAAACCTGGCGTCTGACCGAGATTGCAAAGGAGGTGGTAGAAAAAGCGGGCCTGGACGCCGACGTGCTGGACCTGAGCCTGGTGACTTCAGAGTACGGCCGCAACATTCACCCGTGCAAGGGCTGCGTGTCAAGCGCCATGCCGCTGTGCCATTGGCCATGCAGCTGTTACCCCAACCACTCGCTGGCCCAAACCCACGACTGGATGGCCGAAATCTATGAGCGCTGGGTAGCAGCGCATGCCGTGATCCTGCTGGCACCGACTTACTGGTACCAGTCGCCCAGCCCCCTCAAACTCATGATTGATCGCCTGGTATGTGCCGATGGCGGCAACCCCGACCCCACCACCACCCACGGCAAGACAGTGGCCGAGGCCAAGCAGATTGAGGCGCAGGGCTGGGACTTCCCCAAGCACCTGGCGGGCCGCGCATTTGGCGTGGTGGTGCATGGCGATGTGGCAGGTGTTGAAGACCACCAGCGCAACCTGTGCGACTGGCTGGAGTGGATGGGCCTGATTGACGCGGGCGCTACCGCCAAGCTCGACCGCTACATCGGCTACTACGAGCCGTACTACAACAGCCACGAGGCGCTGGACAAGGACGGCGCAGTACAGGAAGAGGCCCGCAATGTGGCCCGCTCGGTCGTGAGCGCCGTCAAAGAGCTGCGCGCCGGGCGTTTGAGCCAGCCTGACAAGCACACCAAGGCACCGCGACCGAAGTGACGCGGGTGCAGAACGTCCCGGACATCGTCCGTCAGGCCGTATTCTCTAAAAGTCCTTACTAAAAGTCTTCACTGAACCAAACAGATAGTCATACAAAAGGATTCACCATGACCGAAAAGACCGCCACCGTACATTGGGAAGGCCCAGGCAAGAAGGGCCAGGGGCAGATCAGCACCGAAACCGGGGCGCTCAAGCAGGACCCCTACGGTTTTGCAAGCCGCTTCGAGGACGATCACCGTGGTACCAACCCCGAGGAGATCCTGGGCGCTGCCCACGCTGCCTGCTTCACGATGGCCTTCTCGTTCGCGTGCGAGAAGGCAGGTTTCTCCACCGTCTCGGTTGACACCCAGGCCCAAGTGCGCCTGACGCCGCAAGGCGATGGCTTCGTCATTGACCGGATTGCGCTCACCCTGAAAGCCATCATTCCCGGACTCGACGAAGCGCAGTTTCAGGACATCGCCCTCGCCGCAAAACGCGATTGCCCGCTGTCGAAGGCGCTGACGGGCGTGGCTGAGATCAGCTTGCAGGCAACGTTAAACCAGGCTGCCACATGAAGTACGAAACTGAACCCGACGCAGCTGAAGCGGCGTTGTCCGCTGCTGATCACATGCTTGGCAATCCCCACGCCGGCCTGACCTTGCTGGAGTACGGCGACTACGAATGCACGGCGTGTATTCAGGCCGAACCGCTGACAAGACACCTTGTGGATGCCTTCGGCAATCGCCTGCGTTTTGTCTTTCGACACTACCCGTTGGTAGAGGTGCACCCACACGCTGAACTGGCAGCCGAGGCCGCAGAAGCAGCCGCCGCGCAAGGCCGGTTTTGGGCCATGCACCACCTGCTGTTCAGCCCACCGCATCACCTGAAGATGTCAGCATTGACCGCGCATGCGCAGGCCATCGGCCTGGACATGATTCGCTTTCACGCCGAGATGGCAGACCGGATTTACACGCAACGCGTCCAGGAGCATCGCCGCGCCGGTGAGCGAAGCAACGTCCGGGCCACGCCCACCTTCATCCTGAACGGCATACACGTGGATGTTTCATTCGGCTTCGAGAAGCTGGAAGAAGCGATTCACATGGCCCTTCACACCACCGCTAACACCTCGACAACACGCCAAAAAAATCCGTAAACGTGCCCCTGAAAGGAACCTTCATGCCACAAAAATCATGGAGCGCCAAGCGCGAGCGTCAATATGCGCATATCAAGGACAGCCTGATTGACCACGGCAAGCCGCTGCCTCTGGCCGAAGAGATCGCGGCACGGGTGGTCAACAAGGAGCGGGCGCAGCACGGGGAGTCCGTAGAAGCAAGCGCCTCTTCAATCAACGACATGTCCTCGGGCCGTCGTGGCGGCTTGCACTCCCACCAGGGCGCGGGTGGTCGCACCGTGCGCCAGCTGCGCAACGAAGCGCGCCAGCGTGGTTTGAAGGGACGGTCGTTGATGAACAAGGCGGAGCTGGAAGCCGCATTAACGCGGTGATCGCCAACAGCATTGCCCTGACCGTGCCCGTCAGGTACCCCAAGTCCGGCTCAAACTGATTTCTTCGCGTCATACCAACGGTGAGCGCTGTCAGTGTTGGAGTCGAAAAATGATGGGCCAAGATGTCCAAACCATCGGGAGCTTGCGCGCCCGCTTATATGCCTGGCTGTTTTACTGCGCCAAATGGGCATCAGCGGCTTCAGCAAATGCGATGTGGTTACCGTCAGGGTCGGTCACCATCACGGTCTTGACCCTGCTGTTGGAAGACTGCCT
>JBBRMH010000143.1:0-10416 GCA_038230935.1 Burkholderiales bacterium | reverse complement strand
GTTCGCGAAGGCATGAAGTACGTTGCCGCTGGCATGAACCCGATGGACTTGAAGCGCGGTATCGACAAGGCTGTCACAGCTTTGGTTGAAGAGCTGAAAAAAGCGTCAAAAGCCACCACCACCAGCAAAGAAATCGCTCAAGTCGGTTCGATCTCTGCCAACTCTGACGAAACCATCGGCAAGATCATTGCTGACGCAATGGACAAAGTCGGCAAAGAAGGCGTGATCACCGTTGAAGACGGCAAATCACTGGAGTCCGAGCTGGACGTGGTTGAAGGCATGCAGTTTGACCGCGGCTACTTGTCGCCTTACTTCATCAACAACCCAGAAAAGCAGTCTGCCATTCTGGACAACCCGTTTGTGCTGCTCTACGACAAGAAAATCAGCAACATCCGTGACCTGCTCCCAACGCTGGAACAAGTCGCCAAAGCAGGCCGCCCACTGCTTATCATCGCTGAAGAAGTTGATGGCGAAGCCTTGGCAACGCTGGTGGTCAACACCCTACGCGGCATTTTGAAAGTGGTCGCTGTCAAGGCACCAGGCTTCGGCGATCGCCGCAAAGCCATGCTCGAAGACATCGCCTGCCTGACCGGCGGCAAGGTCATTGCTGAAGAAGTGGGCATGTCGCTTGAAAAAGCCACGCTGGCTGACCTCGGCCAGGCCAAGCGCATCGAAGTGGGCAAAGAAAACACCATCATCATCGACGGTTCGGGTGCAGCTGCTGACATCGAAGCACGTGTCAAGCAAGTGCGCGTCCAGATCGAAGAAGCAACGTCCGACTACGACCGTGAAAAACTGCAAGAGCGCGTGGCCAAATTGGCTGGCGGTGTTGCCGTGATCAAGGTGGGTGCTGCCACCGAAGTCGAAATGAAAGAGAAAAAAGCCCGCGTTGAAGACGCCCTGCACGCTACCCGCGCTGCTGTGGAAGAAGGCATTGTGGCTGGCGGCGGCGTTGCATTCTTGCGCGCCAAGCAGGCTGTTGGCACCCTCAAGGGCGACAACGCTGACCAGGACGCTGGCATCAAGCTGGTGATGAAAGCGATTGAAGCGCCCCTGCGCGAAATCGTCTTCAACGGTGGCGGTGAAGCCTCTGTGGTCGTGGCCGCCGTGATGGCTGGCAAAGGCAACTACGGCTACAACGCAGCCAACGAAACTTATGGCGACATGATTGAAATGGGCATTCTGGACCCCACCAAAGTCACACGCACCGCACTGCAAAACGCAGCTTCTGTTGCCAGCCTGATGCTGACCACCGAGTGCATGATTGCTGAAGCACCAAAAGACGACGCAGCTGGCGGCGGCATGGGTGGTGGCGGTATGGGCGGCATGGGTGGTATGGGCGGCATGGACATGTAATGCCACTTTGATTCGGCTTTTTGCTGATTCAAAACCAACGAGCCGCAATGTGCAAGCATTGCGGCTTTTTTGTGGTCTCGTTTCAAACTAAACTCCTGTCATGAAACCGCTTGTTTATGTCGAATCGTCTGTCATCAGCTATTTCACGGCAAGAGCGTCAACAGATCCGCTCAAGGATGCTTGGCAAATGGTTACAAAACAATGGTGGAATACCAGGCTCGGCAGCGTGGTGGCTTGCATTTCACCTTACGTTGTTGAAGAAGTCAGCGCTGGCGATTCAGAGGCCGCCAAGCAACGGATAGATGCAATTCGCAGCCTGGTCTTGCTAGACACCAACAGTGACATTGAGGCACTTGCAGATTTCCTGGTAATGGGTGGTGGCTTGCCTGCCAAGGCTCGCTTCGATGCGCTGCATATCGCTCGCGCAGCCTACCACGGCGTGAATGTTGTGTTGACATGGAACTTTAAGCACATCGCCAATCCAACGCTGTTACCCGTCATGCGTGGACTGTGCGCGGCGCGGGGCTCTCGCCTGCCTGAACTGGTGTCACCCTTGGAAATGATGGAGAACTGAACATGAATGAAACTTCAAAAGACTTTGAGCTTCCGTGGCAAGACCCCATCGTCCAGGAGCTGCATGCAATCCGTGAAAAGCTGGTCGAGAAATACCAGGGGAACTTGCATGAATATTCGACAGCAGCCAGAGCCCATACATTGGCTTTAGGTTTCAAATTTGCGCCAACTCAGCCTCCAAATACATCCGCTGCGACATGATTGAACATGTCCTTTGGACCCACCAAAGCCAGCTGTCCCGCACTGCAAAACGCAGTCTCTGTTCGCAGCTTGATGCTGATGACCAGTGCATGATTGCTGAAGTACCAAAAAACGACGCCCCAAGCGACGGCATGGGCGGCATGGATATGTAATGTCCGCTTGAGCCAAAAGGGCTGCAGTGCGAAAGCGCTGCAGCCCTTTTTTGATGTCGTTGAGAATTACAGCGCCATCAAATCGTGCGCATTGCTGCCTTCAACAGTCGGCTGCACCCACCAGAAAATCAGCAAGAAGAACCCGATGCCCGTGAGCATGATCAGTTGCCACCAGCCGCTTTTGCCGATGTCATGAAGTCGGCGCGTACCGACTGCCAGCGCGGGCAGCAGCAACCCCAGACTGACCAGTGCAGCAATGGTGTCGCCTAGCATGGAGGCAGCCACAGAGACCAGAATCTGAAACAGAAAAAACCACCAGAACTCAGGGCGCGATGCGCGGCCTGTGAATGTGGCGTACTTGGAAAGGCATACAGAAATGGCTTGGCCGAAATTCATGGTTATCGTCCTCCTCAGGATGTCGTGGTTGGGGTCAATTCCCCAAGCCATGATACGCGGCCAAGATGACCAGCTGCCAGCGCCTTGGTCCGCATGAATACAGGGTTTGGCCCGCACCAGAGCGTGGCCGCAACTTAAGGCAACTCAGGGCAGACCATGCCATTGCGCGTGCTTATTGATCCGGCTCAATGAACTATGAACCGTTCGCCCTGAGCTTGTCGAAGGGTTCCCCTTGTGCGACACCGGCTTCGACAGGCTCAGCCCGAATGGAAAATGAATACTTCACCGGGCCGAATCAATAGGAAAGCTGGCGAAGTCGGGCCAGCAAGCCTGCTGTAGAGCCGTCAAGCCCCTGCTCATCACCTGTTGCCAGCCGGGTCTGCATGTCGCGTGCCAGCACTTTGCCCAGCTCGACACCCCACTGGTCAAAGCTGTTGATGCCCCAGACCGCACCGCTGACAAACACGCGGTGCTCCTGCATGGCAATCAGCGCGCCCAAGCTGGCGGGTGTCAGTTCGTCGAGCAGCAAAAAGGTGCTGGGCCGGTTGCCGGGGAAGTGCTTGTGCCCGCCTGAATCCGTTTTGCCCACCATCAGGGCCTGTGCTTGCGCCAGCACGTTGGCCAGCAGCTGGTTGTGGTGCCCCGGCAAGTTATGCGATGCTTTTTTGATGGCCACAAACTCCACTGGGACCACGCTGGTGCCCTGGTGCAGCATCTGGAAATACGCGTGCTGGCCGTTGGTGCCGGGCTCGCCCCAGAGCACGGGCGCGGTCTCAAGCGGCAGGGCCTGGCCGTGGCGGTCCACACGCTTGCCGTTGCTTTCCATTTCCAGCTGCTGCAGGTAGGCCGGCAGGCGGCGCAGGGCGCTGCTGTAAGGCGCAATGCTGCGGCTGGCAAAGCCATGAAAATTGCGGTACCAGATGTCCAGCAGGCCCAGCCGCACGGGCAGGTTGTGCGCCAGTGCTGCGGTTTTGAAGTGTTCGTCCATGGCGTGCGCTCCTGCCAGAAACGCCCGAAATCCGTCGCTACCGACCGAGATGGCCAGAGGCAAGCCAATGGCCGACCACAGCGAGTAGCGGCCACCCACCCAGTCCCAGAACCCGAACGTGGTGGTGATGCCAAACGCGTTGGCTTCGGCCACGTTGGTGGTCAGGGCGGTAAAGTGCCGGGCAATATGCTGGCCACCGTTGGCCTCAAACCAGCGCCGCGCCGAGTGCGCGTTGGTCATCGTCTCCAGCGTGGTGAAGGTTTTGGAGGCGATTAAAAACAGGGTGTGCGCGGGCTTGACCTGCGCCAGCACACTGGCGAGTTCTTGCCCATCGACATTGGAGACGAAGTGAAACCGCTTGCCGGGCATAGCGAACTCGCTCAATGCCAGCACCGCCATTTGCGGCCCCAGGTCGGATCCACCAATGCCAATGTTGACGATGTCGGTGATGTGATCGTCGCCCCGCACCTGCTCGGCGTAGGCCAGCATGCTGTCCAGGCTGGCATGTACTTCAGCCTGCCGGTCTGCTATTTTATTGATAGCTGCCTGCGCAGGGATATATTGGGCAGAAGGGGGATTTCTTAATAAAAAGTGCATCACGGCGCGCTGCTCCGTGTTGTTGACCAGCGCACCCGAAAACAGGGCATTGCGCTGCTGCTCCAGCCCACATTGCCGGGCCAACTCAAACAGCTGCTGCTCAACTGCCGTGTCGATCAGGTTTTTCGACAGGTCGGCAAACACATGCGGCGCGCTTTGGCTGAAATGGGCAAACCGTTGCGGGTCCGCTGCAAAGGCTTCGCGCAGATCAAAGGTTTTGCCAGGGGTGTCAAATGCCGTTTGAAGCTGTGCCCAGTCGGGGGTTTGGTCGCAGCGGGGTGACATCATTGAACGGCCAGCATCAGCTGCTCCAGTTTTTCTGTATCGTGAACAAAAGCACGTATGCCCTCGGCCAGCTTCTCGGTGGCCATCGCGTCCTGGTTCAGGGCATACCGGAAACCAGCCTCGTCGTAGTTAACAGCTGGCAAGTCCAGCGCCTTGGTGGCATCGGGGTCCAGTGCGCGGGGCAGCGGCGCGTCAAGGGCAGCCAGCTGGCTCAGCAGCTCCGGGCTGATGGTGAGCAGATCGCAACCAGCCAATGCCGTGATCTGGCCGATGTTGCGAAAGCTGGCGCCCATGATTTCAGTGGCCACACCGAAATGCTTGAAATGCCTGTAAATGTCACGCACAGACTGCACACCGGGGTCGTTTGCACCCACGTTGTCGGCCTCTACCCAGGCGGCACCGCAGGCTTTTTTGTGCCAGTCGTAAATACGCCCTACAAAGGGCGAAATCAATTGCACTTTGGCTTGAGCGCAAGCCACCGCCTGGCAAAAGGCAAAAAGTAGCGTCAGGTTGGTATGAATGCCGCGCTGCTCCAGCTTTTCGGCGGCTTGTATGCCTTCCCAGGTGGCAGCAACTTTAATCAGCACGCGGTCAATATGAATGCCTTCAGCCTGGTACAGCTCAATAATGCGCTCGCCCCGCGTGAAGGTGGCGTTGGCATCAAAGCTCAGGCGCGCATCCACCTCGGTGGACACGCGGCCCGGCACCGTCGCCAGAATTTCGCAGCCAAAACGCACCAGGAGCCGGTCCATGACTTCATCGAGCGCACTGCCCTTGAACTTGCTGACCACGCCCGCCATCAGGGGCTGGTAGTCCGGCTTTTGCACGGCTTTCAGTATCAGCGACGGGTTGGTGGTGGCGTCTTGCGGTTTGAATTGCGCAAGTTGCCTGAAGTCGCCAGTATCGGCAACCACGGTGGTGAATTGTTTGAGGGTGTCGAGTTGGTTCATGGGTTTGATTATCGGAGCTTAAGGCGCGCCAGGAGACTGGCATACAAGTTGTTCGGGTTACCGGGCCTGCACCACAGACACACCGTGGCCCGCCAGGCTCAAGCCAACGGATGCGCCCACACTCAAAATCTGTGTCAAGTCAGGCGAGACCACAAAAATAGCGCCCAACGCCGTCTCAAAGGTGTATTCATAGTTGCTGCCCAGGTAAGCCGATTTGGCCAAGCGGGCCGCTACGCCTGTATCCGCTGCACCGATGTGCCAGGCTTCTGGCCGAACAGCCACCTTGACCGCACCCGCGTACACATGCTGACGCGATTGGATACGCAACGGGCCAAGCGCCACCGAACCGTCAGCGTCTGCCTGCGCAGGAAACAGCATGGCTTCGCCCATAAAGCCTGCGACAAACTCGCTGGTCGGGTATTCGTACAGCGCTTGCGGTGTACCGGCCTGGGCGATCACGCCGTCGTTCATCACAATGATCTGGTCACTGACAGCCAGCGCCTCGCTCTGATCATGCGTCACGTAGGCCACCGTCAAACCCAGGCGCTGCTGAAGCGTGCGAATTTCCTCGCGCATTTCACGCCGCAGACGCGCGTCCAGGTTAGACAGCGGCTCGTCAAACAGCAGCACAGCAGGCTCCAGCACCAGCGCCCGTGCCAGCGCCACGCGCTGCTGCTGTCCGCCAGACAACTCACTTGGCAGGCGCTCGTCATAGCCGACCAGACCGACGTTTTTCATGGCCTCAAGTGCTCGTGCTTTGGCTGCCGGTTTGGCAATGCCCGACATCTTCAGGCCATAGCTGACGTTTTCAATCACGTTCATGTGCGGGAACAGCGCGTAGCTTTGAAACATCATGCTGACGTTGCGCTGGGCTGGGCCCAGCGTGGTGACGTCTTTGCCGCCCATGACGATACGGCCCGACGTGGGCGACTCCAGCCCGGCAATCATGCGCAGCGTGGTGGTTTTACCGCAGCCAGACGGCCCAAGAATGGTGGTTAGCGTGCCCTGTTTCACGACAAAACTGATGCCTTTGACGGCCAGCGGCGCAGCAGCGTCGGTGCCGTACCGCTTGGTGATGTTGTGAAACTCAATGCCGTTGTTCATTTTTTAATGCTCATGCTCAAAGTGGTCGAACCTGGCGGGCGGCGGGCGCAGCCTTGCGTCTGCCCAGCTTGCGGTCGCCCACAAAATACTGGATCAAGGCCGTGACCAGCGACATCAACACCATCAAGACGGTGCAGTAAGCCAGGGCCACACCGTAGTCGCCATTGCCCACACGGCCAATGATGTAGGTGGTGGCCAGCTCGTTTTCAGCCGTGACCAAAAAGATCACGGCACTGACGGTGGTGATGGCCCGCACAAAGCTGTACACCAGCGCCGCCACCAGAGCCGGTTTTAGCAGCGGCAGCACCACATAACGCAGGGTTTGCACGCTGCCAGCGCGCAGCATTATCGACGCCTCGTCAAGCGACTTGTCAAGCTGCTTGAAAGCTGCAGTGCCCGCACGCACACCGACCGGCATGTTGCGAAACATAAAGCACAAAACAATCACCAACGCCGTGCCGGTGAGCTCAAACGGCGGCACATTGAACGCCATGATGTAGCTGATGCCCAGCACCGTGCCGGGAATGGCAAACGCCAGCAGCGCAGCAAACTCAAACGCACTTTGGCCCTTGAACTCGGTTCTGGCCAGCAGCCAGGCAATCAGCAAGCCCGCAGTGGCTGTCAAGGGGGCTGAAATCGCGGCCAGTTTGAAGGTCGTGAAAAACGAGTTCCATGCCGTGCCAGCCCAGACAATGCCAAACTGCCCCCATTCCAGCGCAAACGTGGTGCGAAAGTGGTTCAGCGTGAACGTGTAGTCGCGCCCCCAGGTTTGCACAAAGCCACCTGCGAAGGCAAAGGCATACACCACCAGCGTAAACGCCATCCAGGGCAGCGCCACGCTGTACACAACGCGCCGAACCACCAGCGGCAGCGGCATGGAGATACCTGCATCACCCTTGCCGCTGACGGTGGTGTAGCTTTTCTTACCCAGCAAACCCCGCTGAATAGCAAAAACCGTGAGTGCAAAAAACGTCAGTATCCACGCCAGTGACGCGGCTCTGCCCTGGTCATATTGCGCACCGACGATGGCAAAAAATATTTCGGTACTTAGCACCGCAAACTGGCCACCCACCACAATCGGGTTGCCAAAGTCGGCCATGCTTTCAATAAAGCCGACCAAAAACGCATTGGCCAAACCGGGTTTGAGCAGCGGCAGCGTGATGGTTAAAAAGGTTTGTATTGGCGATGCTTTGAGCGTTTGGGCGGCTTCTTCAAGGCTCGGGGCAATGCCCTGCACCACGCCGCGCATGATCATGAAAGCAATCGGCGTGAAGGCAAAGGTTTGCGCAATCCACACGCCAAACCAGCCGTAAAACCAGCGCGTGGGCTCCATACCAAACGCGTATTCCAGAAACTGGTTCACCACGCCCGCGCGGCCAAACAGCAATATCAGGCCAAGACCCACCACAAACGGTGGCGTGATGATGGGCAGCATGGCCAGAATACTCAGCAGCCTGGTGTAACGCTTGCTGGCGCGTTCAGACATCAGCGCCATCAGCGTGCCCAAAATCACGGTACTGGTCGCAGTCATCAGTCCTAAAAACAGGGTGTTCCAGGCGACGCCACAAGTCTGTTGGCCGACCAGGCAGCCCAAGCCAAAATTACGCTCAACCGCCACCCGGCTCCACAAAGCCATTGGCGACCAGCCACCGTCCTCAAGGTAAAAAGCGCTGCTCAGTGCCGTCAGAACCGGAAACAAAATAAACAGCGTCAGCATTGCGCTGCAACCCACTACCGCCGCCGCTACAAATAAATCGCCTTTAAAGTAGCCTTGGCGCGCCACCCCAAAAGCCATCACCACGACCAGACACACCAGCGCCACAAAGCAGCCCCAGCCGATGCCAAACTGCCCTTTGCCAAGCGGGCCAAAGCCGTTGGCCAGCACGGCAAACGACCAGCCTTTGGCCCCAATTGCAAAACCAGAAACCATCAGGCCCAAAACACCCACAGCCCCGGCAGCCAGCAGCACTGCGCCCTGCTTTTTGGTGGGCTCCATGCTGGCCCCAAAAGCTGCCATCACCAGTGCAACGACACCCACCCAGAGCCAGGGTCGCTGGTAAGCGCTGGCTTGCATGAGCCCGTTGCCTGCCTGCTCGTTTGAGAACACCTGCGGGATCGACAACAAACCGTTGCTGTCCTGAATCGCGTACCAGGGCAGTGCCAGGTACGCCAGCAACCCCAGAGCAATACAGCACCAGATGCTGAAGTTAAGCGACTGACCTTGTGCAAATTGGGCTATTGGCCCAAGCGACTTACTTTGCACTGTTGAAAACTTCTTTTTCCCACTTGGCAATCAAGCGGCGGCGCTCTACGCTGGCGCCATATTTGGCGTAGTCGTAGTTGATCAGTTTGATCTTGCCGGGGTTCACCATACGCGGGTCAACCGGGACTTTGGCGTTGCTTGGCAACTGAAACTGTTTGGCGGCCAGACCAAACTGCTGGCCGCCGGGCGTCAAGGCCCATTCATAAAACTTTTTAGCGGTCTCGGTATTCGGGCCGTCCTTGACAATGCTCATGGAGCCCACTTCAGCGCCTGTGCCTTCTGATGGCGTCACAGATGCCGCCGGAAACCCTTGCACAGCTTCAGTTGTCACGTCGTGTACAAAGCTGATCGACACACCCGTTTCACCGCGTGCCACGGCTTTGGCCGGGGCCACACCCGAGCGCGTGTAGGTGCAGACGTTTTTATGCAGTTGCCTGAGGTATTCAAAGGCTTTGTCTTCGCCCATCAATTGCACCAGCGTGGCAATCACGGTGTAGGACGTGCCGCTTGACGCAGCATTCGCCATCTGGATTTCACCCTTGAACTCGGGCTTGAGCAAATCAGCCCAGGATGCAGGCGGCTTAATGTTCTTTTTCGCGAGTATTTCTGTGTTGTAGCCAAAGCCCAGCGGGCCAAGGTACACGCCGACAGTACGGTATTTAGAGTCACTTGCTTGCTTTTGCGCCCACGGGTAAAGCGCGGAAAGCTGCGGCGATTTGTACTCCAGCGTCAGGTTTTGCTCGGCTGCCTGCAGGTGCGGGTCACCCGTGCCGCCAAACCAGACATCGGTTTTAGGGTTGGCTTTTTCAGCATTCAGCTGGGCTAGCGCCTCGCCCGAGCCCTTGGCCGTCATGTTGACTTTGACACCGGTTGTTCTGGCATACACCGTTGACATCAGGTTGCACCACTCGGCCTGCACCGAGCAAATGATATTGACCTGCCCTTGCGCAGATGCGCCAAAGGCCGCACAAGCCAAAGCCAGACAGGTGAGAACGCTCTTCATGAAAAACTCCTTGATAGACAACACTCCGAGCTTATAGACAGCACCCGGATGACACCACCGGGAAAACGCGCCGTTTGCCCGGATTTTCAGCGCCCGTCCTGCACACGAAGGTTTGAATGGGTCGGCATTTTAAAAAAAACAGCGGTTAACATGTAACTTTGTTACCTGATGATGTGATGGCTTGTTATGTCTTTTGATCTGGTTTTATTCGGCGGCACGGGCGACCTGGTCTGGAGAAAGCTCCTGCCTGCGCTGTTTCAGGCATTTCGCCACGGCTCGTTGCCTGCAGGTGGGCGTATCGTTGGCGTGGCGCGTGACGATCTGAGCGATGCGCAATACCGCGCCTTGATCAAGTCCCGCTTTGAGGGTGTGGAGCTGGCCAAGCAGCCCACTGAAGAAGAGTTTTCGCGCTTTTCGGACGCGCTGTTTTACCTGCGCATGGACCTCTCCAGTCCGGCGGACTACCCCCGGCTGGGCACCTTGCTTGAAACGCGTGCAGCCGACACCGTGGTGATGTACCTGGCCACTGCGCCTGGCTTGTTCACCAC
>JBBRMH010000142.1:0-10450 GCA_038230935.1 Burkholderiales bacterium | reverse complement strand
GGCGGCAGACGGCCGCTCGCTGGCCCGCGCACTTCGCGTGGTGGGCAAGGTCGAGCCGATCTTTGTGGATGCGATTGAGGCCATGCCGCAGGCCATCATGGACAACGCCCGAGCTGGTGATGTGGTGGTGTGCATGGGGGCGGGCTCGATGGGCAGCGTGCCGCAAAAAATCCTTGATGCGCTACAAATAAGTGAGCATACAGTCCAGGCAGAGGTTGCTGTATGAGTCCAAATGCCTCAAGTTTTGGAAAAGTCGCCGTGCTGATGGGCGGCTGGTCTGCAGAGCGCGAGGTCTCGCTCATGTCAGGCCAGGGTGTGCTGCAGGCCTTGACCTCACGCGGCGTGGATGCCCATGCGTTCGACCCCGCCGGGCGCGACATCAGCCAGCTCAAAACGGACGGGTTTGAGCGCTGCTTCATCGCACTGCATGGCCGCTTTGGTGAAGACGGCACGGTGCAGGGCGCGCTGGAGTTGCTGGGCATACCCTACACCGGCTCGGGCGTGCTGGCGTCGGGCATGGCCATTGACAAGGTCATGACCAAGCGCGTGTGGCTGTCCGAGGGCTTGCCCACGCCTGCTTATGTGCTGTTGCGCCGGGGCAACTACAGCAGCGCAGACGTTGATGCAGCACTTGACACCCTCGGGCTGCCGCTGATTGTCAAACCCGCACGCGAAGGCTCCTCGATTGGCCTGAGCAAAGTCACGGCGCGCGCCGACATGGCGCTGGCTGTAGAAAAAGCAGCGCAGCTCGATGCCGATGTTTTGTGCGAGCAGTTCATCAGCGGCGAAGAAGTCACCTGTCCGGTACTGGGCACAGGCAGCGAGGCCGTGGCACTGCCCGTGATCTGCATCGTTGCCCCGGACGGCAACTACGACTACCAGAACAAATACTTCACCGACACCACCCAATACCGGGTGCCGTGCGGCCTTCCGCCCGGTGAAGAGGCCGCAATTCAGGCGCTGGTGCTGCGCGCCTACCGCACGCTCAACTGCCGTGGCTGGGCCCGAGCCGATGTGATGATTGACCAGGCCAGCCGCCAGCCCTTCCTGCTCGAAGTCAACACCTCGCCCGGCATGACCGGGCATTCGCTGGTGCCGATGTCTGCGCGCGCTGCAGGCCTGTCCTACGAAGACTTGTGCCTGGAAATACTCAAGACCGCAGCACTGGAGCATGCCAGGCCAGCGCAGGCACAGGCACAGGTCCCGGTCCAGACCCCGTTCAATAAAGGAGTGGCCGCTTGAGACGCACCCTGCCACGGTCGGCTCCGGTGTCAGCGTCCTATCCGCCAGACGTCAGGCTCATGAACGCCTTGTCGGCGCTACTGGGTCTGGCGTTTATGGCCATGGTGCTGGCACTTGGCGGGTCGTGGCTGGTACGCCAGAGCGTGTTCAACCTCAGGGCCATCAGCGTTCAGGGCGATATCAGTCACAACAACGCGGTGACTTTGCGTGCCAACGTTGCACCCCGTCTGGACGGGAATTTTTTCACGGTGGACATGGGGCGTGCTCGGGCTGTTTTTGAGTCGGTCCCGTGGGTGCGAAAAGCGGTGGTGCAAAGGCAGTTCCCGGACCGCCTGAAGGTGCTGCTGCAAGAGCATCAGGCGGTTGCATTCTGGGGGCCAGAGGGCGACACCCGGCTTGTGAACAGCTTTGGGGAAGTGTTTGAGGCCAACCAGGGTGAAGTCGAAGTGGACGAGTTGCCGCAGCTCAACGGGCCACCCGGACAGGCAGCACTGGTGCTGCAGGCTTTTCAGGCGCTGTCGCCGCTGTTTGAGCAGTCCGACGCCGTGCTGGAGCGGCTGGAGCTGACCAGCCAGGCCAGCTGGCGCGCCCAGCTTGACAGTGGCGCAGCCATCGAGCTGGGCCATGGCTCGGTCGATGAGGTGAGCGCCAGAGTCCAGCGGTTTCTTGCAACGCTCGTCCAGGCGTCCTCGCGCTACGGGGGTGATCTGGAATCAGCTGACCTGCGCTATGGCAATGGCTACGCCATCAAGCTCAGAGGTGTCACCACGGTCAATCCGGGGGATAAAGCCGACAAACCGATAAAACCAGTCAAGCCGACGCGAAATTGAGAAAGTAAAACAATGGCCAAAGAATACAAAGACCTGGTGGTGGGTCTGGACATCGGCACCAGCAAGGTCATTGCCGTGGTCGCTGAGGTGCTGCCGGGCGGTCAACTCAAACTGGCAGGCCTGGGCATTGCGGCCAGCAACGGTCTCAAGCGCGGGGTGGTGGTCAACATCGACGCTACCGTGCAAAGCATCCAGCAAGCCCTGAAAGAGGCCGAACTGATGGCTGACTGCAAGATTGCCCGCGTCTATACCGGCATCACCGGCAGCCACATTCGCGGCATCAATTCCAGCGGCATGGTGGCCGTCAAGGACAAGGAAGTCACCCAGGCCGATGTAGCCCGCGTGATCGAAACCGCCAAAGCCATCAACATCTCGACCGACCAGCGCCTGCTGCTGGTCGAGCCGCAAGAGTTCGTGATTGACGGGCAGGACGTGCGCGAGCCGATAGGCATGAGTGGCATCCGGCTGGAGGCCAAGGTGCACATCGTCACAGGCGCGCAAAGTGCCGCTGAAAACATCATCAAGTGCGTGCGCCGCTGCGGCCTTGAAGTCGATCAGCTGATGCTCAACCCGCTGGCGTCCAGCCTGGCGGTGCTGACGCAAGACGAGCAGGAACTTGGCGTGGCACTGGTTGACATCGGCGCGGGCACCACAGATGTGGCGATTTTCACGGGTGGTGCGATCCGCCATACCGCTGTCATTCCAATTGCAGGTGACCTGATCACCAGTGACATTGCCATGGCATTGCGCACGCCAACCAAAGACGCTGAAGACATCAAGGTTACCAACGGTTTCGCAAAACAGCTGCTCGCCAGCCCGGATGCCCAGGTAGAAGTTCCCGGGCTGGGCGACCGCGCCCCGCGCATGCTCAGCCAGCAGGCACTGGCTGGTGTGATCGAGCCGCGCGTTGAAGAGATTTTCTCGCTGGTGCAGCAAGTCATCCGCGAGTCTGGTTATGAAGAAATGCTGTCGTCCGGTATTGTGATCACGGGCGGCAGCGCCATGATGCCTGGCATGGTCGAGCTGGGGGAGGACATTTTTCTCAAGCCAGTTCGCAAAGGTCTGCCACGTTACGCCAGCGCGCTGTCAGACATGGTCGCCCAGACCCGGTCGGCCACTGTCATGGGATTACTGGAAGAGGCCCGGCTGGCACGTATGCGCGGTTACAAAGTGTCGCAAAAATCCAGCAGCGTGCACAATGCTTTCGGACGGGTCAAAGACTGGTTTGTGGGAAACTTCTGATACAACAAGATCAAATACTCATTTGCACAGCGTCCTGATCTCTTCAACCTGAAGAAGGTAGATCTTTCCTCAAGAAAACCCGCCATCATTCATGGTCTTGAAAAGTTTTTCAAACTGCCAACACATAGATTAAAACAGGAGGCTCCAGATGAGCATCGAGATGATTGAAATTGAAGAGTTCAACCAGGGCACACAAATCAAGGTCATCGGTGTCGGTGGCGGCGGCGGCAATGCCGTCAGGCACATGATCAACTGTGGTGTCCAGGGCGTAGAGTTCATCTGCGCCAATACTGATGCGCAGGCTTTGAGCCAGGGTACTGCACACAAGGTCATCCAGCTGGGCGGCACAGGTCTGGGCGCAGGCAGCAAGCCTGACAAGGGACGTGAAGCCGCCGAGCTGGCCGTGGACGACATTCGCAACGCCATCTCCGGTGCGCACATGCTGTTCATCACTGCGGGTATGGGTGGTGGCACTGGCACCGGGGCAGCCCCCGTGATTGCCCGCATCGCCAAAGAGATGGGCATTTTGACCGTAGGCGTGGTGACCAAGCCGTTCGAGTTCGAGGGAGGCCGGCGCATGACCAATGCTGACCAGGGGCTGGCAGAGCTGGAAGTCAATGTGGACTCGCTGATCGTTGTACTGAACGAAAAATTGCTGGAAGTCCTGGGCGACGATGTAACGCAAGAACAAGCTTTTAGCCATGCCAACGACGTGCTTAAAAACGCTGTGGGCGGCATTGCCGAGATCATCAACGTGGAGGGCGATATCAACGTCGACTTTGAAGACGTGCGCACCGTGATGGGCGAGCCTGGCAAAGCCATGATGGGAACTGCCAGAGCCACCGGTCCTGACCGTGCCCGCATTGCTGCCGAGCAGGCTGTGGCCTGCCCGCTGCTTGAAGGTATTGACCTGTCAGGTGCCAAGGGTGTGGTGGTACTGATCACTACGGCCAAGGGCTCCCTGAAGCTCAGAGAGTCCAAGCTGGCCGTGGACACCATCCGCGCTTATGCAGCAGATGACGCCCATGTGATTTATGGCACGGCTTATGACAACGAACTTGGCGACGATATCCGCGTGACGGTGATCGCGACCGGCCTCAGCCGCCTGGGCGCGCGCCGCCATGCGCCGCCACTGCAGGTGCTGCGCACCGGCACAGACAACGTGGCCTTCAATGTGCCTACGTTGAGCTCTGTGGCAGGCATGTCTGGCGTGAACGGTGCACCCCATCCATCCATGGGCTCAGCCAGGCCGGACTACGGCAGCATGGACAAGCCCAGTGTCTGGCGGACCAACCGGGTGCAGGCAGCGGCAAAAGTGGATGCACTGTCGTCGGGCGGGATGGATGACTTCGAGATCCCCGCCTTCTTGCGTAAACAAGCTGATTGAGTTCGCCCCCACGGTTGCTCACTGCGTGTAGCGCCCTGCCCCCCGAGGGGGCCGTTGCGCCTGCAGCCCGGCAAAGCCGGTTCTGCGGCCCCTGCTTGCTGAATACCCGCTGTGTTGATGACCCAAGCCCTTGCTGTTTTTGGTTATCCCAAGCAAATTAAAATAGCGGCATGCTTGCTCAAAGAACTCTTAAATCACTGACCAAAGCGGTTGGCGTTGGCTTGCACAGCGGGCAGCGTGTCGAGCTGACTTTGCGGCCTGCGGCGCCTGACACAGGGATTGTTTTCCGGCGGACTGACTTGCCGCATCCGGTCGATATTGTCATTTCTGCACTGGCCGTGACGGACACCCGGCTGGCATCCACCATCTCGAACGGGAATGTCAAGGTACACACGGTTGAACACCTCATGTCTGCCTGTGCGGGCCTGGGCATTGACAACCTGCAGGTTGACATCACGGCTGAAGAGGTGCCCATTCTGGATGGCTCGGCTTCGTCGTTTGTCTTTTTGTTGCAGTCCGCAGGCATTGAGCTGCAGCGTGCGCCCAAGCGGTTTATTCGCGTCATCAAGCCGGTGGAGGTTTCGGAAGGTCAGGGCGATGCCACCAAGTGGGCGCGCCTGAACCCTTACGAGGGTTACAAGCTCAATTTTGAAATTGACTTCAGCCACCGCGCGGTTGACTCGACAGGCCAGAGCGTGTCGTTTGACCTGGGTACTGACTCGTATATTCGCGATATTGCCCGAGCGCGCACCTTCGGCTTTACCAAAGACGTTGAGATGATGCGCGCCAATGGCCTGGCACTCGGTGGCGGCATGGACAACGCCATCGTGATGGATGACTACAAAGTCCTCAACCAGGACGGCCTGCGCTACAACGACGAGTTCGTCAAGCACAAAATCCTCGACGCCATGGGCGATTTGTACCTGCTGGGCAAACCCCTGCTGGCGGCCTACAGCGCATTCCGGTCCGGCCACGCCATGAACAACAAGCTGCTGCGTGCGCTGCTGGCCAACCCAAGTGCGTATGAGGTGGTCACGTTTGACGATGAAAAGCGTGCGCCCAAAGGTTTTGCAACCCTGGCCCGCGCCTGGTAGTTTCCTTTCAACCCAAACCATACAGGAACCCCATGCTGCTTTTTCGCTGGCTGATTTTGCTGCTGTTGCTGGGGGCAGTGGTGTCATTCGTGTTTTATGTGGGGACCGGTCAGGCCCGCTTCAAACGCTACGGGTTGATCATTTTGAAATGGACGCTGATTGCTGCTTTTGGATTTTTTGCGGTACTGATTCTTGAGCGCGTGGCTTGAGAGAACAGCCATTGCAACTTTGCTTATTGATCCGGCCTTGTGAAGTCTGAACCCCTCTATCCGTTCGCCCTGAGCTTGTCGAAGGGTTTTCCCAGTGCCAACGAGGCTTCGACCCTTCGACAAGCTCAGGACAGGCCAGGCTCAGCCCGAACGGAAAATTGATACTTCATTGGGCCGGATCAATAGTTCCACGTCAGCAAAGCGTTACAAAACCACCAGATTTTCATGCCTGGCATACCGCACAGCAGCCAGAGCGATACGCTGGTCAAAGGTGACCATACGGCCCCGGTTTTTGACAGCCAGCCCGAGCAGATAAACATCATTGAGCTGTTTGTGGTTATGAATCCAGCCGTGGTCGAACAGCGTGCTGTCCAGCAGGCTGATGTCGTTGTTCCACAGCTTGTGAAATGTGCTGGCGGTTGAGCGCTGGAGCATGGTTGTCAGTACAGGCAGCGTTTGCGCTTGCGGATAAGCAGGCTGAGCCATGATGCGAAGGCAACCGTTTTGGGTCAAGGGACAGCTGGCCCAGCCGTGGGCAGCGTTTGTCGTGAACCAGCTGGCGGCTCTGGCGTGGTGTACGTGGTCCTGGTCATGCAGTGCAATCAATACATTGACATCCAGCAGTGCCCGCATCAAATGCCTTCCTCGTCGCGCAAGCGGTCAATCAGCGTATTGCTGACCACCGTGCCACGCTTTGCCAATGGCTGTATGCCGTAGGCAGCCAGTGGTTGCGCTGCCAGCGTGCTGGTGCCCGTCTTTCCAGCCTGCTGTGCAAACGCCTGTCTTGCAAGCTCGCTGATCACCTGGCCTAGCGTTTTTCGGTCGTGCCTGGCAATTTCTTTGGCTGCAAACAGGACGTCGTCGGAAATGTCTAGCGTGGTGCGCATTGGGTACCTTTTTCACTGCATTCTGTGTGATGTTTGATGTGTGATGTTAATACATCTGGCCCAGCGTGTTAATAATGCCGCCCCGACTTGTAAGACGCACTGACATTCGGCTTCAAAGTGGCAGCAGCGGCCAGCCGTGCAGTGGCAGCGCCCACATGGGCATGGGTAATCGCCAGCCCCAGGGCGTCCGCTGCGTCACTGCCAGGCAAGCCGGGCAGTTTGAGCAGGCGCATCACCATCTGCTGCACCTCGGCCTTGCCGGCCTTGCCATAACCCGCGACGGCTTTTTTCATTTGTAGCGCAGTGTATTCAGCCACCGGTAAATCGCACGACACCAGCGCCGTGATGCAGGCGCCGCGTGCCTGGCCCAGCAGCAGCGTGCCCTGCGGGTTGACGTTGACAAACACAATCTCGACCGACGACGCTTCAGGCTGATAGCGTTCGTTGACTTCCCGGATACCGTCGTAGAGCACCTTCAGGCGCGCTGGCAAGTCACGCGCGCCCAGGTGTGTGGTGGTGATGGTGCCGCTGGCCACATAGCGCAGCCCGGAGCCCTCCAGGTCCACCACGCCAAAGCCGGTGATGCGCAGGCCAGGGTCAATGCCGAGAATCCTCATACGCTATTGATTCGATAGCTGCAGGCGCAGTAAATACATGCCCTAGACCCCAAAATACCATCTGACCGAATGAAAAAATATCGGTGCAGCAAAGCACAGCGCATCGACCCGGTCAAGCAAGCCGGTGGCCCCGGTGATGGATTTGCCTTCAGAGCCCCAATTGGTGATGCCGCGGTCACGCTTGAGCGCTTTCATGACCAGATGCCCGAGGGAGCCAGACATGCACGCGATGAACGCCATGGCCACAGCCTGCGCAGGCCCAAAGGGTGTCAGGCCACCCAGTACGCCGCCCATCAGACTTGCTGCGCCCACAGCGATCAGCCAGCCCGTCCAGTTAAAGGTTTTGCTGACACGCGGTGCAATCGGCTGGCGCGGCCACCTGTCATCCACCAGGTGCTGCACCAGCATGCAGCTTTGCACCACAAACACCAGAAAAAACACCAGAAATGCACTTTTGCCCTCGTAGTCCGGAAACTTGAGCAGCAGCAGCGCCGGTACATGGCTGATGCCATAGACACACACCATGATGCCCCACTGCAGTTTGGCGTTGCGCTCTAAAAAGCGCTGCGGGTCGTTGGCCAGCGCACTGACCACCGGAATAGCCAGAAACACATACACCGGAATAAACACCGTCACCAGGTCAAAGTGCCGTGTGATCACCAGTGCAAACTGCACCGGTAGCACCATGAAAAAAGCCAGCACCAGACTGCGGTGGTCGCCCTGCCGTGTGGGCGACAGCGTGATGAACTCGCGCAGTGCAAAAAAAGCGACGATACCAAACAGCACGGTTGCCACCGTTTCCCCGGCGGCCCAACCAACCCAGAACACCGTACACATCAGCCATGAGGTGCGCAGCAGGCCGTTGAACTCCCTGAGTTTCTGGCTGTGCACGTCGTCTTCCTGCCGGTCCTTGAGTGACAGCACCAACGCCCACACACTGGTCAGCAGCAGCAGGCCAAACACCCCGACAAACAGCAGACCAACCTGCTCTGAAGGGCTCAGGTGGCGCAGAAAATCATTCATCTCAAGCTTCCCTGAGGTCCAGCACGGCTTGCCGGGCACGGATCAAAAAGAGGCTGCGTTCCTCCTGCGCTGCCAGTGCAATCGGCGCGCCAAAGGTCACAGAGCACAGGATCGGCACGGGTACTACTTCGCCCTTGGGCATCACGCGCTGCACATTGTTGATCCAGGCGGGCACCAGCACCACGTGCGGAAACTTTTGCGCCAGGTTGTACAGGCCAGATTTGAAATTTTGCGGCTCCTCCTGGTTGCCGCGTGTGCCTTCCGGGAACAGGATGATCGAGTCACCGTTGCCAAGCGCCTCAATCAGCGGCTCCAGCGGGTCCTGGTCGCCGGTTTTGATACGGTCCACATAAATCGCGTTAAAAACCGCCGTGGTGATCCACTGTTTGAAGGGGGTTTTGGTCCAGTAGTCCCTGGCTGCAATGGGCCGGGTAATGCTGCACAGCTCTGCCGGCAGCGCCGCCCACATCAGCACCAGATCGGCATGGCTCTGGTGGTTGGCAAAATAGATGCGTTGCTCGGCTTTGGGCGGGCAGCCCTGCCAGCGCGCTTGCGCCCCCGTGAGTGCGCGTATCAGGCCGAGCAGGAAAAAGCTCATTAACTTTGCAAGCATGCGGGAATAATAGCCTCAGTCCGGCAGCGTGCATGGACAGTTTTCCGCCAGCGTCATGATGCAGACTTCAAAAAGCAGCGCATCCATGACCAGAGGCCAGCATCATGGTGCCAGCGTCACATCACCCACCCATCCCAGGCTTTGACCACCCGTGTTGTCTGCGTCGCCCCCGACCAGCACGGCCTGCAGCGGGGGCAAAATATCGCTTTCTTCCCCAAACGCGCGTTTGAAATCAGCCGCCAGGTCGCGTTCATGGCTGACCCACTGGCCCAGGCGCTGCTCGCCGCTGTTGACCACGATCAGGCGAACGCGCGCTGTGTAGGCGTTCGGTAGTAACGTGCCTGTGGCCAGTTTGGAATCCCAGACGTAGCACAGCGTGGCTGATGGCAGCTTTTCGCCACTGACGCCGCGCGCGATGCGCAGCAGGTTGCGCTCGATCAGTCCCAGCTTGTCCAGCGGCATGTCGAACAGGGCGCACACCTTGAGCGGGCTGTCGTCGCCTTCTTTTCGGCGCAGGTCGGCATTGCGCAGTGGCTCATCGAGCCGCCAGCGCCAGCGCAGCTGGACTCCCGCACCGGGCTGCACCGCAGGCAGGTCATGCACCAGGTTGCCGTACGACTTGATGGCCTCGACCCGCAACACCTTGCGCCCGTCCATGTCGGCGATGGCATAGGTGGTCAGCGGTATCTTGCCGCCCGGCACGCCCACCACGCGCCAGGGTGCGGGCGGCTGGTCGCTGCTGGCTGACGAGAAGGGCATGAGTGCAACGGCTTTTGCCGGTGTCTGGGCCGACGCGACGGGTATGAAAAGCGCTCCGAGGAAAAGTGCCAGCGCGGTACAGGGCAATAGGTCAAATCGCCTCATGTCAACCGCGCTTCCAGTCGTGATATCGCCGCACCCATTCCAGCAGGCGCCTGGGCTGGTGCGCGCGCTTCCACTCGCCTGCCGCGTATTTGTTGGCCTCGGCCATGGTCGGGTAAGTGTGAATGGTGGACATGATCTTGTTCAGGCCCAGGCCGTGGCGCATCGCCAGCACAAACTCGGCCAGCAGTTCGGCTGAATGGCTGCCAACAATCGTCACGCCCAAAATGGTGTCCTTGCCGGGCACGGTCAGCACCTTGACATAGCCTTGGGCCTCGCTGTCGGCAATGGCACGGTCCAGGTTGTCCAGGCCGTAACGGGTGACTTCGTAGGCGACATCTTTTTCTTTGGCGTCCTGCTCGTTCAGGCCGACCCGCGCGACTTCCGGGTCGATGAACGTAGCCCACGGAATCACTGAATAGTCGGCCTTGAACAACCTGAATTC
>JBBRMH010000141.1:0-10547 GCA_038230935.1 Burkholderiales bacterium | reverse complement strand
TCGGCCAGCTCGTCGGGGTTGGGGTTCCAGGCGCGGATGTTGGACGTGTCGAGCTTGAACACCTTGAAGCCCAGGTCCAGCGGCTGCGGCGGTGCCTGAACCTCGTTTTCGAGACTTAATTGGCCTCCAGCGCCCTGTTTACCTGCACGAGCAGCTCTTATTTTTGTAGCAGCGCGGCGCAGGCGTTCTTTGGTGAGTTCGGCGATATTGCGGGGTTTACCGAGCGAGTTGCAGAATTCTGCGGCAGTTTCTTGTTCTTTATTTTCAATATCCAGTGCTTCCGGCAACTGAACGAGAATAAACCGCCTTGCAGCTTTTTCGACTTGATTTTGATCAAATACTGCGTGCCCGGTAGTACCGGACCCTGCAAAAAAATCTAATATCAGATCGTCAGGACCGCAGATGTAGTTGATAAGCTTTTTCAAATCATCTAACGGCTTAGGGTTATCGAAAACTCGCTTGCCCTCAAAAAGTGCGTTAAATTGATTAGCCGAATTTTGTGCATAACTGTAATGAACACTAACCATTACCTGATCACTGTTTTCAAATAAGTTGGTTCTTACTCTAGGCACGGTGCTCTCGTCGGCACCAAATACGATTCGACCATTTGCCACCTCTTCCCAAAACCTATTTGGGCTTGGGTAACGCCATCCACTAATTGGCAATTTGCAAGGCAAGTTTGTGATGGGGTGTAAAACCTCATAACGCGGGCCACCTCCACCAGGCCAATTGATGTTCCCATCATCCCGAAACGGCCCTTTCTCGTCAACTTTAGTAAATCTCTTTAATGCCGACCTAGGATCGTCATCAGGGATTGAAGAGTAGAACTCCAATATGCCTTGTTTAATATCAAGCCAGTTGTCGCCATGAGTATCTTGAAGCCTTTTGAACTCAGATTCAAGCTCTTCAACGCCTACTTTCTGGCCCCTAAAAGTTATTTGACTGTCTCTAAGGACAGACTCATTTTTAAAGTAAACAAGCATGTACTCATGTCCAACCGAAAAATATTTCGCGTCATTTTTTCGATTCCTATCCCAAACGAGGCAAGCTGAAAAATTTTCTTCACCAATTATTTCATCCGCTACACGACGCATATTGTTCACTTCTGCGTCATCGATACTGATAAAAATAACCCCATCCTCCCGCAACAAATTCCGCGCCAGCTTCAAGCGCGGATACATCATGTTCAGCCAGTCGGTGTGAAAGCGCCCGCTGGCCTCGGTGTTGCTGCTGAGCTTGCGGCCTTCAGCATCTAGCTGGCCGGTCAGCTCCAAATAATTTTTGATGTTGTCAGTGAAGTTGTCGGGGTAAACAAAATCTTTGCCGGTGTTGTACGGCGGGTCGATGTAAATCATTTTGACTTTACCGGCGTAGCTTTTTTGCAGCAGCTTGAGCACCTCCAGGTTGTCGCCCTCAATCATTAAATTTTGGGTGGTGTCCCAGTCCACACTTTCACCCGGGCAGGGGCGCAGGGTGCCGGTACTCGGCGTTAAGGCTATCTGGCGAGCGCGGCGCTTGCCGTGCCAGTTCAAACCGTACTTTTCTTCACGCTCATCAACCTGCCCGCCCAGCAATTGTTTAAGCACCTCAAAGTCAATGCCGCCTTCTTTGAAAGCGTCTGGGAACAGGGTTTTGAGCTGAGCCAGGTTGGCGTCAATGACGTTGGCGCTTTGGGTGTCGGCTATGGGCAGTGGCGGAATAACGCTGGCAGCAGGCGTGGTATTGGGCATGTTCATGGCTTTTTGGGTGTGGCTTTGGCGCTTTGCGGCTGTACAAATTGCTTATTTTCGGTTGGGGCTACCTGTTGCAGCAGCTCTTCAATCGACTGGGGCACGGTGCCTTTGGCTAGCATGCGTTTGAAGGTTTCGTACATATCGGTTTTAGCGTCTACTTTGCGCAAGGTGTGTTCATCGTTAAACCAAACATACACAATGAGTTTGACGGGGCTGGACGCGAAGCGAAAAAACAGTCGATAGCGGTCTGGCAAGCCTTTCTTAACCCGCCGCCAATGCGTGTTGGCAGCGCTCATGCTGTCCAAAGTTTTGCCAAGGCGAAACGCTGGTGCGGCCGGGTTGGCTGGCACTTTCTCACGGATAGCCTTGAAAATAGAGGCCAGGAGTTTGGTTTTAGGGTGGCTTTTATAAGCCAGAGGCTCGCGTTGGGCGAGATGAGTCACAAAATTTTCTAACTCGTCGATGGCGGCTTGAAAAACGCGGTGATAGAAAATTTGCCAACTGTTGGCTTGAATGGCTGCTGGCATGGCGTTCAGTCAGGCTCAACGCCTTCAACCAATGCCGCAATTCGAGCCCACTGCGCAGGATCAGCAGGCACGATGTGCTCAGGGTGCGCGGCCATTTGCGCGTCAAGAAAGCCTAAAAAACTCTGCATAACGGGGTCAATCTCTGGGTTGGCGGCCTTGCTTTTGGCTTTGTTTTGGGCTGTGGGCTGAGCAGAAATAAGCACTTGCCCATCAGCCACAACGGTTACCTTGACTTTGCCACTGAACTCTGGGTGGGCATTGAAAAACCCGGCTGGCAAGCGCATGCCGCGGCTGTTGCCTACCTTGATGACGGTGCCTTCATATTGCGTTTGCATGGTGTGCTGCCTTTCATGTATCTACAAGCGTGGTCACGTATTTTAGGACATAACAGCAAAGTGTTGCCTGTTTGCTGCGTTAATTAAAGCTGGCTTTGCAAAGCCTGACGCTGGGTCATCAGGTCTGCGATTTGCAGATTGAGGCTGGCGCGTTGAGCCAACTGGCTGGCTTTGCGGGCTTGTGCTCGCAGGCTGGCGAGTTGCTGGCCTGACTGGGCGTGGCTTTGCAGCGCGTTGCGGCGACGCTGGGCGTGTTGTGGAGTAGCGCTGACGGTGAACTGCCCGGTATGGTCAGAGGCGGCCAGTGCATCCACGGCGTTGAGCCAGTCGCTGTAGCGGGCGTACAGGTCACGCTGCAAGGCGCTGGCGAGGGTATTGAAGGCAATATATTGATTAAATTGGCCTGTGGCGCCCGTTACACCTGCGCCACCAGCTATCATTTTTGTAGTGCTTGACTGCTCTAGCACCATGGCACTGCCTTTGCCGAGGCTCAGGCGTTTGTGCGCCAGGCTGAGCTGCTCTGCACCACCGCCCGCATGCGTGACGACTAAAACAACGGGGTAGGGGATGGTGCGGTGGATCAGCTCTAGCAGGCGGCTGGTTTGGGCGGTTTGCTGGGCTGTGGGTGACGTGCTGCGGGAAGTCACGCGCAAGACGGCGTGCAGCACAGCAATTTCCAAATAGTCATGCGTGTCGGTTTGCCACACGGCCAGGCCGCAGGTGCCGGGCTTGAGGGCGGCCAGCCAGTGCAGCTCGGCCAGCAGGTTGGCGATCAGGCGTTTGTCGGCGGCGGTGGTGCCGGGCAGGCTGGCAACTTGCTCAATAAACAGTGTTTTGGCAATGCGCTGGCCCACGAATGCCGCGCTGGGCAATGCCAGCGCTTGCGCCAGCGCGGGGGCGTTGCGGTAGGGGTTGGCTGAATCTGTCACGCGTGGTGGCCATTGATCCGGCCCTGTGAAGTCTGAAGGACTACAGCCGTTCGCCCTGAGCTTGTCGAAGGGTTTCTCCGCACAAGCCAGGCTTCGACAGGCTCAGCCCGAACGGAAAATTCCCGCTTCATCGAGCCGAAGCAATAAACGGAAAATTCCCGCTTCATCAAGCCGGAGCAATAAACGGAAAATTCCCACTTCATCGGGCCGAAGCAATAAACGGAAAATTCCCGCTTCATCGGGCCGGAGCAATAGTATGAATTTGCGGAGTTATTACTTCGGCCCAGTAGGGTATTTATTTTCCGTTCGGGCAGAGCTGGGACTGTCCTGAGCCTGTCGAAGGGTTGAAGCCTGGTGCGCACCGGGAAACCCTTCGACAAGCTCAGGGCGAACGGAATAAAAAGTTGAGACTTCACAGAACCGGATCAATAGATGAGTTGGGCAACACGGCCAGCCAGGCCACTACTTCAAAGTTGCCCATGCCCGCAAACTCGCCTGCCAGCGCATGCGTGCCGCCGGGGCTGAACAGGCTGGCCACGGCGCGTTCCCGGGTTTTGCCCAGTGTGGCGGCCACAGCGGCGGCCAGCAGCTGCTGGGGGCGCTGCATGTCTTGCCCGCCCTGAGTGGCTTTGTCAAAAATGGCGTGGGCGGCTCCGTCTGGCACGGTGCGGCCAAGGGCCAAGCGCTTGAGCTGGTCCAAAATGCGCTTGGCTTGCGGGTAGGCCAGCAGCACGCTTGCGTTGCTGCCAACGTGGGCGAGATAGTGCGGGGCCAGGGGGTAGCTGGTGTCCAGCGTATTAGGCGTATTAGGCGTAGTGGGGCTGGTGGGGGTGGCAACCGATTCAACCGCACGCATGCAAAAAATAATGCCAGGGGCAATGTCTGCGTCTAGCGTGGTGGTCACGGCAAAGCTGCCGAGCGGTAATTGCGACAAAGCGTCTGGGATGGCGTCGTTGTTGTTTGCCTTGTTGTATTCGGCCAGGTCAATGCGAAAGTCGGTCAGCGTCAGGTCGGTGATGGCGATGCCGCTGGACAGATCTTCGAGGTCAATCACGCTGGTTTGCATTTGAATCAGCTGGGCGCGGCGGTAGGCCAGGTCGTTCATGGGGTCGCCAGACTGCTGCTCAATCAGGTTTTCTTCACCCGTGGCGGAGATGTCGAGCAGCACCATGCGGCCACTGACGCGCTGCTCTAAATTGATGTATTCCTCCAGCTCGATGTTGGGCCAAAAGTTAACCAGCTGAATGGCGCCATTGGGCGAGCCTAGCCTATCAATGCGGCCAAAGCGCTGAATGATGCGCACCGGGTTCCAGTGAATGTCGTAGTTGACCAAAAAGTCGCAGTCTTGCAGGTTTTGCCCTTCGCTGATGCAGTCGGTGGCAAACAGCAAATCAATCGCGCCTTCACCGGCCAGTTCTGCGGGGCGCTCTTTGGAGCGGGGTGAAAACGCAGTCAGGATGTTGCCCAGGTTGCGCTGCATGGGCAGCGTGCATTGGTTGTGGCCTGCGCCCGTGACCAGGGCTGACTCAAGCTGCAACTCAGCTTTGGCCCAACCCGCCAGCTCGGCGTAGAGGTATTTGGCAGTGTCGGCAAAGGCGGTGAAGACGATGATTTTGCGGTTGCCGGGGTTGATGGGGTTGCGGCATTTGCCAGCTATCAGGTCTTTGAGCTTGAACAATTTGTCGTCGCGCGCGGCGCTGACGCTGGCAGCGGCGGCGGACAAGGTGGCGAGGCGGTTGCGGTCTTCCGTCAGGTCTTGCCGCCAGGCAATCAAATCAACATCGCCCAGCAGCACTTTGACCTTGCGGCCTACCAACAGGGCTTCATACGCGGGGTCTTCAATGTCGATGTCGTCAATATCCAGCTCATCAACGTCGGGCTCTTTGGCATCAATGCGGGCCAAAATGCTTTCAACATCACGCAACTGGCGCTGCACCGTGAGGGTGAAAGACGCGACCGAGCTTTCCATGCGCTTGAGCACGTTCACGCGCATCAAATGAATCAGGCTTTCTTCACGGTCAGCCTGGCGAAAATACCCTTGCCCACCGCGCAACTGGGTGCTGTACTTTTCGTCATACGCGGCCTGCTTGTGCGGCAATACGTAGCGCAAGGGGGCGTAAGCGGCCAGGTTGAGGCGGCGAATCTCCTGGTTCACGTCGCGTATCGAGCGAAATTCGCCTGCGCGGTCCACATCGGCTTTGATGTTGATGGGCGGCAAGCGGTCGGGGAAGCGCCCGGTTTCAGCCGTACCGTAATATTTTTCAATATGCCGACGTGAACGGGCAATGGTCAGGTGGTCCAGCAGGCTGAAGTAGTCAAAGCCCAGCATGTCTATCAGCAGGGCGGGCGTTTTTTCTTCAGGCGGTAATTGCAGCCAGCGGTTAAAGGCTTTTTGCGCGCTGCGGGTGGTGCCTTCAATGCTGGCAATACCGTGGGCAGACAAGGCGGTGTCGTCGCCCTCGGTGACAAAAGCGATTTGATTTTTAAGATCATTCAGGCGGTTGTTGACAGGCGTGGCCGTGAGCATGAGCACGCGGGTTTTAACGCCCTCACGGATGATTTTGCGCATCAAGCGGTCGTAGCGTGTCTCGCGGCCTTTGACGGCGCCTTTGTTGCGAAAATTATGCGACTCGTCAATCACCACCAGGTCGTAGTTGCCCCAGTTGACGTGCTGCAAGTCAATGTCGCCAGACTGGCCGTTGTCACGCGACAAGTCGGTGTGGTTGAGCACGTCAAAGTTAAAGCGGTCAGACTCTAATGCGTTGCGTTTGTCGTTGGCTTTGTACAGCGCCCAGTTGTCGCGCAGGCGCTTGGGCACCAGAACCAGCACGCGGTCGTTGCGCAGCTCGTGGTATTTGATGATGGCTAAGGCTTCAAAGGTTTTGCCCAAACCGACGCTGTCGGCCAAAATGCAGCCGCCAAAGCGGTTGAGCTTGTCAATGGCGGCGACCACGCCGTCGCGCTGAAATTTATAGAGCTTTTGCCACACCGCTGTCTCGCGGATGCCGGTGGCGGCTTTGACGATGCTGTCTTCGTCCAGCGTGCCTTCTTTGGCAGCAAAAAGGTGGTGCAGCATCAGGCAGTAAATGCTGGTGGGGTCACGCTGGGCAAACAGGTTTTGCACGCTGGCCAGCAAGGCCGCTTTGGCGTCGGGCTGGTCTTGCAGGCTGGCCCATTGCTGGCCAAACCAGTGGCTTAAATTTTCGGCCTCTTGTGGGCTGTCAGACTGTTGGATCAGACTGAGCGGATTGCCCGGTGCAATGCCCAGACCATCGGTGGTGAAAGCAAAAGCCCCGAGTACCGCCTGCTGGGCTGTGCCGTTTTGATCGCGTAAAACCAGGGCACCCTGGGGAATGCTGCCCTTGGCCTGCCGCACTTCAGCTTTGGTATGCAGCCAGTGGGCAAACTGGCGCGCAAGCCAGTGGCTTTGCAGCTTGTTGCGCAGGGCAATGTCAGCGTGGGTGCCCAACAGCTGCATTGTGTCGGCACCCGCTTGCTGGGGCTGCACAATCAAGCGTGCCTGAGACAACTCAAATGCTTGCGCAGCTACTTCTGCAAACGCAAACAGGCTGTAATGCGCTGAAGCCACGTCAAGCTGTGACTGGTTTTGCAGCCAGGGGCGAATCGAATCAATAACACGGTCACGGCCCAGATTGTTGATGAACTTCATAGTCGCATCATACGGTTGCAGGCTACAAAATCAGCAGGTCAACAACTGACCTGCAGGGGGCAATCAGTCCTCAAGCAGCGATCTCAGCATCCACGCGGTTTGCTCATGCACCGTGAGCCGCTGGGTCAGCAAGTCAGCCGTGGGCTCGTCGCTGGCTTTGTCAGCCACCGGGAACAGCTGCCTGGCTGTGCGGGCCACAGCTTCATGGCCTGTGACCAGAATACGCACCATCTCCAGCGCCTTGGGCGGAATGGCCGGCGCATCCGGCACAGACGCCAGCTTGCTGAACTGTGCGTACGAGCCTGGCGCGGGGTGCCCCAGTGCGCGGATGCGCTCGGCTACCGGGTCCACTGCGGCCCACAGCTCGGTGTACTGCACCATGAACATCTGGTGCAGGGTGTTGAACATCGGGCCGGTCACATTCCAGTGAAAGTTGTGGGTTGTGAGGTACAGCGTGTAGGTGTCGGCCAGCAGATGCGACAGACCCTTGGCGATGAGCGCGCGGTCTTTTTCGCTGATGCCGATATTGATGCCGATGTTGATGCCGGGCTTGACAGATGCTGTGGACAGCGCTTTTGACAGTGTTTTGGCCATGGTGCTCTATATAAAAAGGAAATGGCTATTTTCCACGCACACTGCATTCCCCGCAGGGCTGCGCTCAAATGCGCCCCAACTCACGACAGCCGCGTCACACCCGGCAGTTCACAGGCATAAATCGCGTTGCGCAGTGCTGCAATCGCCTCATAGCGGGTAAAACTGCGACGCCAGGCCAGCACTACGCGGCGGCTGGGAATGTAGCCCTCGAAGGGCAGGTAGGTGATGAAGGCGGGTTGCTCTGGCGCTGGCTTCACTTTGGTTTTGCCGCCCTGTCGCGCGCCCGGTGGTGCGGCCAGCGCCTCTTTGGGCACGCCCAGGCGCGGCACCAGCGTGATGCCCATGCCTGCGGCCACCATGTGCAGAATAGTCTCCAGCGATGAGCCTTCAAAGCTTTTCTGAATGCCGCCGGTGTTGCTGGAAAACCGGGCAAATTCCGGGCACACCTCCAGCACATGGTCACGAAAGCAGTGGCCGTTGCCCAGCAGCAGCATGGTTTCTTTTTTGATCTCTTCAGCGGTAATGCTGCTGCGCGCTGCCAGCGGGTGGTTGCTGGGCACAGCGGCCATAAAGGGCTCGTCGTAGAGCGGCGCAATCGCCAGATTGGTGTCGGGAAAAGGCTCCGCCAAAATCGCGCAGTCAATCTCGCCGTTGCGCAGTTCTTCAAGCAGTCTGACGGTGAAGTTTTCCTGCAGCATGAGCGGCATTTGCGGTGTGCGGGCAATCATCTGCCGCACCAGATCGGGCAACAGATAAGGGCCAATGGTGTAGATCACGCCCAGACGCAGGCTGCCCGACAACGGGTCTTTGCCGCGATTGGCAATGTCTCTGATCAGATCGGCCTGCTCCAGCACGCTTTGCGCCTGGCGAATGATGTCTTCACCCAGCGGGGTGACAGTGATCTCATTGGCATTGCGCTCGAAGAGTTTGACCTGCAGCTCTTCTTCAAGTTTTTTAATGGCGACGCTGAGGGTGGGTTGAGAGACGTGACAGGCCTCAGCGCCTTTGCCAAAGTGCTTTTCACGGGCTACGGCGACGATGTATTTGAGTTCGGTTAGCGTCATGGGGTGATTGTCTGCTTTTTGGTTTTTAGTTCTGGGTTTGGTTGGCAGTGACTCGCCTTGCTGGGTTTGCCGGGGGTTGCCCGGCACTCCCAGCAAAGTTAACAACGCTATCAATTAAATAGCTACTCCCGCATGTATTACATGCGCCAGAGCCTCAAAACATATAAAAAACTCAAGCCTTCAAAAACTCCCCATTCCCCCCCATCCACCGCAAAACATGCCGCTCCGCCAACTCAGGATACTGAGCCAGCATCAGCGGCGCGACACCCCGAGCCCAGGCCAGCCAGGCCGCATCCGCCTCCAGATCAGCAAACCGCAGCAAAGGCGCACCCGACTGCCGCGCGCCCAAAAATTCGCCCGGACCGCGAATCTCCAGGTCACGCCGGGCAATCTCAAAACCGTCATTGGTTTCCACCATCGCTTTGAGCCGCGCCCGCGCCGTCTCCCCCAGGCGCGGCGCATCGCCGGTTGAATACAGCAGCACGCAAGCCGATGCAGCCGCGCCACGACCCACCCGGCCGCGCAACTGGTGCAGCTGGCTCAGTCCAAACCGCTCGGCGTGCTCAATCACCATCAGCGATGCATTCGGTACATCCACGCCCACCTCAATGACCGTGGTGCTGACCAGCACGCCAATCAGGCCATCGTTGAACAAGCTCATCACGGCTTTTTTCTCGGCCACAGGCATGCGCGAATGCAGCAGACCGATCAGCGTGTCAGGCAGCGCGGCGCTCAGGGCCTCGTGCGTTTCGGTCGCGTCCACCAGGTCAATCGACTCGCTTTCTTCTATCAGCGGGCACACCCAGTACACCTGCCGCCCCTCGGCAATCTGGCCGCGAATGCGCTCGACGACTTCGCTGCGGCGCGCGTCACTGACAACCTTGGTGACGATGGGCGTGCGGCCGGGCGGCAGCTCGTCAATCGTCGAGACGTCCAGATCAGCGTAGTAGCTCATGGCCAGCGTGCGGGGAATCGGCGTGGCGGTCATCATCAGCAGGTGGGGCTCAGTATTGTCCGTTCGGGCTGAGCCTGTCGAAGCCATCCCTTCGACAAGCTCAGGGCGAACGGCCAGGGGATTCATCTTGCTGCGCAGGGCCAGGCGCTGCGCCACGCCAAAACGGTGCTGCTCGTCAATGATGGTCAGCGCCAGGTTTTTGAAAATCACCTTGTCCTGAATCACGGCGTGGGTGCCCACGACCAGCATGGCTTGCCCACTGGCGATCATGGCCAGGGCTTGCCGCCGCTCTTTGGTTTTCTGGCTGCCTGTGAGCCAGGCGGTCTGAATGCCCAGCGGCTCCAGCCAGGTGATGAGTTTGCGGAAATGCTGCTCAGCCAGAATCTCCGTCGGTGCCATCAGCGCGCACTGCCAGCCCGCGTCCATGCAGTGTGCCGCAGCCAGCGCAGCCACCACGGTTTTGCCCGATCCCACATCGCCTTGCAGCAGGCGGTGCATGGGGATGTGCCTTTGCAGGTCAGCGGCAATCTCTCTGCCCACACGCTGCTGGGCCGCAGTCAGGCGAAACGGCAGGCGCTCCAGCAGCTGGTCGTGCAGGCTGCACTGGGTGTTTTGCAGGCCAGCCTTGAGCAGCGGCGGTGCGCGCATGGCGGCCCGCACGCCTCGGGCTTGCAACTGCGAGAGTTGCTGGGCCAGCAGCTCTTCAGCCTTTAAGCGCTGCCAGGCCGGATGGCTGCGGT
>JBBRMH010000140.1:0-10557 GCA_038230935.1 Burkholderiales bacterium | reverse complement strand
GCCGCATACCAGCGGATGCACACCAAGATCACATCGATTGGGAAACGCATTCCTTTGGTATTGAGCATGGCAGGTCTACGCGATCAGTTGACAGCCGCGTAGCATACGACCATGGGCTCGGTGGCTAATGCGACAGAACCCGTTTAATGCGCTGCCTGACTATCGGCTTGCTTCCGGGTTCTGCCTATAAGCTTTCTCTTCCTGTCTGTTTGATCGACCACCACAGGCAAGTACGGTGCAAAAGCCTTGTTAAAGCTCAGCAAGGAAAGCCGAGATGTCACGATTCTGAATCTCGATTTCTGGCACCTGTCCAGGTGCGCCGGAGAGGTGACCGATCGGGTAGCGGGGTTTGAGTGAAATGTACCGGGCACCAGGAATTAGCTTTGCCGTTTCCTTTGCGTTAACTTCAGGGTTCAGTAGATCGCCCTCGCCAGCCAGGATCAATGTCTTCGCCTTGATCGACTTTAAAGCGCGGTCATAATCACCGTTAAAGCCTGGTGTCGTTCCTACATTGTGCTGATCATAAGCCCAGCTCTGATATATCCAGTCGCGCGCATCCATGCGTTTCCAGCCCGAATCTGCGAGGCCCTCCTGCCACTTCACAACATCCATATTGCTGTTCGGGAAATCTGCTTGAAGTACGTCAGGCGTACGCACGATTCCGCCATTGAGCATCCTCGCCCAAAGCTTCATGCCCTTTTCTGGCGGTGCATTAGCGGGGTAATTGCCTCCAGCCCACGCGGCGTCGGTCATGATCCCCTGGCGCAAAAGCTCCAGCATGTTCGTAGTCCAGGGCGTCGTTTTGGCAAGCGGTACGATCGCCACAACGCTGCGCGTCATCTCCGGGTAACTCACTGCGTATTGCAGCGCCTGCATCCCGCCCATAGAGGCGCCAACCACGGTCACAAGCTTTCCGATACCCAATTTGTCTTTCAAGAGTGACTGGGTGGAGTTCACCATGTCGCGGATATTGAATTTTGGAAACTGCATGCCAGGCTGGGCCTTGCTGTTCGAAGGCGAGGTGGTCAAGCCATTGGAGATTGCATCAACGGCTATCACGAAGTATTTCGCCGGATCGATGCCTTTTCCAGGTCCTATCAGGTGGTCGATACGGTGGTGGTTGCCCCCAATCGCAGTGACCACAAGTACTGCATTGGACTTGTCAGCGTTGAGCGTCCCATGCGTTACATAAGACATCGAAAAGTCTTTGATGTATTCACCGCTTTCAAGCTTGAAGTCGCCCAATGCAAATGACTGGTGAGGCGGTTCATTGGGCGCGTGGGCAAACGCCGTGACCGCCATAAAACAAGCTGCGAAGGCGGCGAGAGGACGAAGTTTCATGGCTTTTCCTTGAGGAAGTCGTTGATGGCGTTAAAGAACTCAAAACGCGGTTTCTCAAAGAGAACAAAGTGCGTGGCATTTTTAATGAGCACGCTCTTTTTTACCGGGGCGTTGGTCAGGTCACGCATCAGGCCCTCTCTATCTTCCGGGTAAGACCAGGTATCAAATTCACCTGTTATCAACAGTGTGGGCACGTAGATAGAAGATGCATTCCAGATGGCACGCCCCGTTGATTGCATGAAAGTGTCCTCAAGCACGCCATTGGGCGCGCGCAGCGCTGGCGGATTTCGGGTATCGCTCGTGGGATCGGTCTTCAGTGCCTCAAGGGCAAAAGCATCGCGTACGCACTCTTCCCGGAATTCGCTCTTATCAGGCACCGGGATCTCGCCGTCCCATCGTCCGTCGTTTCCAGCCTTGCTGCCCAGGCGGTAAGCGCCCAGTGCATAGTTGAATTCATAAGGCTTACGCTTGTTCTGCGAGCCTGAGCCAGGCCCCAGATTGGTGTGCAAGGGGAATGAATAGGCTGGCGCATAAAGTACCAGCTTGCGTACCTTTTCACTGTTGAGCGACGTGTAATAACCTGATGTCATGGCACCCCAGGACCAGCCGATCAGCGTAACCTTGTTAACGCCGTGTTTCTTGCGGATGTGGTCGACTACCGCACCAATATCCCTGATAACCTGGAAAGAGCGCGACACGGGTCTGTTGTTTGCAGCCGGCTCGTTCATTGCCTTTTCGCGCGACGAAAAGCCGTAGTTGCGTTTGTCGAACATATAGACCACATAGCCTTTGTCGACCATCCAGTCCGCCCAGGAGTAATCCTTGTATTGAAGATCGAAGTCTGGTGTGGACGGAAATGTGGCTCCGTGAACGAACAAAACGACGTTGTCGTCGGTGAACTGTTTTTGTCCCTCAGTCATCTTGGCGCGAACAAAAAGTTTGATGCCTGGATCTATAGCGTCGATGAAATAGTCTTGCTTGGTGACTGCAGCAGTGCTGTTAAAAGCAATGAGCAAAGACGCGACGGCCAGCATGAAAATACGCATGTGAGATTTGTCCGTGAGTTGTTATGGCGGCGACCGAAATCACCTTTATATCCAATAGTCTATAGTCAGAGTTCTATCGCCTGCACTAGGGAAAACAGCAGTCGCAACAACAAATCTTTTCCAACGGGCGATTGCTGCCCTACATGCATCGCTGGTCATTCGTTAGTACTTCGCGGGTAGGTGCTTGGGACTGAGCTTCGCTCTCAGGAGTCATTGTCTGGAACAGTTTGGAACAGTCTGCAAGCAACCATATCTTGCCGTGACCTTTATCCATGCTGCGTTTCAAGCCGTTGGACCCAGGACTAAAACTCATGCAAAGACCGATGCAAGGGGGTATCTGAATAGTTCAACGCCCCAAATCTGCTGAAAAAATCTGACCGACCAACTGCCTGGAAATATCTGCGCTGATGCGAAGCACAGCCGCCTGAAACGCCAGCACGCTAAGTGCAGGTGTGCGACCTCGCCGCCGGTACAGTGCAGCCGTGCGGCTCATGAATTTTCCGTGTAGTGAGTGTGTCACCAGCACCGGGTGGTGCAGGCAAGCCAGTGCGCTGCCGATGGCCAGTAAATGACCCTTCGCTGCGGCCGTGACAAGATCGTCCATGCTGGAGACTTCCAGCCGGATATCGAGCTTCAACCGTTCAAGCTGCGCCTGGCGGTCAATGTTTTGCCGCATCAAGAACTGCCGATTCAGCAATGCCAATGGCTGAGCTCTCAGCGCCTTCAAAACCGGTTGCCTGCCCAGCGGGGGTAGCATCGAATGCAGACCGATTACAGCCAGTTGTTCCGTCAATAGCTCTGTTTTTTCCAGACTGTCGTATGGACCTGCATCTGGAAAAATGGCCACATCAAGCTCGCCGTCCAACAGATCCGCCAGCAGCCTTTGTGCCGGCTGCTGCCGCGTGTCGATTCGCAGATCAGGGTGCCGCTCAATTAAATCCAGAGCGGCCGGTAGGGCGATGGTGCCTAAATAGGTCTGCGTGGCCCCTATCCGGAGTCGCCCTGTTACACCTCTTGCCGCCTCGGTGGATTGCAGCAATGTGTCGTCAAGCTGCTCAATCAGCGGAGTTAACCGTCGTACCAGATCACGCCCTGTGTCGGTGAGTACAGCGCGCCGCCCTTCACGTTCGAAGAGCGCCACACCCAAGCGATCTGCCAATTCCTTCATTTGTTGCGATAACGCTGACTGCGTCACATTCATGTGTTGAGCGGCAAGCGAAAAAGTGCCTGTACGCGCAATTGCCACAAATCCACGCAGAAACCTCAACTCCACAGCCTGCAGATTCATAAGTTTTGCTAATGTTTTAAAGACAAAAACATTAATTTACAGCAAACCAGAGGCTAAGTACACTGGTCACTTCAACAGCTATGGATGGAAATTCTTATGGCACTGTCCCGACAAGCATTTCTCCGGAACTTGGGCCTCGTTACCGCTGGTTTGACTTTCAATGATTGGTCCTGGGCACAGGGTTTTCCCAACAGGTCGTTGCGCTTGGTGGTCCCGTTTCCTGCCGGCGGGCCGACCGACATCGTGGCACGACCACTGGCGCAAATGTTGGGAGACAGCATGAGGCAGGCTATCGTGATTGACAACAGAGGGGGCGCTGGAGGCTCAATTGGCGCCGATACGGTAGCCAAATCAGCCCCCGACGGCTACACGTTGTTGATGGCCACCGTTGGCACCCACGCCATCAACAGCAGTCTGTACAAGAAGTTGCCCTACGAGGCAGTAAGAGATTTCACCCCGATTGCTCTGGTTGCGAGCGCACCGTTGGTGGTGGCAGTCAATGCCAATGATTCAAGCAAAACGCTGGCTGATTTTGTAAAAGCAGCCAAGCTCAAACCTGAAACGCTTCAATTCGGCTCGGCCGGAGCTGGTACACCAGGCCATTTGACTGGGGCCATGTTTGAAGCTGCTGCCCAAATACAACTCAAACATATTCCGTACAAAGGCAGTGCACCAGCAGTCACCGATCTGATTGGCGGACAAATCACCTCGATGTTTGATCCGGTGCAGTCCGTTATCTCCCACATCAATTCTGGCCGCATTCGGGCGCTTGCGGTGACCAGTAAAACGCGCTCCCCTGTGCTGCCCAATGTCCCCACTGTTGCAGAGCAGGGCTATCCCCAATTCGAGTCCACCGCCTGGTGGGCGGTTTTTGCTCCGGCCAAACTGCCAGATATCGTACTCCAGCAACTGCGCAGCGAGGTTGAAAGAATTGTGGCTTCGGCAGATTACTTGGAAAGGCTGGGGAAGCTGGGCGTCGTTCCCAATACCGACTTCAAGGAAAGCCTTGCCAGTTTTCAAGGTCGCGAGATGACCAAATGGGCCAAGGCCGTGCGTGATTCAGGTGCCACTGTCGATTAACCGTCAACACAAAAAGAGATACCCACGATGAAACTCAATGAGGAAGAACAGGCCATTTTGGCTGGCGCGTTTGGCCCTGTGCGGCAAGGCGCTTTGCGGCACCAAATTCAGGTCGGCGAATTCTTTGGGGCGGCTGACATGGTTCCGGTGTCTCAAGCGCACATCATGGCAGATACAGAAAGCCTGGGTGATGCGGGCGTGAAATGGCTGGAATCTTTAGCCAAAAATGCGGCTGCTGACCGCATGGTGCGCATTCCCACCATCACCGACCCGCGCGGCACTGACTTCAGCAAAGCCAAGCAGCTGGGTCAAACCGAACTGATGGTTTCTCTTGAGCACCGGGCTATTGCAGCTTTTCGCAAGATGGGGGTCACCATGACAGACACCTGCATCAACTACCAGACCATCATGGCTCCCGGTTTCAGGGAGCATGTGGCCTTTGGTGACACAGGGGTTGTCATTTATTCCAATTCAGTTTGCGGTGCACGTTCCAATTTTGAAGGGGGCCCCTCAGCTTTCTCGGCGGGCATGACGGGGCGAACGCCACGTTATGGATATCACCTGGAAGAACACCGGCGGCCCACCAGCCGCTTCTACATCGACTGGATGCCACGGTCACTCAATGAGTGGGGCGCACTTGGCGGCTTCATTGGACGGAAATCGGGTAACTATTGGGGCGTGCCAGTGCTCGAAGGCGTGGAAGAAAACCCCGGCTCAGACTCTCTCAAGCATTTCGGTGCGGCGATGGCCAGTTTTGGTTCTACCGCGCTGTTCCATATTCTGGGCATCACGCCTGAGGCCATTCACATACGCGACCTGGCTCTGGACCACCTGCCTGTTGAGCGCATCACTTATGCCGATGTGATCGCTTTGCAGCAGTCTTACCGTGTGACGGACGAAGTCGACGTCGTTGTGTTTTCAGCGCCCCAACTCAGCCTGCTGGAGATGCGCTCGGTTGCCGCTTTGTGTGAAGGCAAGACCTTCAAGAAGCCGCTGCTTGCCGTTACCAGTCCGCAGGTCAAGCCAGATGCTGACCGTATGGGATTTACTGAAACCATTGAAGCTGCGGGCGGAACCGTTTTTTCGGGGATGTGCTTTTACCAGTCTTACGCCCGGGAAATTGCCGATGCAAATGGCTGGAAGCGCCTGGCGACCAACAGCGCCAAGATGGTCAATATCCTGGGCGGTTACGGCTATACACCCATGTTGGCGTCCATGGAAGAGTGCGTTGAAGCTGCGGTTACCGGGAGATTGGCATGAACCGTATCGCCGTGGCTACCTTTACCGCTAGGCATGCCATGGGGCAAGCGCTTGAAGCCGAGTGCCTCAGCGCCCATGATGGATTTTCTGCGCGCTACGATTTGAACCGCCTGGAGGGCACCTTTTCACGGCCTGCCCACAAGCTCTTCGGTCAGTCTTATCATGGCAAGATTCTTGTGCTGGATACCGCCAAGGGTGGCGTCGCCAGTGCATGGATGTTGTATGAAATGAAATCACGCAACCTTTACCCGGCTGCGATCATTTTCAATACCGTCAATCCCATCTTGGCCCAAGGGGCTGCCCAAGCGGGCATCACCATGCTGGCGGGATTTGAAGGCGACATCACCTCCAGAATAAACAGCGGTGTCAGACTGCGACTGAATCCGGAACGGAAAACTGTCGAGGTATTGGGCTAGAGCCGCATGGGCTAGTCTTTGGGCGTATTAGAGAGGTCAATCAAGTTGCAGATTCGTCCCACTCAGCCTGCCGAGGAGCGCTCGCTGAACTTGAACTGCCTGCACCTTATAAGCCCCGGCCTTAATCGCTACGCGCAGTGATGCTGTGGCCACCCGTCTGCAGCGATACACCGATTGAAAGACCATTTGTGAACCACGACCACGCTATTGAACTCACATTGCATTTCACTAAAATTTCTGACAAGACCCACTGGCTTTTTGTCGAGCTGACGCTTGGCGACGGTCGTAAGGGTATCGGCGAAGCAACCTTACCAGGCAAAGACGCGCAGGTGCTGGCTGCCGCGCAGCTATTGGCCGACCACGCGCTGCAAGCGAACTGGCGACAACCGTCGGTGTTTGCCACAACTCACCCTCCGGCCGACCTTGCCAACGCAGCCTTTATTTCGGCGGTGGACCATGCGCTGTGGGACCTGTATGCGCAGGACGCCGGCAAATCGGTTTGCCAAATACTCGGCGGTGCGCGTCGGCCATACGTGCCGCTGTACGCCAATATCAACCGCCGAACAATAGAGCGCACGCCTGCAGCCTTTGCCCAGAGCGCGTGTGATGCGATGGCGGCTGGTTTCCACGCGTTCAAGATCGCACCCTTTGACGAAGTACAGCCCGGCCATGCCAGCCTGGACAGCGCGTGCGACGGCATTGCACGGGTAGAGGCCGTACGGCAGGCGATAGGGCCTGAGCGGCGCCTGATGGTCGACTGTCACTGGCGCTTTAACGAAGCAACAGCCACGGAGCTGATCACCCAGATGGCGCGACTCGACGTGCATTGGGTCGAGTGCCCGATCGCCGAGTCACATGACAACATAGCCGCTTTGGTGCGACTGCGCGGCCGCGCCAATGCCCTTGGCGTCAAGCTGGCGGGGCTAGAACTGGCCATTGGTCTGGACGGTTTCATGCACTATGTCAAAGCCGGTGCCTACGACGTCGTGATGCCCGACATCAAGTATTTCGGCGGGCTGCAGGCGATGCAGCAGGCCGCTGACGTATTTGCCCGCTACGACGTACAGCTGTCGCCACACAACCCTACCGGCCCAGTCTGTCATGCCGCGAGCCTGCAGGTTTCAGCTGCCATGAGTCCGCTGGATATGCTGGAGCTACAGTTTGACGAAAGTCCGTTGTTCGGCGCCTTGGTTGATGGGACCTTCACCGCACAGGCCAGCAACCTGTCGGCGTTGCCCTTACAACCTGGGCTGGGCGTACACCTGAATGCCCGGCAGCTTCAACAACTGGCGGCACAACCTTCATCGTACTGGCGAGCGCCTGTGACGATTTAAGAGATTTCATTTTTCAATCTTGGTCCACAGCCGGATCAGAAACTTAAAAGGAGACATTGCGTGCGAGCGACCTTCACTAAACTTTGGCGACTGAACGCGACTGTGGCCCTGCTGGCCTTGACAGGGCTGTGCGGCGCACATGCTCAAAGCTATCCGAACAAGCCAATCCGCTGGGTCGTGCCCAGCACCCCTGGCGATGGTTCAGACTCCACCGGCCGGTTGATCGCCGAACAAGTGTCACGCGAACTTGGCCAGCCAGTGGTGATCGACAACAGGCCCGGTGCCGGTGGCGTGCTGGGCTCGGAAATAGTGGCCAAGTCGCCAGCAGACGGCTACACCATGATTGTCGGCAATGCAGGCTCGCACGGCATCAATGCCGCGATCTACAGCAAGCTTAACTACGACGTGGTAGAGGACTTTTCAGCAGTTGGCCTGATTTGCACCACGCCCAACGTCATGGTGGTGGGTCCGGGTATTCAAGCCAAGACTGTGGCCGAGTTTGTTACGCTGGCCAAAGCGTCTGGTAACAAGCTCAATTACGCGTCTGGCGGTGTAGGCAGTTCGGCCCATTTATCGGCTGAGTTGTTTAAAAGCCTGACCGGTGTTGAGATGACACACATTCCCTACAAGGGGTCATCGCCAGCAGTAGCCGGGGTGCTGTCCGGAGAGGTGTCGATGATGATCGGCAACCTGCCACCATGGTCGGCACAGATCAAGGCCGGTCGGGTTAATGCCCTGGCTGTGTCCACCGCCAAGCGCCATCCAAGCATGCCCGATGTGCCCGCATTGGCGGAAAGCTACCCCCAGTTCGACACGGTTGCATGGTTTGGTGTGCTGGCACCAGCGGGCACACCGTCGGCCATCATTGAACGGGTCAATGCCGCGATCAACAAGGCACTGGCCCAGCCCGAAATCAAAATGCGTCTGGCGACCCTGGGCTGCGACCCCGCATCGGGCACACCTGACAGCCTTTCTGCCCGCATACAAACTGACGTCACGCGCTGGAAAAAACTGGCTGCTGAAAAACAGATTCGTGCGGACTGACCAGTGCACTGGAGCCCGAGGGGTGGTCCTGGTTGACCAATGGTCGTTCGGGGATGACCAGGCGTGAAATACGGGGCTGTCGCTTAAAACGAATGAGTGCACTTTAAGAGCGACAGCGAACCCCGCAGCGTATTCAATCAATTTAAAGGAGACTCCATGCTGAATCGATTAACCACAGGTATTTTTGTTCTTGCAGCCTGCGCCTGGGTACAAGCCCAACCGCTGCCCATTGCCACACCCGAAAGCGCAGGTTTTTCGAGCGCCAGACTGTCCAATATCGATGCCTTTTTTGCTGCCGAGATCGAACGCAAACGCCTGCCTGGTGCCGTCGTGGCCATCGCCCGCCAGGGTAAGCTGGTCTATTTCAAAGCCTTCGGCATGGCCGACGCAGCCAAGAGCCTTCCCATGCGCACCGACACCATTTTTCAATTGGCGTCGATGACCAAGATACAGGTCGCTGTGGGCGCACTGGCACTAACCGAGCAAGGCAAACTGCCGCTGCAAAGCAAGCTCGCTGACTACTTTCCTGCCTTCGGTACCATGCAAGTGGGCATTCCGGTTGCCGACGGCAAGTTTACGACCGAGGCGCAAAAGCGACCTATCTTCATTCACGACTTGTTCCGTCATACCTCGGGCATACCCTACGGCGGCCGCCCCGACGGCAGCAGCCCAATGACTGCGTTGTGGCCGAGCGGCGCTACCGCCCAAAACATGGGAACGGCAGCCGAATTCGCCACAGCAATCACCAAGCTGCCGCTGGTGTACCAGCCGGGTACGGTTTTCGAGTACGGCTTGTCCTTCGAGGTCTTGGGTGCAGTGGTTGAAAAAATCACCGACAAGACGCTGGGCGGACACCTGGCAGACACGATTTGGAAGCCGTTGAAGATGACCGACACCACCTTCCGCCCTACAGAAGCGCAACTGGCACGTGTAGCTCGGCCCTTCCCCAATAATCCGCTGGACGGAAAACCGCAAAGCATCGCCGCATTGCAGCGCGCAGCGAGTTTTGAGTGTGGCGGCGGCTGCGCTTTCGGTAGCATGGGCGACTACATCCGCTTCGGCCAGATGCTGGTAGCCGGAGGCAGCCTGGAAGGACAGCAAATCCTCAGCCCAGCCTTTGTACAACTAATGACCAGTAATCACCTGGGCGCTGGTATTGTGAACCGCGTGGCCGCTGTGGAACCGCACCGGGAAGGTTACGGCTTTGGACTGGGTGTTGCCGTGCGCTTGCAGCCGGCCTTATCTTCCGTGCCTGGCAATCCTGGTGAGTACAGCTGGAACGGCGCCAACGGCACCGGGTTTTTTTGCGACCCCAAGGAGCAGATGGTGGTGGCCTTTGGGACCGCTGCGCCAGGCGAATTACGCAAATATTATCGCGAACAGGTGCAAAACCTGGTGTACGGGGCGCTCAGCCGCTGAGGGTTAGCACCGCGAGGTTCTAAGAGCCTGTCTACGATCTTCTGAGCAATAAAACGAGAAATGCGAGATGGATAAATTGCAAGCTGGTGTTGAGCAGGCGCTCACAGTTTTTATACAAACGCCTGCACTTTTCCAGCCAGGCAAAAGAGCGTTCCACGACCCAGCGCTGAGGTATCACGACAAAGGTGTGCAATTCATTGCGTTTGGCCACCTGCACTGTAGCGTCCAGGGCTTGCTTGACAGCTTGCGCGAATGGCTTGCCGGTGTAACCGCCATCGACCAGAACATTCTTGACGCATGAAAGATTGGGCAGACAGCGCCGAATGGCT
>JBBRMH010000139.1:0-10745 GCA_038230935.1 Burkholderiales bacterium | reverse complement strand
GGCTTCGGCACGCACCAGTGCTGAAAAGCCGAACGGCGACAAACCTGCGGCGCAGCGCTCTTCCAGCTGCTGGGCTGCAAACCTGGGGTAGTCATGCAGTTTGAGGGCTGCAAACAGCGGGTGCTGGGGGTGAAAGGTCTGAACCCACATTTCGCTGGCAGCACTGTGCCGGGCATCGCGGCCCGCCCGGCCTGCGGCTTGCATCAAGAGGCTGAAGAGCCGCTCGGGCGCACGAAAGTCGCTTGAAAACAGCGCGCCATCGGGGTTAATGGCTGCGACCAGCGTGATGTGCCTGAAGTCATGGCCCTTGGCAATCATCTGGGTGCCGACCAGTACATCAACCTCGCCTGCATGCACGCTGGCCAGTTGGGCCTGGAGCGCACCTTTCAGGCGTGTGGTGTCGGCGTCGATACGGGCAATGCGCACTTCGCTGCCATCGGGCCGCGTGGTGCCTGCCAGCAGTTCGGCCAGGTGCTCTTCAAGGCGCTCGGTGCCGCGCCCGACGGGCGCGATGTCGATGTTGCCGCAGCTGGGACAGGCGCGCGGCACGCGTTCTGTAAAACCGCAGTGGTGGCAGCGCAGGGTGCGGTCGATTTTATGGAACACGCGGTAGGCGCTGCAGTGCGGGCATTCGCTTTTCCAGCCGCAGTCGTGGCAGGCCAGTACCGGCGCGTAGCCTCGGCGATTGAGAAAAATCAGCGATTGCTCGCCGCGTGCAATGCGTTGGGTCATCGCCTTTAGCAGCGGTGGGGCAATCACGCAGTGCCTGGGCTGGTGGTTCATGTCCACCCGTCGCACGGTGGGCAGCTGGCCGGGTGTGTTAGCTGAGGCGGGCAGGGTCGCATCAGGTGAGTGATTCGCAGAACCCTCACCCCTGCCCTCTCCCAAAGGTAGAGGGAGCAACTCAAAAGAGGCGGGAAGTGGTGCGCCGATACGGTTGGCCATCGTTATCAGCTGGTACTTGCCGCTGATCGTGGCCTGCCAGCTTTCCAGCGACGGTGTGGCTGAGCCGAGCAGCGCGCGGCAATCGGGCTCAATGCTGGCGCGGTACACCGCCAGGTCACGCGCTGAATAACGCGCGCCTTCTTGCTGTTTGTAGCTGGGGTCGTGTTCTTCATCAACCACGATCAGCCTGAGTTGGGGCATGGAGGCCAGCACCGCCATGCGCGTGCCCAGAATCAGGCGGGCTATGCCTGAATGGGCGGCCAGCCAGCTTTTGAGCCGCTGGGCGGGGCTCAAGCCGCTGTGCAATGACACCACGCGCTCTTTGCCGAGGTGGGCAAAGCGCGTTTCAAACCGGGCTTGCAGCTGCGGCGTCAGGTTGATCTCGGGCACCATGACCAGTACCTGTGCCTGCGGGTCTTGCGTCAGGAGCTGGGCAGCGGCACGCAGATAGATCTCGGTTTTGCCACTGCCCGTGGCCCCAAACAGCAGTGCAGGCCTTGGCTTGGAGCCGGCTTCAGCATCAAAACCGGCCAGAGCGCATAGCTGATCTGGGCTAAGCGCTATCAAATCAGTAGCAGGTGGATCGCAGCGGGTGTCTTGCACGGGTCGCTTCAGGCGGCGTGCCAGCTGCACACCTGTCAACTCTCGCAGCGAGGGCGGCAGCGCGGCCAGTGCCACTTCCCCAAGCGAGCGCTGGTAGTAGCGGGCGGTGAAGCTCACCAGCGCCTGCCAGGTCGTGGCCAGGGGGGCCAGCCCGTCCAGGGTGCCTGCGATGTTGCGGGTTCGTGTGTCGGTCAGGCCGCCACTGTCTGGCAATACCTGCCAGACCACGCCCAGCACCTCCCGTCTGCCCAAAGGGACCCGCACCAGCGTACCCGGCGTGAGGGGCGACGCGCTGCGGTAAGTCAGCGGGCCTGCAATGGCGCTGTGGGCAGGCGCTGCCACCACGATGCTGAGCCAGCAAGTCATGAGACGCGGGAGAAACGGGGCTCATTCCCGGCAAACCCTGTGAAGACAACGCTAAGTGCTTGATTTGATGGCACTTTAAAGTTCTTCAGGTTTTCTGTGGATAACTTTGTTGATAGCTTTGCCTGAACCGCCTGAAAGCCTTGATACATAAGGCTTTCACTAGATTGCCTAAAAAAAAAGCAATTTAAAAAATCTATATAAATCAACAACTTAGAATCGCTATGGCTTTGATAGCGGATGCTGTCTGGAAACTGTAGCCCAGCTGGCCCACAATCCGTTTTTTGTGCATAACTCATGACGTGCAAGCCGTTTTTTATGCTAGGCATTCGCCTGCAAGAGGCCTTGCTCTGTTATCTGGAGGACAAGGCCACCTGGTTTGACTCAGACACCGCTGGCCTGAGAACGCATTTTGCGAGAGTGAGTGTGTACTGCACTGACCAGCGCTTCAACACTTTCTGGCAGGGTGTGCTGGCTGATGCCGTGACCCAGGTTAAAAATATGCGTCGGGCCGGTTGTCGTCAGGTCGGTGTGGGGCTGGCCAAAACTGTCCAGAACCTTCACGGCTTCAGCTTGAATCTGGCTGGCGTTGGCAAACAGCACGTTAGGGTCCAGGTTACCTTGCAGCGCCATTTTGTGCCCGACCTGCGCGCGCGCCTTGGCCAGGTTGACGGTCCAGTCCAGGCCCAGCACCTCGCAGTCGAGCTGGCCCATGGCGTCCAGCCACAAACCGCCACCTTTGGTGAACACCAGGCGCGGAATAACCACGCCCTCATGCTCACGCTTGAGCTGCGCCAGCACCCGGGCGGTGTAGGCTAGGCTGAACTCATGAAAAGCGCTATCTGCCAGCACGCCGCCCCAGCTGTCAAAAATCATCACGGCCTGGGCACCGGCTTCAATCTGGGCGTTCAGGTAAGCCGCAACGGAGTCGGCATTGATCGCCAGCATCCTGTGCATCAGGTCCGGGCGCTGGTACAGCATGGTTTTGACCAGCCGGTAGTCGTCAGAGCCAGCGCCTTCAACCATGTAGCAGGCCAGCGTCCAGGGGCTGCCTGAAAAGCCGATCAGCGGCACCCGGCCGTTCAGCGCTTTGCGGATCGAGGTAACCGCGTCAAACACATAACGCAGTTTGGCCATGTCCGGCACGGCCAGTTGGGCCACAGCGGCTTCGTCCCGCACAGAGCGCTCGAATTTTGGGCCTTCGCCGAGTGCAAAGCTCAGGCCCAGGCCCATGGCGTCGGGGATGGTCAAAATGTCGCTGAACAAAATGGCCGCATCCAGCGGGTAGCGCTCCAGCGGCTGCAGGGTGACCTCGGTGGCGTAGTCGGTGTTGGTGGCCAGGCCCATGAAGCTGCCCGCCTGCGCCCGTGTGGCGCGGTACTCAGGCAGATAGCGACCGGCCTGGCGCATCAGCCAGACAGGGGTGTGGGTGGTGGCCTGGCGCATGCAGGCGCGGATAAAGGTGTCGTTTTGGAGTGGTGCAAACATCCCCGGATTGTCGCATTGCATCGGGGAATGTATGCGCTGCCAGGTCACACCGTCAATTTCAGTCAGGTACCGGGGCAGGCAATACCAGCCCGCGCGAGAGCAGCACCCGGTGGTCAATTTTCAGGCAGTGGTCTTGCACCACCAGCAGGCCTGCCGCCTCGGCTTTGGCGGCGGCTTGCGGATTGGATATACCCAGCTGCATCCACACCGCTTTCGCGCCAATGGCAATGGCTTGGTCCACGATGGGGGGAATGTCTTCGCTGTTGCGAAAGCAGTTCACCAGGTCAATTTTTTCATGCAGTGCCGCTTCTTGCAGCGTGGCGTAAGCCTTTTCACCCAGCACTTGCTCGCCAGCAGCGGCCACCACCGGGTTGACCGGAATGATGCGGTAACCAGCGGCCTGCATGTAGCGCGACACATCAAAACTGGCGCGGTGCGGCTTGGGCGACAGGCCCACCACGGCAATCGTGTGGCAGTGGCTCAGGATGAAAGGCATGCGCTCGGCCAGCGGCATGCTATGGGCCGGGTGGTCTTTGGCTGCAGGCGGTGTTGACGTGATGTTGGTCATGTTGGTCATGTTGGAGTAGCCTGTCGATTTAAAGTTTGGCCAGCTCGGCCCGTACATCCGCCACCGAAAGAATTTCAGACAGCACCACTGGTGCCCGACCTGGTTTGTAGATCACATACACCGGCACGCCGCTGCGACCCAGTTGCGCAAGCGCTGCAGTCACGGCCGGGTCGCGGCGCGTCCAGTCAGCGCGCAGCAGGGCCACTTTTTTAGCTTCAAAATCGGCCACCACTGCAGCGTTGCTGAGGGTGGTTTTTTTGTTGTACTGGCACGTCACGCACCAGGCCGCTGTGAAGTCCACAAATACAGCTTGCCCCTGGGCGCTGAGCTGGTCAACCCGGCCCGGCTCCCAGGCTTGCCAGCCAGTAGCTACCTCGCTGGTGCCAACACTTGTATCTTGCAGTTTTATCACGTTTGGCCCGATAGCCCACAGCGCAGCTGCACCAGCTGCTATTGAAAAAGAAGCAATGACGGTACGCGCACGGCCCTTGAGGGTCAACGCCCAGATCGCCAGCGCCATCAGCACCAGCAGGCCCAGCAGCGCACCCGCGCCGTCAATGCCGCTTTGCTGGCCCAGCACCCACACCAGCCAGACCACGGTGGCAAACATCGGAAAAGCCATCAGCTGCTTGAAAGTCACCATCCAGGCACCCGGCCTGGGCAGGGCGCGCGCCACGGCAGGCACCACACTGGCCGCCAGATACGGCAAGGCCATGCCCACGCCAATCGCACCAAACACAGCCAGCGCCTGAGCCGCAGGCAAACCCACCGCGTACCCGAGTGACGCGCCCATGAACGGTGCTGTACACGGCGAGGCAATGGCCGTGGCCAGCACGCCAGACAAAAATGAGTCAATGGCCGGGTTCTTGGCCTGCAAACTGGCAACGCGGCTGGGCAGAAAACTGCCAAACTCAAACAGCCCCGCCAGGTTCAGGCCCATCAGGGTGAACAGCACGGCCAGCGCCGCGACGACTGCAGGGCTTTGCAACTGAAAGCCCCAGCCCAGTTGTTCGCCTGCCGCGCGCAAGCCCAGCAGCAGCGCCCCCAGCGCCAAAAACGACAACACCACACCAGCGGTGTAGGCCAGCCCCGCAGTCACACGGGTACGCTGGTCCTTGACATGCACAAAGCTCACCACCTTGATCGCCAGCACCGGGAACACGCAAGGCATGAGGTTCAAAATCAGCCCACCCAGCAAGGCCCCCAGCAGCGTGGCCCAAAGGCCCAGCGGCGCTGTGGTGGCTTGAATAGGCACAGCTCCATTGCTGGCATTGGCCTTGAGCGCGGTCTCCAGCGCAGGCGGCAGGGTGGCAGCGGCGGCTACCTTCGGCCACTCGCCTTTGACCGGCGCTTCAATGCGGTAAGCAGTGCCCGCCCTGTCGCCTTCAAGCGCCACCACCACGGGCATCACGGCAGGGCTTTCAGTGCGCTGGCCCGAGAGCGGCACCTGCGCCGTCCACACCGCACCCTGCCAGGCCTGTTGCCAGTTGGCTGCAGGCTCAATCACGCTGCCAGTTTCAGGGAAAAACGCCAGCTTTTTGCCTTGCAGCGCTGCGGGCAAGCCGCTCAGTAAGACCTCAATGACCTGGCCTTTTGCATCACTCACATTGATCTGGCTGGCACCGGCCCCTAGCTGTTTTGGCGTGGCGTCAAACGTGGCCTGGAACACCTGGCTGCTCATGGCCGTCGAGCTGGTGGCCGGAATGCTCAGCGCAAAGTCACCTTCTTGCGGAATGCACTCCTTGCGGCAGACCAGCCAGGCCGCCTTGAGTTTGACGTCAAGCTGCGCACCGCTGAAGTTTTGCGCCACTGTCACGGGCACCGGCAGCAGCACGGTTTTCTCATAGCCATAGTTGACCAGCGTGCCAATCGGGATTTTTTTGGGCGTGGGCCAGGCAATCTCGCCTGCCGTGGCACCCGCCGGCAATTGCCACTCCAGCGTGGTCGGCAAGCCCGAGTCACCCGAATTTTTCCAGTAGGTGTGCCAGTCCGGCTGGTGCGCCAGCTGCAGCCCCAGCCAGACCTGTTTGCCCGGCCCCACGCCGTCTGGTGCCCAGGCCAGCAGCTCGGCCCGCACCTGGTCGGTGGTCACTACCGGGCCTTTGGCGGCCTGGTTGCTGCTGCCCAGCGGGTTAATTGAGATGTTTTGGGCGCTGACCCTAGTGGATACTGCGCCGGCAGCTATTAAAAAAGTAGCAAACAGGACGGGTAGAAAAGGGGCAGTCAGAAAGCGCTTGAGGTTCATGGTCAAAGTGTGAGCAAGTGGCGGGGGCATTAGTTCCGGCGGGGTAGACGCAGGCTTTGACTTGCCAACGGTACTAAACAGGCATTAGTCTGGCCCAAGCGTGGTTTATTACGCGCATCGGCGATCCGTCTTCGATAATACGGCGATGTCTTGCACCGCCACCCCCATCGTTCTGGCCACGCTGAACGCCAAATACATCCACGCCTCACTTGGCCTGCGTTGTCTGCTGGCCAATATGGATGTGCATGGCGGCTCGGGTCTGCGGGCGCAAACGCAACTGCGGGAGTTTGTGATTCAGCAGCGGCCCACGCAGATTGTGGAAGAGCTGCTGGCGCTGGAGCCAAAGGTGATTGGGCTGGGCATCTATATCTGGAATGTCGTGGAGACCACGCAGGTGGTGCGGCTGCTCAAAGCGCTGCGGCCTGACATCAAGATTGTGCTGGGCGGGCCTGAAGTGAGTTTTGAGGTCGAAAGCCAAGAGATTTGCCGTCTGGCGGACCATGTGATCACGGGCTGGGGTGATGTGAGTTTTCCAAAACTGTGCCGCGCGTTGATTGACGGCCCGCAGCCGCTGATGAAGGTGATTGCGGGCGAGCAACCGCCGCTGGCCGAGCTGGCTTTGCCGTACAACGAATACACAGCGCAAGACCTGGCCAAGCGCCTGCTGTATGTCGAGGCCTCGCGCGGCTGCCCTTTCAAGTGCGAGTTTTGCCTGAGCTCGCTGGACAAAACCGCCTGGGCTTTTGAGCTCGATGCCTTTATGGCCGAGATGGACCGACTCTTCCAGCGCGGTGCGCGCAACTTCAAGTTTGTGGACCGCACGTTTAACCTGAAGGTGGATTTTTCGGTGCGCATCCTGCAGTTCTTTTTAGACCGCATGACGCCTGATTTATTCGTGCATTTTGAAGTCGTGCCCGACAGCCTGCATGAGCGCCTGAAAGAGTTGATCGTGCAGTTCCCGGCCGGGTCACTGCAGTTTGAAGTCGGCATTCAGAGTTTTAACCCTGAGGTGCAGCAGCGCATTTCCCGCAAACAGGACAGCCTGCGTACGGCTGACAACCTGCGCTGGCTGGTGGGCCAAAGCCAGGCCCATGTCCACGCTGACCTGATTTTTGGCCTGCCCGGTGAAACACTGGCAAGCTTTGCCAAGGGCTTTGACAAGCTGTTTGAGCTGGCCCCGCATGAAATCCAGTTTGGTATTTTGAAGCGCCTGCGCGGCACGCCGATCACCCGGCACACAGAGGCTTACGCGATGGTCTATGACCCGCAAACGCCGTACACCGTTTTACAAACTGGCGCGGTGGATTTCACCACCATGCAGCGCGTCAAGCGCTTTGCGCGCTACTGGGAAATGGTTGCTAATTCAGGGCGGTTTGCAAGCGCCCTGAAGTTGTTATTAACGCCGGGTTCAGCTTTTCATCACTTCCTGAATTTCAGCGACTGGCTCTGGCAAACCACCGGAAAAACGCACGAGTTTGCGCTTGAAAAACTGGTGGATTTGCTGCACGAGCACCTCACGGCTGCGCGCGGCCTGCCCGCAAGTGAAGTGGCAATGGCGCTGTTGGCCGACTACCGCGCCAGCGGCGCGCGCGGCAGACCGCAGTGCCTGAGCGAACTGCTGGGGGCGCAAAAAACGGCTTTGCCCTTGGTCCATGGAAAGCAGGGCGGTACAAATCTGTCCGAGCGCCAGGCCCGGCATGTGAGCCAGCAGGCGCATCGGGATGAGATTCAGAAGGCGGCTGCGGCGGCTTGACTTTGGCCGTTGCAGGCATCCAATTCAGATGTACGCCAGCAAATGCAGGGCATTATTTCATCGCTTCCCGCAGCCGCGCAAACACCTTCCAGAACGTCGCCTCCTGCGTGGTCGCGAAATTAATCCGCATCAAGGTACTGGGTTTGCGCACGGCATGAAACAGCGCACCCGGTGCAATCAGATAGCCCTCATCCAACATGCGCTGCGCCAGTGCGTCTGTATCAACGCCAGTATCTACCCAGCCAAACAGGCCGGCGGGTTCGGCCTCAAAACGGCAGCCGTGTGCCAGCGCCAGCTTCACAGACCGGGCGCGTGCCTGGCCAAGGCGGGTGCGTATGCGTTCGGCGTGGCGGCGCAGCTGGCCCTGGTCAATGCACCAGGCCAGCGCTTTTTCAAGCAGGGCGGGTGTGGTCAGCGTAGCCAGCAATTTGGTGTCGAGCAGGCGCTCGACCAGGTCGGGCGGTGCTGCCATGAAGCCGACGCGCCAGCCGGGGGCGAGGATTTTGGCAAAACCGCTGACGTAAATGGTGCGCTGCAGACCGTCGAGCGCGCACAGACGGGTGGCGTGTTCGGGGGCCAGGTGGCTGTAGGTGTCGTCTTCAACAATATGAAAGTTGTGTTCGTTGGCCAGTTGCAGCACGCGGTGCGCACTGCTGGGGCTCAACGAATAACCAGTCGGGTTATGAAACACGCTGACGCTGACAAACAGTTTCGGGCTGTGCAGCTTGCAGTACTGCGCCATCACCTCCAGGTCTGGCCCGGCGGCTGAGCGTGGCACGGGCAGTATGCGCATGCCCAGGGCTTGCAGCCGGGCAAACTCCACCGCCCAGCCGGGCTCTTCAACCATCACGCAGTCCCCGGCGCGCAGCAGGGTGCGGCTGACAATATCGAGCGCATGGGTCGCCCCGACGGTGGTGATGATGTGCTCGGGCACGGTATGTACATTCAGGGCGCTCAATTTTTGCGACAGCGCGCGGCGCAGGCCGGTGTCACCTTTGGGCTCGCCATACTGCAGTGAAAAGTCGCGCAGCGACTGGGCGCTGGTGACCTTGCGGACGGCGGTTGGCATGAAGGTGGTGTCGAGCCAGTCAGGCGGAAACACACCCATGCCGGGTTGCGGTTTTTTGCTGACGGTGTGAAACATGCCGCGAATCAGCGCCGTGGCATCGACCGGCGCGTGGCGCGCTGCGCTCCAGCTGGCGTCCCGCGCCAGTGGCGAGGCTGAATCATTCGCTCTGTTTTCGATAGCTGGCAGCCCACGTGTTTCCTGCTCTAGAGCCGTATTTGATGCTGAACTGGCAGGGCCAGCACTGCCTGAGGAGCCATCGCGCACAAAAAAGCCGCTGTTGCGGCGCGCCACCACCAGCCCCTGCGCCTGCAACTGGTCATACGCCGCCACCACGGTGGACACACTCACGCCCTGCTGCTGGGCGCACAGCCGCACCGACGGCAGGCGCGCGCCCGGTGCCAGCAGGCGGTTGCGGATGCGTTCGGCAAAGCGGGCGCAGAGCTGTTCGGTCAGCGACTGGGAGGCGGTTTTCATCAGCATGGTGAGGTGGGTCCGGGCTGTCTGTACTGATAAAGCCAGCAGTACAGTTTGGTAATTTGTAGGCGCAACTGTGGTGGTAGTGTGCTGGTTTGAACTATAAAGTCAGTACCATGAACTGGCAAGAATTTACGGCTTTTTTAGTGTTGGCAACCGCGATGAGTTTCTCGCCAGGGCCTAACACCACCCTGTCAACCGCGCTGGCGGCCAACCACGGCCTGCGGCGTGCCATGCCGTTTGTCTGTGCCGTGCCTGCGGGCTGGGGCGTGCTGCTCACCTTGTGTGCGTTGGGGCTGGGCGGACTGGTCATGGCGGTGCCGCTGCTGGGGCTGGTCGTGAAGGTGGTGGGCGTGGTTTACCTGCTGTGGCTGGCTTTCAAACTGGCGCAGCGCCGCACGGCAGGCGCGGCGGGACAAGGCCAGGCCAATGTCACGTTCTGGCAGGGAGCTGCGCTGCAGTTTGTCAACATCAAGGCCTGGATGCTGGCGCTGGCCATTGTCAGCGGCTGGATTGCCGGGCGTCCCGACCCCGGTATGCGTTTTGCTGTGGTGCTGCCCGTGATGCTGTTCTACGCTTTTACAAGCAACCTGACTTACGCGCTGGTGGGCTCGCTGTTGCGCGACTGGCTTGCTGGCCCGGAGGGTTCGGGTCAGCGGCTGCTGGTGTTTAACCGGCTGATGGCGCTGGTGCTGGTGGCCACTGCGCTGTGGATGCTGGTTTTATGAAGGCCTTGTCAACCTCCACTGGCCAGATTAGCCAGGGCCTCTGGCTGGGCTTGTTGGGCATCGTGATTTTTTCAGTGACGCTGCCGATGACGCGGCTGGCTGTGGGCACGCCGGATGCGCCGCAAATGTCAGGAGCCTTTATTGCTTTTGGCCGCGCTGTGGTGGCCGCCGGGTTGTCAGCCGTGTTTTTGCTGGCAACACGCGCCCCACTGCCGCAGCGCCAGCACTGGCTGCCGCTGGCCATCACGGCGGGCGGTGTGGTGTTCGGCTTCCCGCTGTTTACCTCGATTGCCATGCGCTATGTAGAAGCGGTGCACGCCAGCGTGATTGTGGGCGTGCTGCCGCTGGCCACGGCTGCCGTGGGCGCACTGCTGCATCGCCAGCGGCCGTCCACCGGTTTCTGGCTGTGCGCTGCGCTGGGCAGTGCCATGGTGGTGACGTTTGCCGTGCTGCGTTCTGGCAACACACCGGGTACGGGGCTGTCGATTCAATTTGCCGATGTGCTGCTG
>JBBRMH010000138.1:0-10780 GCA_038230935.1 Burkholderiales bacterium | reverse complement strand
TTTTTACGTCCGGCCAGACAGCAGTTAGAGCGCTGTCTCAATCAACGCACCCTTGAGCAGTACCGGCCCGGTCGGGCCACCGGCTGAAGGCACGCCACCCTTGGGCTCCAGGCTGATGGCCAGTGTCGGCACCTGTTGCACGTCACTGTCAATTGCAGTCAACCTGACCACCGCGTCATTGCCCAGCACGCCCAGTGATCAGGGGCCACCCGTGGGCGGCAAGGCCCACAGCTGTAATGATTTGTCAGGCTGCTCCTGAAAGCCACCCACGCGTTTGAGCACCAGTTGGTTGTTTTTCTGGTCAAACGTCACCAGCATCGAGGCCGTGGCCTTGTCATCTGCCAGCACGGCAACGTACTGGATTTCAGGCGTTAACGACGCGGTCGCCAGTTTGGCTGTGAGGTTTTTGACCTGCCCATCCAGCCCGGCAATCTGCCCGCCGAGACCCGCGTTGAGGTTGCTCAAGTTGGCACCGACCACCATGGCGATCACGGCAGCCATCGTGCCCGCAGCCGTCAAACCGCGCCAAAGGCTTAAGGTGGCCCACCAGCTGCCTGGGGCAACGGGCTCTGGCGCGCGCGCTGCCTGCATGGCGTTGGCCTGCTTTTCAGCGTTGACCAGGTTTTCAATGCGCGTCCAGACCGCCGGGCTGGGCGCGGCCTGGGGTTGCAACTCAGCCACCGAGGCCAGTCGGCCCTGCCAGATCAGTGCTGCAGCGCGAACCGGCGCATGGGCGCGGGCCAGCTGCTCAAAGCGCCTGCGCGCGCCGCCGCGCAGCGTGCCCAGGGCGTAGCTGGCGGCCAGCTGCTCGACCAGTGCGGGGTTTTGGATCACATTCATACGCTGCTTTCTGTCTGTTCTTGTCTTATACCTTGTATTGACATCACTTGTTTACGCCAGCTTGGCCATGCAGCCGCGAAGTTGTTCGAGGCCGCGCCGGATCCAGGTCTTCACCGTGCCCAGTGGCAGCTTGAGCTGCTCGGCAAGCTCGCCATGGCTCATATCGCGCATGTAGGCCAGGCTGACCACCTCGCGCTGCTTGTTGTCAAGCTGGCTCAGGCACTGGTGCAAGGCCAGCGCCTGCTCGCTGGCCTGGGCGGTGTCCATCGGGTTGGGTGAGTCGCCCGCCACGGTGTCTGAAATCACGTCATCGAGTTCCTGCATGCGGTCGGCCCGCCCGGATGCCCGGCGGCGCAAAAAGTCGAGCCCCCGGCTGCGCACCACCAGCGCCAGCCAGGCCATCGGTGGCGACAGGGTAGCCTTGTAGTCCCCGGCAATGCGCCAGACCGTGATGAAGGCCTCTTGCAGCACATCTTCAGCCCATTCGCGGTTGGTCACAACCCGAACGGCTACGCCGTAGAGCTTGGACGAGGTCAGCTCATACAGCTTGCGCAGTGCCTTTTCGTCGCTGAGTGCAACACGGTCCAGCAGCACAATCAATTGACCATCCGGGCTTTCTGTTTTCATGGACGGTATTGTCCTGTACTAACAGATACGGTGAGAAGGCAGCAATGGATTCAATAGGCGGCGTAGCAGTGGCCTAAAATCATGGCGTTGCAGGCCAGATTGGCCCGACTTTCAGCACTTCTCCCGCACGCCTCCAGCCCGTATTGACCGATTACCCGAACCACCCATGACCACCGAAAAAATCGACAACATCAGCGTCACGACCCAAGCCAGCGTTTACTTTGACGGCAAATGCATCAGCCACGGCGTGACGTACCCGGACGGGACCAAAAAATCCGTTGGCGTGATCCTGCCCGCCACCCTGACATTCAACACCGGTGCACCCGAGATCATGGAATGCGTGGCCGGTGCCTGTGAATACAAGCTGGACAGCACCGATGTGTGGGTCAAGTCATCTGAAGGCGAAACGTTCAGCGTGCCGGGTAACGCAAAGTTCGATATTCGCGTGGCTGAGGGTCATGCGGCGTACCACTACATCTGCCATTTCGGCTAATTCGTGGTTGAACCTGCACCCCAACTGCTACATTTTTAATAGCTGCTTGCGCTCATAACGCGTGGGCTAAAGGCACATTTCATGTCTAATACGATCCTGCAAAACATCCCCGCCGGCCAAAAGGTCGGCATCGCTTTTTCTGGCGGGCTGGACACCAGCGCCGCCCTGCTGTGGATGAAGCAAAAGGGCGCCCTGCCCTACGCCTACACCGCCAACCTGGGCCAGCCCGACGAGGCTGACTACGACGAGATTCCGCGCAAGGCCATGGAGTACGGCGCGATCAAAGCCCGCTTGGTGGACTGCCGCCCGCAGCTGGCCGCTGAAGGCCTGGCCGCGCTGCAGGCAGGTGCCTTCCACATCACCACCGCCGGCGCCACCTACTTCAACACCACGCCGCTGGGCCGCGCCGTGACAGGCACCATGCTGGTCAGCGCCATGCAGCAAGACGACGTGAACATCTGGGGCGACGGCTCTACCTTCAAGGGTAACGACATCGAGCGCTTTTACCGCTACGGCCTGCTGGTGAACCCCGCGCTGAAGATTTACAAGCCCTGGCTGGACCAGCAGTTCATCGACGAGCTGGGTGGCCGGTCAGAGATGAGCGCCTTCATGACGGCCAACGGCTTTGGCTACAAGATGAGCGCCGAGAAGGCCTACAGCACCGACAGCAACATGCTGGGCGCCACGCACGAAGCCAAAGACCTGGAGTTTTTGAACAGCGGCATCAAAATCGTCAACCCTATCATGGGCGTGCCCTTCTGGCGCGACGACTGCGTGGTCAAGGCCGAAGAAGTGAGCGTGACCTTTGAAGAAGGCCGCCCCGTGGCGCTGAACGGCGTGCAGTACCCCGACCTGGTCAGCCTGATCTTGAAGGCCAACGAAATCGGCGGCCGCCACGGTCTGGGCATGAGCGACCAGATTGAAAACCGCATCATTGAAGCCCAAAGCCGCGGTATCTACGACGCGCCCGGCCTGGCGCTGCTGTTTATTGCGTATGAGCGTCTGGTCACCGGCATCCACAACGAAGACACGATTGAGCAATACCGTGACAACGGCCGCAAACTGGGCCGCCTGCTGTACCAGGGCCGCTGGTTTGACCCGCAATCGATCATGCTGCGCGAAACCGCCCAGCGCTGGGTGGCCAAGGCCGTGACCGGCACCGTGACGATGGAACTGCGCCGCGGCAACGACTACAGCCTGCTGAATACCGAATCGCCTAACCTGACGTATGCGCCTGAACGCCTGAGCATGGAGAAGGTAGAAGACGCGCCGTTTTCGCCTCTGGACCGCATCGGCCAGCTGACCATGCGCAATCTGGACATCACGGACACCCGCGCCAAGCTGCAGGTGTATTCCAATGCGGGGCTGCTGGAGCTGGGCAAGGGGGATGATTTTTTGAAGTTGGGTAAGTAGGCCGGTTTAAGCCAAAACAAAGAGCCCGTCAAGTGAAAACTTGACGGGCTTTGTCATTTCAGCCTATCCCCGCAACACACTGAACTTGCGAAACAGCTCTGCCGTCAGCGGTCTATCTAGCCGCCATGTAATAGAAATCGGCCGGTCGCCTTCATGAGATACCAATTGCACAGGCCCCACCCCGACATAGGCAGCTTCACGGTCTTCACGAACAAACAGTTGAAACTTCCAACCATTGGTAGGGCTCTCTGTGTAGCGCCGTCCCGAATTGTTATTGGGTCCAGCGCGGTTTTGCGTTTGCCAGTGGAACAATTCGGGGCTAATGGCGTAGTCCTTGTACTGAACGCGCTCTTCAAACCCTTCGCTTTTATCCAGAGTCACGAATAAAATTTCGATCTTCTCTTGCACCAACGGCAAACAGCCGCTGTCAGACAGTGGGCGCGCTGTCGGAGTCAGGTAGCCGACGGCAGACAGAATCTCTGCCCGCGTGTAGCGCCCGTGCAAAGCCAGTGTCCAGCCGCCCGGTGCACTAGGCAAGGGCAGCGGCTCCAACGAACTTCTTTCTTGCAAGATGCCGACGATCTCCAGCAACTCAGCATGCACCACGGGGTTGGCGGACACGAGCGCGAGAAACTCCGGGGGCGTGATGAGTTCCGTGCGCATGGGCAGCAATTGGTAGGCCAGCATTTGGATGCGACGCGCGTCAACCTCGCCACCGCCTAACGCAGACTGCCAAGCAGCAAGCAGAGCCGGATCATTCGCATGCAGCAGGCTGAATATCCGGCGGACCAGGTCGGCTTCGCGCTCGCCCACAGGCGCAGGCTCCAGATTCACCCGCCGCTTCAAGCTGGTCCAGGACCGGGCATTGGCGCCACCGGTATAAATTTCACCCAACTCCAATTGGCTATCCATCAGGAAGTTGCGCAGTAACAAAGGCGTGCGGCCTTGCAGCGCAGCCCACGCCGCTAATTCCGTGCACAAACGAATCACGTTCAAGTTCAGCGCCTGCTGCAAACTGGTCAATACCCGGTCACGCGCCACTCTGTCAAACTGAATATGCACACCCGCCGGCAGTGTGCTGAAACCGTTAGCCACCGCGTCGGCAATCTGCCGCCGACTCTGCCCGGTGATGGACCGCAGCAGCGAATCAAAGCGAAACTCGTTGTTGTACAGGCCCACAAAGTCAAGCACCAGGCACGCATCTTTGCCCTTGGCAAGCCGCAGCCCGCGGCCGATCTGCTGCTGAAAAATCACCGGACTTTGCGTGGGGCGCAGCAGCAGGATGGCGTTGGCATCCGGGATGTCGATGCCTTCATTGAACACATCGCAACTGCAAATCATCTTCAGTTCACCACGGCTGAGCTTTTGCACGGCAGCCGTGCGTGCTGCCTGCGAATCCGAGCCGGTGAGGGCCACGGCTGGCAGACCTGACCGGTTGAAGAACTCCGCCATGAAATTGGCATGCGCCACGCTCACACAAAACGCCAAGCCTTTGAGTGCGTCCAAGTCGGCTACATACTTTTCTATAGCGATGACCACCGCTCTGGCCCGCAACGCGTTGCCCGACACGATGTTGGAAAGCTGCGCCACCTCAGCACCCCGTCCCCACTCCACGGTCGTCATGTCGGTGTCATCTGCGCTGGCGTAATACTCAAAAGGGGTGAGCAGCTGCTGATCGAGCGCATCCCACAGCCGCAACGACACGGCGGGCGAGCCGTCTGGGCGACTGTCAAAGTAGTGCATCAGGCTTTGGCCGTCCGAGCGCTCGGGCGTGGCAGTCAAGCCTAGCAGGTAGTGCGGCTGCACCGCGCCAATGAATTGGTCGAAGGTTACGGCGGGCAAGTGGTGCGCCTCGTCCACAATGACCATGCGCCAAAAATGGCTACCCAGCTGCTCTACCAGACGGCGGCCGTGCACGGTGTTGATCGTGGCGAAGATGTGCTCGTACTGCGCAGGCGTGTTGTTGCCATCCAGCAGCTCACCGAAGGCCGAGTCCCGCAATACCTGCCGGAAGGTGGACAAGGCCTGTGCCAAGATTTGGGCGCGGTGGGCGATGAACAAGAGCTTGGGTGCGACGCCTTCTTCGTCTCGTAGCCGCAAGTAGTCAAACGCCGCCACTACGGTTTTGCCCGTACCCGTGGCCGCCACCACCAGGTTGCGCCGTCGGCCCAGCCTGCGCTCAGCGGCCAACTGGTCGAGCATTTCCTGCTGGTATGACTTGGGGCGCAAATCAAACCAGGTCTGCAGTGCTACCGCCGCACCGCTGGGCGCAGCTTGGCGGCCACCGTGGCCGCGCTCGCTGGCCAGCGCCCGAGTCAATGCCTCTCGGTGTTGCTCGTTGCTGGGGTCATAGGGCTGGAACTCCTGGTCGTTCCACAGCGTCTCGAAATTGGCCACCGCGGCAGAGAACAAGGACGTGCCGCTGGCCTGGGCAAACTTCACCGTCCACTCGATGCCGCCAATCAGTGCGGATTCTGACAAGTTGGCGCTGCCGACGAACGCGGTGCCGAAATTAGTGGCACGATGAAAAATCCATGCCTTGGCGTGCAAACGGGTGCGCCGGCCATCGAGCGAGATACGCAATTCCACGCCGGGCAGTTTGGCGAATGCATCGACCGCGCGCACTTCGGTGGCGCCAATGTAGGTGGTCGTCAAAACTCTGAACTTGGTCTTTGGGTGTCCATTGGCATCAAGTGCGGTCACTTGCTGCAAAACATCCAGCAGTTTGCGCACGCCGCTCCAGGTTATGAAGCTGACCAGAATGTCCACGCGGTCCACGGCACGCAGTTCGGCGCGCAATTCGTTCAGCAGGGACGGGTCGGCTCTGGCGGAGGTGAACAGCCAGGGGTGGCGCAGGCCCGTAGCAGGCATTGCCACATCCGCATTGGGGGAGTGGATTGACTTGAGTAACTGGGCTGGTATCGCCATCAGACGCGCCCCCTGTCCGCCAGGGCGCAACTTGATCAGCAGTTGGCGGATCAGTTCAATCTCCGCTTTGGCCTTTTCGCTCGCATCGGTCTGTCCGGCAGCGGCTGCGTCCAGCAGTTCCGGCAAGCGGTGTACCAATTCGGCAATGAACTGTTCGCGCCGCTGGTGCGCGGTGGGCACCGCCACCAGAGCACGATACTCCTTCGACAAGGCGGCAACTTCACCAACCTCATCTTCATAAATCAGTCGGTCGTACAGACCTTTTGGCAGTGTCATAGATGTCCCTAAATCAGCTTGGCATTTACGCACTTGGTCATAGGCAAGGGTGATGGCGCTATCCGCTCAATAACTCCACGTAACGCCGATGACTGTAACTGCGGTTTTTCTTCTGCCCGGTCAGTTCGGTAACGATGCCCAAATCTTCCAGCACCTTCACCGCAGCAGTGGCGCTGGGGACGCTGGTAGCCAGCTTCTGGCGCACTTGGTCGATGGTGAAGCGCCGCATCATGGGCAGCATTTCAAAACAGTGGGATAGCGGATTTTTGGCTCATATCGCCTCTCTGTAGTTACAAGGGCTTGATCTTTACGCCCTGCCGCCTTTGGGTTGATATCGAGGCTACCGCTGCACAGGATGTTCTGGTAAGGGGCAGAGCCCGACGCGGCCTCATGGGGTGATAGGCCTTGGCTCACAAATCCTCAACCTTGTATTCGCTATAGCCTTCGTAGTAGTAGCTCACGTCAATGCCTTTCATGTATAGCGCGCGGTCGTTGATTTGATCAGTCAAGGCGCTTTTAAGCAGGTGTTTGATTTCCAGGTCTTTCACCACGCTGCGCTCCATGGCCGACAGATACTCGGCCTTGTCCACTGCGTTCCAGTCGATCACACGCTGCAACTCTTTCTTTAGTATCAAGTCGAGCCAGATACGTGTGGCACGCCCGTTGCCTTCGCGAAACGGGTGGGCGACGTTCATCTCCACGTATTTTTCAATGATGTGGTCAAAGCTTTGCTGCGGCATGGCGCTGATGTGCTCCAGCGACTGCTGCAAATACATCACAGGGGCAAACCGGAAGTTGCCTTTTGCCAGATTTACGTCACGCACCTGCCCCGCAAAGTCATACACCTCACCAAACAAATAGCCATGGATAGAGGCCAACCCTGCAAAAGTGCCCACTTCTATTTGGGTGATGTCTCCGCTTTCAAACAATTGTTTGGCTTTTTGCTTGCTCAGTTTTTCTTCAACCCGATGGAGTTCAACTTGGCTGGTGATGTGAAGTTTGTTGCCCAAGACCATGGTTTGTCCTTTACCGGTGATGGCTGTAGTCGATGTTGATGTGCAGCTGGTTGACCACCTCAAAGCTGTTTTTGCACCAGTCTTTGATATTGACCTGGGTGTAGTTCAGCAGCGTGCCGTCTTCGCGGGTGACGCTGGATGGTGGCATAGCTGCACACTATACGTTCATGCGTAGTGTTGAAATTGATTGCTGTCCCGGCCAGTCAGCTGCACCAGCTTGGGGTGAATAAAGAGCTTTTCTTTACCAAACGGCATTTCGCGCAGCACGCCAATATCGGCCAGATCGTGCAGATGGCGCGATGCGCGCCTGACGCTGGGCAATGTTTTTGTCCACCAGGCGACCGAGAAAGTCCTGGCCTCCTGGCTCAAGGCATTTTCAGTGCGGTTGCTGGAACACCCGCTTTGGCCTGGTCCAGGGCGATCACCACAAACAGTCTGTCGGGCTGGATGTATTTTGCAAATGCAGCGTTGACCTCAGCCGCTGTTAACTGCGCGATTTTTTCATCGAGTTCTTCCGAGCGCTTGAAGGTTTTGTTCAGGTACAGGTTTTGCACCCAGCCGCCTGCCACGTTGCTGTCCCTGGCGCGTCCCTGCAAGCGCTGCTGGGCAATGCCGGATTGCGCGCCCGCTACTTCAGCGGCGCTGAAACCTTCTTTGATGGCGCGCTCGAGTTCGGCTTTGACCGCCACCTCTACTTTGGCCATGTTTTGCGGTGCGGCTGTGGCGCTGATGGTGAAGCGGCCATCCTTGTCAATCGCGTTGATGCCCAGTTGCGAGTACACGCCGTAGCTCAAACCTTCTTTTTGCCGCACGCGCTGCATCAGCCGCGAGTCCAGCCCGGCACCGCCACCGATCAGGTAGTTGGCCACCAGAAGCGCCGGGTAGTCAGCACTTTGCTCATTGAGGGGCACATCCAGACTGGCGAGATACACGCCGTTTTCCTTGTCAGGTGTATTGATGGTTTTTCTGATCGGCGCAATATCGCTGTAAATCGGTGTCATGCGCACGTAAGGCGTGGGGCTGGTCCAGCCTGAAAATGCCTTTTCGATCTCGCCAGTAACCGCCTGGGGTTCAAAATCACCCACAACCGCCACTTCGCCTTTGGACGCACCGTAGAACTGTTTGTAAAAGCTTTTCACATCTGCCAGCGTGACAGCGTTGATGCCTTTAATGCTTTCTTCCACGGTTTCAGCCGCCCGTGGGTCGCCTGCCGGATAGCGGTTGAAATGAAGCGCCATGGCCATGCCGGCCAGCGCGCCCGGCTCATTGCGGCCAGACTCCAGGCTGGCCAGCAGCTGTTTTCTCAGCTGGATGAACTCGCTTTCCGGGAAAGTCGGCTCGCGCATGACATGCCCGACCAGCGCCAGTGCGGGTACCAGGTTGGCTCGGGTGGTTTGAAAGCCAAACAAACCACCTGACATTTTGAGTCGGGACATCTCGTCAGCCAGTTGCGCCCGGGTGTAGCGGCTGGTGCCGGTCGTCAGCAGGCTGGACGTCATGGTGGCGACCCAGTTCTTGCCAGTCAGGCTTTTTTCATCGCCCCAGTGCAGGCGTATGGCCACATTGACCGCTTCACCCTTGTTCTTTTTAGGCAGCAGGGCGACTGCCAGGCCGCCCACCTGAAGGCGTGTGGTGCGCTTGTCGATGTTGGCCGGGCTCGGGTCAAACGCCTCGGCAGTGGTGGTGTCCTGACGCGGTTTGAAGTCTTTCATCACGTCTTCCATCGACGCTGCTGCAGCAATGTCTGCACGCTGCGGCTCGTCTTCAGGCACAAACATGCCCGTCGTGCGGTTGTCGCGCCTGAAGTAGGTTTTGGCTGCCAGGGCCACCTGCTGCGCCGTGACCGTCGCTGTCCGGTCGCGGTCGTAGAAGAAAAAGCGCCAGTCACCGAGTGCGATGTATTCAGACATGCCGGTGCCGATGCGTTCCGGATCGTTCAGGAATTTCTCCTGGGCATTGGTGTTGTCGCGCTTGATGCGTTCCATCTCTTCAGCTGTGGGCGGGTTTTTGTCAAAATTTTCCATGGCCTCAATCAAGGCGTCACGCACCGGCTCCAGCGGGTCGCCTTTTTTGACACTTGCGGCAATCAGCGCCAGGCCAGGTGCAACACCACCGAACGGAAAGGCAAACACCTGTGTGGCCTTGCCTGTCTCGACCAGCGACTTGTACAGGCGGCCGCTGGGCGCGTCGGTCAAAATGCTGCCGACAAATTGCGCTGCAGTGTTGTCCAGCATCACCACCGCCGGAATTTTATAGGCGACAGCAACATACTGCACATCGCCCTTGCGACGCACCATGAAACTGCGCTCGCCGTCCTGTGTCGGCTCGGTGGTCCACTGCTTGGGCAGAACCCGGGTGGGTTTTGGGATTTTGCCGAATGCGTTGTTGATCCAGCCCAGTGTTTGTGCCGGGTCAAACTTGCCTGACACCAGCAACACCGCATTGTCTGGCTGGTAGTAGGTGCGGTAGAACGCCTGCAGGTTTTCAATTTTGACGTTTTCAATGTCGCTGCGGTTGCCAATGGTGGACTTGCCGTAGCTGTGCCAGTCATAGGCCACGCTCTGCAGGCGTTTGTAAAGCACGCCAAAAGGCGAGTTTTCACCGCGTTCATATTCGTTACGCACCACGGTCATTTCACTGTCGAGGTCTTTTTTGGCAATGAAGGAGTTGACCATGCGGTCGGCCTCCATGCCCAGGGCCCATTGCAGGTTGTCGCTACTGGCCTGAAAGGACTCAAAATAGTTGGTGCGGTCCAGACTGGTGGTGCCGTTCACGCGCATGCCGCGCTGGCTAAAGCTTTGCGTGATGTTGGTGTGGGCTGTCGAGCCCTTGAACAGCATGTGTTCCAGCAAGTGCGCCATACCCGTTTCACCATAGTTTTCGTGGCGTGAACCGACCAGGTAAGTGATGTTCACAGTCACGGTGGGTTTGGATGCATCGGGAAACAGCAGCACCTTGAGCCCGTTGGACAGGCGGTACTCGGTCAAGCCTTCCACACTGGCCGCTTGCTCAATGCCCGCTGGCAAGGTCAAGGGCTGTGCGGGTGCTGTGGATATCCAGGCCGTGACACAAAAAACAGCGGCATGAACAAAAGACAAACGAAACACTGAACGCATGGTGATGACCTGTGACAAAAGCAAGGCAGACAAGCAAAAGGACTGGCGCTGCAGTATGCCAGCGCATGAAC
>JBBRMH010000137.1:0-10859 GCA_038230935.1 Burkholderiales bacterium | reverse complement strand
TGCTCGGCCTCCAGCGTCAGGTTCACGGAACGGTCATTTTTTGGGTTGAAATAAGGCACGCCCTGCAGGCTGTTTTGCGAGGCCTCCAGTTCGGGCCGTGCGGTCAGCGTGAAGTGTGGAATATCCAGCAGGCGCTGGGAGAACACCAGCCGCTGCGCCAGCCTGCGGTTGCCATCGCTGAACCTGAGTGTGCGCAAGCCCAGCGACAGCGAACGCGACTCATGCCAGCGGTACTGCACGCTGGTGCCCACCGCATCGGCTGTGATGCCGTAGAACAAAGCGCGCAAGGGCGTGCCTTGCGCAAAGCGCTCTGCATCGCCCGAGACCGACCACTGGTCAGTCAGTTGCCAGGTGGCGTCGATGCTGGCCCCGGTGCGCGACAAGCTGCCGGTGTTGTTCCAGCCCATCAGCGCCACATTCACATCCGGGCCCTCATACACCGCCCCCGCACCGATGCGCGTACGCACCAGCGGGCCTTCAACCGGCCGGGCCGTGCTGCGTTCCACGGCAGCCTGCAAGCGCCAGGCCTGGGCGGCTGGGCTGGTCAAGCCCAGCATTGACAGTGGCGCGGAGCGCAAGCGGGACAGCCAGGTCAACCCACCGCCCGGACCTTCCACAGAGGTCGCCGCATCACGGTTGCCCGTGACATCAAAGCGGAACTCAGCCTTGTCATTGAGCGCAATGTCGCGGGCCAGCCGTTGCACAGATGCGTCGTCAGGCGATCTGGCCAGCAGGTCTGCGCTGATGCGGCGTGCCGTGGGTACTTCGCGCCGCCGCAGCGCCGAGTCACCCAGCGCCACACGCACGCCCCGGTCTTCCGGTGACAGGCTGGCCGCTACCTGTACTTCTGCTTCGGCCCGGCGCGGCCAGCCGCGAGCAGCGGCGACCTCCGCCAGGGTGGAGCGCAAGTAACCGAGTGCGGGTGCGCCTTCAGCCAGGGGCAGCAGACGCGCCCAGGCATCGGCCTGCAGATCGCCATAGCTGCGGGCCTGCCCCGACAGAATTTGTGACGAGAGCCAGTCGATATTTTCTTCGGTCCGCCCCGTGCCGGGGTTGACCTTGCCAGCGCGGCCCTGTGCCGCCAGCGTGTCCGCTGTGGCAAACGCGGCCTTGAAGTTTTCACTTTCAACTTCTGCATACAAGCGGCCCACATAAGCGTCCCGGTTGACCAGATTGGGCGACTCGCCCGCAATCACCTGGTCATAGGCTTGCGCCGCTTCTTCGGGTCGGCGCAGTGCCAGCAGTGCATCGGCGCGGGCTTGCTGCACATAGCCGGGCGTTGCCACACCGTCGGCCTGCAAGGCCTGGAATGCGGTCAGCGCGTCAGCCCAGCGTTCGCGTTGGCGCAATGCCACCACGCGGTCCCGGCGCAAGTTCTCCAGCACATCACGGGCATCGGGGTCTTGCCGGGCCTCGGCGATCAAAGTGTCTATCAGCGCCAGCACCTGGTCGGTGGCGGCAAAGCGCGGCGCGCCGGGGGGCGGGGTGACTGAAGCGGCCCAGCGCAGCATCAGCACTGCCTGCTGCGCCCGCACCCCGAGCGGCCCGCCGGTGGTTTGCGGCGGTGGGCCAGCCTGCAAGCCGCCCTGGTCGCCGGTGTAAGCGGCGGCGGCATAAGGCGCACCCAACTCACGCAGTACCGACACCATGCCCCAACGGGCCTCGGCTTGCCCAGGGCTCAGACGCAGTGCCTCGGCATAGGCGCGCACGGCTGCAAAGCGGTCTTTGGCACGCAGGGCTGCGTCGGCACTGGCCAGCCAGCCTGCCAGGTCAGTGGGCTGGGCAACAGGTTGAGGTGTAGCTTGATCTGTGGCCTGGCCCATCGCCGGGGCCACAGGCGTGCCAGGCAGCTGACTTGCGCCCTCCTTGATGGCCTTGGCAGGCTGCGCCACCACTGCCGCAGGGTTTGTGATCAACAGTGCTGCCAGCCAACAGGCCAGAGGCACCGCTTTCAAATCCCTCAAAACTCAAGCTGCCAGCAGTTGCCGAAGCACATAGGGCAAGATGCCGCCGTTGCGGTAGTAATCGACCTCAATCGGGGTATCTACCCGCAATGTCACCACGACCTCTTCGCGCGAGCCGTCAGCGCGGGTGATGACCAGCGTGGCATCGCTTTGCGGCAGCAGCTCAGGGTGGGGAACCACGTCAATGACTTCCTGGCCTGTCAGCTTGAGCGACTGCCACGACTCGCCGTGCTTGAACTGCAGTGGCAACACGCCCATGCCAACCAGGTTGCTGCGGTGAATACGCTCAAAACTGCACGCCACCACGGCCTTGATGCCCAGCAGCTGTGTGCCTTTGGCAGCCCAGTCACGCGACGAGCCTGTGCCGTACTCTTCACCCGCAAAAATCACCGTGGGCGTGCCTTCAGCGATGTACTTCATAGCCGCGTCGTAGATGAACATCTTGGTCTGGTCTGGCTGGAACAGCGTCACGCCACCCTCCTCGCGTGAGCCGTCGGCCTCTGCGGGAATCATCAGGTTCTTGATGCGCACATTGGCAAAAGTGCCGCGCATCATCACGTCGTGGTTGCCGCGCCGCGCGCCATAGCTGTTGAAGTCAGGCTTGAGCACACAATGCGCCAGCAGCCACTGGCCTGCGGGCGACGACGCCTTGATGGAACCCGCCGGTGAAATATGGTCGGTGGTGATGGAGTCACCAAACAAGGCCATGATGCGTGCGCCGGTGACGCCATTGGCATTTTTTATGCCTTTTATGCTTTTTATGTCCTCGGCCCCCGTAATTCCTGCGCTGGCAGCTATGTTTTCCATAGCAAAGTCCTTGAAGAACGGTGGCTCGGCAATGTAGGTGCTTTGGGGCCAGGTGTAGGCGTTGCCCGTGACGCCTTTGATTTGCTCCCACAGCTTGCCCGGCTCTGTTTTGACTCTGGCGTAGTTGGCTCGAAAAGCCTGGCCGTTCATGGCGAACTTCATGAGTTTTGCAATCTCGTTGCTGGTCGGCCAGATGTCGCCCAGATAAATGTCCTTGCCCTTATGCCCTTTGCCAACCGGCTCGGTCATTAGGTCGCGCATGACGGTGCCCGCAATGGCGTAGGCCACCACCAGCGGCGGGCTGGCCAGAAAATTGGCTTTGATGTTGGGGTGAATCCGCGCTTCAAAATTGCGGTTGCCTGACAGCACCGCCGCGCAGACCAGATCGCTCTCGGTGATGACTTCATTGATCTCGGGTGTCAAATCGCCCGAGTTGCCGATGCAGGTGGTGCAGCCGTAGCCGACCAGGTCAAACCCGAGCTTTTCAAGGTAAGGCATCAGGCCGGACTCTGTCAGGTACTCGGTCACGATGCGCGAGCCCGGTGCCAGCGATGTCTTGATGTGCGGCTGCACTTTCAAGCCCGCCTCCACCGCTTTTTTGGCCAGCAGGCCCGCTGCCAGCAACACGCTAGGGTTGGAGGTGTTGGTGCAGCTGGTGATCGCGGCAATCAGCACATCGCCATTGCCAATGCTGATGCCTGCGGGTTTGCGGCTGGATGCCGGGGCGTGGGTACTGACTGCAGAGGCCATGGTCGGCTTGCTGCCTTCCATTTCGGCCACCATGCGCGGCGCGCCAGCGGGTGTGGGCGGCACGCCCGGCGTGGTTTCAGTGCAGTCGGTGTCGGTGTGGCGCAGCAGGTGCCGGGTTGCCAGCATGGCGGCGGGCTGGTTAAAGCCGTTGTCTGCCATCGACTTGCTGAACAGCGAGGCAAATTGCGTGGCGACCTGGCCCAGCTCAATCCGGTCTTGTGGGCGTTTTGGTCCGGCCAGACTCGGTGTGACATCACCCAGATCCAGCTTGACGACCTGCGAGTAGTCAATGTCCCCGGCCTTGGCCACACCAAACAGGCCCTGCGCCTTGAAGTAGGCCTGAAACGCTTCAATTTCGGTTTTGGTACGGCCTGTGCCCTTGAAGTATTCAATGGTTTTTTCATCGACCGGGAAAAAGCCCATGGTCGCGCCGTATTCAGGCGCCATGTTGCCGATGGTGGCGCGATCAGGCAGGCTGAGGGTGCGCGTGCCTTCGCCGAAAAACTCGACAAACTTGCCGACGACTTTTTCTTTACGCAACTGTTCGGTCACGCGCAGCACCAGATCGGTGGCGGTCACGCCCTCACGCAGACGGCCTGTGAGTTCAAAACCCACCACGTCGGGCGTCAGCAAATACACCGGCTGGCCCAGCATGGCTGCTTCCGCTTCAATGCCGCCCACACCCCAGGCGACCACGCCGATGCCGTTGATCATGGTGGTGTGGCTGTCGGTGCCGACCAATGAATCGGGGTAGTAAACGTCAGCTGCGGTTTTATGCACGCCACGCGCCAGATACTCCAGATTGACCTGGTGCACGATGCCAAAGCCCGGCGGCACCACGCCAAAGGTGTCAAACGCCTGCATGCCCCATTTCAGGAACTGGTAGCGCTCGTTGTTGCGCTGGAACTCCAGCTTCATGTTCAGGTCCAGCGCGTTCTTTTTGCCGTAGTAATCGACCATGACCGAGTGGTCCACCACCAGATCGACCGGCACCAGCGGCTCAATGCGTTTGGGGTCTTTGCCCAGTTTGACGGCCACACTGCGCATGGCGGCCAGATCAGCCAGCAGCGGCACACCCGTGAAGTCCTGCAGCACCACGCGTGAAACGACAAACGGGATTTCCTGCGTGCGGCTGGCGTTGGCCTTCCAGTTGGCCAGCTCGGCCACATGCTCTGCTGTCACGCGCTTGCCGTCGCAGTTGCGCAGCACGGATTCGAGGATGATGCGCAGCGACACCGGCAGGCGGGCGATGCCGGGGAACTGTTTTGCCAGTGCGGGGAGCGAGTAAAACCTGCCGGACGTGCCAGACGCGGTCTTGAAGGATTTCAGGGTAGAGGCAAAAGCGTGTTGGGCAACGCGTGGCGGCCTGGCGGTTGAGGTAACCATAACGAACTCCTGATAGTGAACCGTCTGTCATTTTGGCAGGTGACGGGCAGGCAGATTCGTATTGGCGACACTGGCCTACATGGACGGAATTTTCATAAGGCGGACGATGGCGGGCTGCCCATGTCAAAAAACGCATCTGCGCCGAACCTATCCCATCAAGACATGCCGGTGAGCGCTGGAGCCTTCGGCCTGACGGTGTGCCGCAAAGAGCCCATGCGTTGCGCGTAAATCCACGTGAATTCGGCACCCACAAGGAATATTTGCGCCGAGTAGTACACCCACACAAAGATCACGGCCAATGAGCCTGCAGCACCAAAACCACTGGCAACGCCGGTTTTGCCGATATACAGACTGATCAGCAGACGCCCGACAGTAAACAGCAGGGCAGTCACGGCAGCCCCGACCCAGACATCGCCCCATCCAACCCTGACGCGCGGCATCAGCTTGTAGATCAGCGCAAACACGGCAGTGGTCATCACAAAACCCACCACCGTGTTGATGACCTGCGCCAGCACCTCCCAGCCTTCAAACCAGCCGCCCCACCATTTCCCAAGCGCCGCAATCGCAGCGCCTGCAACCAGCGACACCATCAGCAAAAAGGCTATGCCCAGAATCATGCCAAACGACAGGATGCGTGCACGCACCAGTGAAAACAAGCCGCCAGACTTATCCCGGACCGGCGCACGCCAGATGCGGTCAAGCGCGTCCTGCAACTCACCGAAGACGGTGGTCGCACCAATCAGCAGCACAACGACACCGACCACGGTGCCGATGATGCCGGTACTGGGCTTGCTCACACTGCTGAGCAGGTCCTGAATGCCTTTTGCAGCCTCTGCGCCCATCAGGCCGTCAATCTGGCCGAAGATGGCTCCCCGCACCGCCTCTGCGCCAAAGAGCAGCCCCGCCACCGAAATCACAATGACCAGCAACGGGGCCAGTGAAAACACGGTGTAGTACGACAACGCTGCGCCCATGCTGGGGGCATAGTCATCGACCCATGCCGCCAGTGAGGCTTTAACCAGTTCCCACCACTGCTTTACAGACCACCGGGATCCTTCAAAGTGCCCGTTGGGTAGCGTCGCACTTGACGCTTGCGTGGTGGTTGCAGATAACGGGGTGGTCATTTCAGGCGCTGCCTTTCAAAGCCAGATCATCAAGTTCATGTCATTGCTTCTTTAAACGCATGTGGTGTGCCATGGCAGTGTGCTTTTGCAGACTGCAGGCTGAGCGGTTTCAGGGGTGACCTGATTTTCCACAGAAGCCACGCATGCCCGGACAGAAGCAATCGAAGGAACCTGTAGGACACTGGCAGCTGTGCTGCTTCAATGGTTCTGAAAGCTACATATTTGATAGCGCATAGTCCATACAAATCATGCCCTGGAGCCCTTTTTTATCTATCAGGCACACCAGAGATGTCGCCCAGATGTCACCCGCGTGATTGGCAAAAATAACGTGCGGGGGCGTAATGTGCAGCAAACCAAGAGCCCTTACACAACCCCCAAGCGGATAAACCCCATGAGCCAGCTGACCGACACGCAAGCGCCAGACGCCTTGCTGCAAACTCCTGAAACCACCCACCACCGCATCTGCCCGCTGTGCGAAGCCTGCTGCGGGCTGGAAGTCAAGGTGCGCTCTGGCAAAGTCACCAGCATTCGTGGCCATGAGGCCGACGTTTTCAGTGCGGGTTATATCTGCCCCAAAGGCGTGGCACTCAAAGACCTGCATGAAGACCCGGACCGCCTACGCACCCCGCTGATCAAGCGTGATGGCGTGTTTGTAGAAGCAACCTGGGACGAGGCTTATGCCGAGATTGCACGCCGCCTGCCGCCGCTGCTGGCCGCGCATGGCAAAGACAGTGTGGCGGTGATGGCGGGCAACCCGTCTGCCCACAAGATCGGCCTGCTGCTGTACTTTCCGCGCCTGGCCAGAGCACTGGGTACGCGCAATGTGTTTTCAGCCTCGACTCTTGACCAGATGCCCAAGCAGCTCTCAAGTGGCCTGCTGTTTGGCCACTGGCTGAGCATTGCGGTGCCTGACATCACACGCTGCGACTATCTTTTGATGCTGGGGGCCAACCCGCTGGCCAGCAACGGCAGTCTGTGGACGGTACCGGACTTCAAAGCCAAGGCCAAAGCCATGCAGGCGCGTGGCGGCAAGCTGGTGGTGATCGATCCGCGCCGCACCGAGACCGCCGCCATGGCCGATGCCCACCATTTCATTCGCCCCGGTGGCGATGCGTTTTTGATGCTGGGCATGTTGCACACGCTGTTTGATGAAAAGCGGGTCAACCCCGGGCGACTGACCGGGCTGGTGAACGGGCTGGACGAGGTGCGCGCTGCCGTGGTGCCCTTCAGCGCCGATGTTGTGGCCCCACGCTGCGGCATCGCCGCCGACACGATTCGCCAGCTGGCACGCACGCTGGCCAACACGCCACGCGCGGCAGTGTATGGGCGCATTGGCACCTGTACGCAAACTTTTGGCACGCTGTCCAGCTGGCTGGTCGATGTACTGAACATTGTTACCGGCCACATTGACGAAGCCGGGGGTGCGATGTTTCCCAAAGCAGCTGCTTTTGCAGCAAACACGGCTGGCAAACCGGGCAGTGGAAAAGGCGTCGTCACAGGCCGCCACCACAGCCGGGTCAGTGGCGCACCTGAAGTCATGGGCGAGCTGCCTGCGGGCTGTCTGGCTGAAGAAATTGAAACCGCCGGGCCGGGCCAGGTCAAAGCCTTCATCAGTATCGCCACCAACCCGGTACTCTCCAGCCCGAACGGCGAACGGCTTGACCGTGCGCTGGCGCAGCTTGACTTCATGGTCAGCATGGACATTTACGTGAACGAGACGACACGCCATGCCGATGTGATTTTGCCCGGCCCGTCACCGCTGGAAGACATGCATTACGACGTGGCGTTTCCGCAGTTTTCGTGGCGCAACCATGCCCGCTACAGCGCCCCGGTGTTTGAACGTGCGCCCGGGCAACCCGACGAATGGGAAACATTGGTTCGGCTGGCGGCGATTGTGCAGGGCAAAGGTGCGGATGCAAGTGCTGCGCAGCTCGATGACGAGCAGTTTGCAAGCGATGCCAGCAGGCTGTTTGGTGCGCACGCAGCCGCAGTTGTGCAGGCGATGGGCAGTGTCAAAGGGCCAGAACGATTGCTTGATGTTGCCTTGCGCGGTGGGCCTTATGGTGACGCATTTGGTCAGCGGCCAGACGGCTTGACCCTGCAAAAAGTCAAGTCAGCCAGCGGTGCGGCGGGCGGCCTGGACCTGGGCGAGCTGACACCGCGCCTGCCCGACCTGCTGCGAACCCCCTCGGGCAAGATTGAGCTGGCACCACCGCTGGTCATGACCGACCTGCTGCGTGCTGCCGCTGACCTGGCCAGCCCCGTGCCTGACATGGTGATTGTCGGCAGGCGAGACGTGCGCTCCAACAACAGCTGGATGCACAACCTGCCACTGCTGGCCAAAGGCCCGCTGCGCTGCACGGCGCTGGTTCACCCGCTGGATGCCGCACGCCTGGGGCTGGCAGACGGTGCGCCAGCACGCATCGCCACAACGCACAGCGCAAGCAGCCAGAGCATCGAGGCGCAGGTTCACGTCACGGACAGCATGATGCCGGGTGTGGTCAGCCTGCCGCACGGCTGGGGCCACGACCGGCCAGGGGCGCGCCTGCAGGTGGCTGCCGGGCGACCCGGTGCCAACCTCAATGATTTGCTGGACGACCAGCTGCGCGACCCGCTGTCAGGCAATGCGGTGTTGAGCGGTATTGCCGTGCAGATGTCGGCGGTGTAGCCATCCGGTAACCAAAGTTGCCAGCTATAACATTAATAGCTAGCAGCCCACGTTGTTACTGCCACAGAGGCCTTTTTTACCAACCAAGCCGGCGCTCAGGCGGCGTCAAACACATGCGCCTGGCCAGCCACCGTGATGCGCACCATGGCGCCTACAGGCGGGGCGTGAATGCCTGGTGTGCGTACCTGAACCGGGGTGTTCCAGGCGGCTTCATCGCCGGGCAGCATGGCTGCAGTGGCGTGGCCTGCGCGCACCAGCCGCACCGAAAGCACACTGACCGGGCCGCCAAAGTCGGCATCAACCACCGTACCGTAACACGCCGTCTGCCCGTCAAACGCGCCGGCCTGCACGGCTATTTCTGGCGCTACCTGCGTGATCTGCAGCTGTTCAGGCCGCAGCATGATGCGGGCAGCACCACTGCGCTGCGCGTTATCCACCTCGACGCGTCCCAGCGCGCAATCGGCCCAGCCACCCGCCAGCTGGGCAGGCAACACCATCGCCTCCCCCAGAAAGCTGGCAATCGCCTCGTCTTTGGGGCCTTGGTACAGCGCCAGCGGTGGCCCGGCCTGCACGAGTTGGCCCGCACGCATCACGGCGACCTGATCGGCAAACGACAGCGCCTCGGCCTGATCGTGCGTGACCAGGATGGTGGTGATGCCAGCATGGCCCAGCAAGCTGGCCACGGCTTTGCGGGTGCTGGCGCGCAGGCCAGTGTCCAGCGCTGAAAAAGGCTCGTCGAGCAGCATCAGCGCGGGTCGCTGGGCCAGTGCCCGCGCCAGTGCCACGCGCTGCTGCTGGCCACCCGAGAGCTCGTGCGGGCGGCGCTTGAGCATGGCGGCATCCAGCGAGACCATGTCCATCAGCTCGGTGATCCGCTCTGCGCGCCGGGGCGCGTTGCGGGGCAAACCGAAGCCGACGTTGTCGGCCACCGTCAGGTGGGGAAACAGCGCCCCGTCCTGCGGTACAAAACCGATGCCGCGCTGGTGGGCTGGCACGGCTTGCGGCCCATCGGCCAGACGCTTTCCGCCCAGCGCGACCACGCCTGCATCAGGCACTTCAAAGCCGGCAATGATACGCAGCAACGTGGTCTTGCCCGAACCCGAAGGCCCGACGATGGCGGTGCGGCTGCCTGCAGGCACGCTCAGGTCAATGCCGCCCAGCACCAGCGCTGCGCCATAGCTTTTGCAAACGCCCTGAATCTCAAGAGAAGTCATCGTCCCGCCGTCCGTTTGGATTGGGTGTAGAGCAGCCAGGTCATCGGCAGCGAGAGCAGCACCATCAGCAGGGCATAGGGCGCGGCAGCAGCGTAATCGATTTCACTGCTGTAGGCCCAGAACATGGTGGCCAGTGTGTGCGTGCCGTTGGGGGCCAGTAACAGGGTAGCTGTCAGCTCATTGGTGATGCCGAGCGCCACCAGGGCTGCACCGGCTGCGGCGCTGGGTGCAGCCAGCCGCAGGGTGACAGACCACAGCGCCTGCGCAGGCGTGCGGCCCAGGCTGCGGGCGACATGCTCCAGCTCGACCGGTGCCTGCGCAATGCCAGCGCGCAGGCTGATCAAAGCGCGTGGCAAGAACATCAGCAGATAAGCCAGCAGCACGGTCACTGCTGTCTGGTAGATCGGCATGGCCACTCGCACCGTCACCGTGACCAGCGCCAGCGCCACCACCACGCCGGGGAGCGAGCCTACGAGGTAATTGCAGGCCTCTAACACCCTTTGAAACCGGCCCGGTGCGCGAATGGACAGCCACGCCATGGGCACAGCTGACAGGGTAGTGAGCAGCGCCCCGGCCACACCCAGTGCCAGCGTTTGCCAGACCGCAGGCCAGACCTCATCGAGCCGCCAGACCGCTGCGCCACCCGCTATCAGCCAGCGCACCAGCGTGACCAGTGGCACGCCCAGCGCCAGCGCGGTGGTCAGCACGGGCAGCGCCAGGCACAAGGCGGTGGTGCCACCAAGACGGCGGCGTAGCGGTTCGCGCGCTGCACCGGAGCCGACACGGGCGTAACGCGCATCGCCACGCGACCAGGATTCGAGGCTTAACAATCCAAAGCAGCACAGCACCAGCACGCTTGACAGCATGTTGGCAGCCGGGCCGTTGTAGCTGGACTGGAACTGGTCCACGATGGCGGTGGTGAAGGTGTCAAAGCGGATCATCACGT
>JBBRMH010000136.1:0-11065 GCA_038230935.1 Burkholderiales bacterium | reverse complement strand
TTTGCCTGCGACCGCATGGCGCAGCAAGGACACCAGCACGTTGGTATCGTCACTTGCAAACGAAAAATCGGCCAGTCCCAGCGTGCTCCGGACGGCAGGCCGGGTGAACACCGCCATCAGCTCGTTGTGGTCGCGGTATTCGCGCATCAACACGGGCGGCAGCTTTTCGCTGACTTTCATCAAATCGGCCAGGTCGGTGATGTTGTGCTCGGAGATCAGGTTTTCGACCATGCCGATGCGCTCCAGGCGTGAACCGGCACGCAGGGCTTCCGCCACCTCATGGGCCTTGACACCTGCCACCTCGGCAATCGCGGCATAGGCTTCGGGCGCGTTGCTGACCTTGAACTCGACCAGCAGCGAGCGCAGGTCACGCTGGTAACGCGCCAGCGTGCCGTAGAGCAGCAGTGCCCGTTCGGCCCGGTTCAGTTGCAGCAGGTTGGCCAGCGCGTCGATGTTTTTTTCGACCAGGGTGGAATGCTTTTTAAGCGCCTGTGTGAGCCACTCCCCGGTGGCGCTGAGCACCGACAGCAAATCCCTGGGCTGGTCTTTGGCGTGCTCGTCGAGGTAGAAAAACAGCGTGCCTTCTTCGTACGGTCCGCGCCAGGTGCCGTGGCGCGTCATGAAGTCGGCATCACTGAGTGTTTCATGGCCGCGCCAGAACTCGTTGTCCTGACAACGTCGCGCCAAAAACGCGCGCAATCGTTGCATCGCGGGCAGCGGCCAGACCAGATGCCGCCCGGACAGCGACAGCAAACTGCTGAGGTCGCGCCGCACATTGAACTTGGCACCCTGGTGCGCTGCCAGACTCAAGACAAAATGCGAGCACATCAGGTCCAGCACCGGGGCCTGTTTCAGGCCCGGTGACAGCAGCCACTGCAGCTGATCATTGACGGAACGCTTGGCTTTCATCACACCTCCGGTTGGCAAAGAACCCCGACAAACAAGGCGGCAATCAGGTCAACACCCTGTTGATCCGGCCCAATGAAGTATCAATTTTCCGTTCAGGCTGAGCTTGGCCTGTCCTGAGCTTGTCGAAGGGTCGAAGCCTTGTTGGCACTGGGAAAACCCTTCGACAAGCTCAGGGTGAACGGATAGAGGGGTTCAGACTTCACAAGGCCGGATCAATAACAAAGCTTAAGGCAGCTTGAAGCATCATGGGTGGCGCTACTACAAACGGTTTATATGCAATATGCAACGCAATACAACCATAATCCATCAGACCTTCAGGAGCACAGCGCGCGCTGCAAGTGACCCGGCTCCCGTCAAGGACATCAAGGATTTTCATGCTCAGCCTCCAAGACATTGAACAAGCCGCACTTCGCCTGAACGGCCACCTGCTGAACACGCCCTGTGTGGAGTCACGCACCCTGTCGCAAATCACCGGCGCGCAGATTTTTTTGAAGTTTGAAAACCTGCAGTACACCGCGTCTTTCAAGGAGCGCGGGGCCTGCAACAAGCTATCACAGCTGACGGCTGAAGAGCGCCAGCGCGGTGTGATTGCCATGAGCGCAGGCAACCATGCCCAGGGCGTGGCCTACCATGCGCAGCGTATGGGCATACGCGCTGTGATTGTCATGCCACGCTTCACGCCGGGTGTGAAGATTGAGCGCACGCGCGGCTTTGGCGCAGAGGTGGTGCTGCATGGCGACACGCTGGACGAGTCACGTACCCACGCCCTGCAGATGGCCGAGGCGCAAGGGCTGGTGTTTGTCCACCCGTATGACGACGAAGCCATCGTGGCGGGCCAGGGCACGGTGGGCCTGGAAATGCTGCGGGCGGCACCCGAACTAGACACGCTGGTGATCGCCGTGGGCGGCGGCGGCCTGATTGCGGGTATTGCCACGGCAGCCAAGGCGATCAAGCCGGGCATTGACATCGTGGGCGTGCAAACCTCGCGCTTTCCGGGCATGGTCAACGCCATCAAGGGCACGCAGCACCCGCAAGGCATCAGCACGATTGCCGATGGCATTGCTGTCGGCACGCCCGGTGTGATTCCCACGGCCATCATCCAGGCGCTGGTCGATGACATGCTGCTGGTCGATGAGGGTGACATTGAACAAGCCATGGTGATGCTGCTGGAGATTGAAAAAACGCTGGTCGAAGGTGCAGGTGCTGCGGGCCTGGCGGCGCTGCTCAAGTACCCGGCGCGCTTTGCGGGCAAAAAAGTCGGGCTGGTGCTGTGCGGCGGTAACATTGACCCGCTGCTGCTGGCCGCCATCATTGAGCGCGGCATGGTGCGGGCCGGGCGGCTGGCGCGCATTATTGTGAGTGTGCGTGACGTGCCTGGCTCGCTGGCCAAAATCACGGCGACCGTGGCCGAGGCGGGCGCCAACATTGACGAGGTGCATCACCAGCGCGCCTTCACCATGCTGTCGGTGCAGAGCGTTGAAATCGAACTGGTGATTCAGACCCGGGGCCGGGCGCATATCCAGCAGGTGATTGCAGCGTTGAAAGCTGCGGGGTTTGAGGCCTGCGAGCAGCACTGAAATCCTTTTTGACTAGCGCAGGTGATTGCTCATTTTTGCGGCAAACAGCTGGGGAATGCTCACGCTGCGCCGCCCCGGAACCAGCTCAAAGCGCTCACCTGCGCGCAGCGTGCCGGGTGTCAGCACGGACAGGTAGAACCCGCAAAACCCGCTGTACGCCATTTGCTTTGAAGCTTGCGCAAAACCCATGATGGCGTTGAATTTATAGCAAGGCGAGCGCGGCTGGGTGACCTTGAGCTGGCAATTGGCAAACTTCAAGATGTCGCCTGCCCACACGTCCGCCTCCAGCAGGCCTTGCAGGGTGAGGTTTTCACCCAGACTGCCGCAGGGCAAATGGTCGTCCAGCGGCGAGGCACCCGCTTCACGGCGGGCGTTTTTCCAGAACGCGTAGTGCTCGGCCGGGTAAGCATACACGGCTTTTTCAAGCCCGCCATGCACCGACAAATCGGCCTGCTCGTCACCCAGCAGGCCCAGCGGCATGACAGGCACGTCACCTGCCACGGGCTGTTTGCCGTACGCGGTCAACACCGTGCGCTCGCCCATTTTTACGCGTCGGCAAACAGCCGTTTGAATCGAAACCAGTGCCGTCAAGCCTGTCATCTTGTGAAACTCAAAGCCACCAGTCTAATCAGCTCTCAGGCCCCACGGGTTGGGGAATGTAAAATCAAACGAGCTTTTGCATCATTTCAGGAACCCTCATGTCCAAACCCGCCACCCAGACCCCGATTGAACAGCTTGTTCCCGCCAACACGCAGGAACCCGATGTGGTCGAATCCATTGCCCTGGCAGCACCGATTATTTTGCCCATCGTTGGCGGTGTGCTGATGGTGTTGCTGGCCTTTATCGCCGTGTCCATGGCTTGACAGGCATCCTGGCACGCCATGTCCGGTGGCTGACTTTTCTGTTTCTGGGCTGGCCTTTTTTCAGGGCGATCAGAAACCTTGATAAACCCGTGCAGTGCGGGTTTTTTGCTTTCTGGCGTGTCAGTGGATGAGCAAATTCAAACATAATCCTATGCATGTTTTGCATATACTTTGCCGGTAACTGTCAGGTAACTCGTCAATGAAGTTCTTAGAATGAACCGCTGACCAGGACCGGCTACGCACGACAAGCACTGCACACCCACCAACGCCAGCGCCAGCGCCTTTTCGCCAGCTGCCCGCAGCAGGCACGCCTTGCCTGCCCACGGGGCGGTTATCGAAAAGACGTTTTTTAACCTTGGAGTATTCGATGAACCATCCCGTCATGCAGGGGCTTGCACTCAACACCCCCAGCTATGTCAAAAACGCCCGGCTGATCGCCTGGGTAGCCGATATGGCGGCCCTGTGCAAGCCCGATAATGTCTATTGGTGTGACGGCAGCGACGCCGAATACCAGCGCCTGTGCCAGCAACTGGTGGACGCCGGAACCTTCAAAAAACTCAATGAGGCCAAGCGCCCGAACAGCTTTCTGGCGCAAAGCGACCCGACCGATGTGGCCCGGGTTGAAGACCGCACCTACATCTGCTCTGCCAAAAAAGAAGATGCTGGTCCAACCAACAACTGGATGGCCCCCGACGAGATGCGCAAAACTCTGCAGCCGCTGTTTGATGGCTGCATGGCAGGCCGCACGATGTATGTGGTGCCTTTCAGCATGGGGCCACTGGGCTCGCCGATCGCGCACATCGGCATCGAGCTGTCTGACAGCCCGTACGTTGCCGTCAACATGAAAATCATGACGCGCATGGGCAAACCGGTGTTTGACGTACTGGGTGCAGAAGGTGCGTTTGTGCCTTGCGTCCACACCGTCGGTGCACCGCTGGCTGCCGGACAGCAGGACGTGACATGGCCTTGCAACAAGACCAAATACATCGTGCATTACCCGGAAACCCGCGAAATCTGGTCCTACGGTTCAGGCTACGGCGGCAACGCGCTGCTGGGCAAAAAATGCTTTGCACTGCGCATTGCCTCCAACATGGGCAGAGACGAAGGCTGGCTGGCCGAGCACATGCTGATTCTGGGTGTAACCAACCCGCAGGGCAAAAAATACCATGTGGCAGCGGCCTTTCCATCGGCCTGCGGTAAAACCAATTTCTCGATGCTGGTGCCACCGGCAGGCTTTGACGGCTGGAAAGTTACCACCATTGGTGACGACATCGCCTGGATCAAGCCCGCAGCGGATGGTAGGCTGTACGCCATCAACCCTGAGGCAGGTTACTTTGGCGTCGCGCCCGGCACCAACATGCTGACCAACCCCAACTGCATGCTGAGCGTTCGCGCCAACACCATCTTCACCAACGTGGCACTGACCGACGACGGCGATGTGTGGTGGGAAGGCATGGAGCAGGACGCACCTGGCAAAGCCCTGCCCGCACACCTGATCGACTGGCAAGGCCGTGACTGGACGCCGCAGATTGCCAAAGAAACCGGGGCCAAAGCCGCGCATCCGAACTCACGCTTTACGGTAGCAGCCACCAACAATCCGGCGCTGGACGACGCCTGGGACGACCCCAAAGGCGTCGCCATTGACGCTTTCATCTTCGGCGGACGGCGTTCAACCACCGTGCCACTCGTGACCGAGGCACGCAATTGGGTCGAAGGCGTGTACATGGCCGCCACCATGGGCAGCGAGACCACAGCAGCGGCTACCGGCCAGGCCGGTGTGGTGCGCCGCGACCCGTTCGCCATGCTGCCGTTTGCGGGCTACAACATGAGCGACTACTTCCAGCACTGGCTGAACCTGGGCGAAAAGCTAGCCGCCTCGGGGGCCACATTGCCGAAAATCTACACCACCAACTGGTTTCGCAAGGGTGACGACGGCAAGTTTGTCTGGCCCGGTTACGGTGAAAACATGCGCGTGCTGAAGTGGATGATTGACCGCATTGAAGGCAGCGGCCAGGGCAAAGAGCACGTCACCGGCGTGAGCCCCAGCTACGAAGACCTGAACTGGACTGGCCTGGACTTCAGCGCCGAGCAGTTCAAGACTGTCACCAGCACGGACAAAGCCGCCTGGCTCAAGGAGCTGGCGCTGCACACCGAACTGTTCGAGCAACTGGCGCACCACCTGCCCAAAGAACTTGGTGAAACCAAGGCTGCGCTTGAAAAGCGATTGGCTGCCTGATAACAGCCTTCAGCGCAGCCATCAGGCTGCAGCTGCCCCATAAAAAAAGCCACCCGAGGGTGGCTTTTTTATTACCGGTCAGCAAAGGCGGCTTGGCAGCTCACCAGACAATTTACAGGTGATTGCGCTGATACGCACGCAGCAGGGCGCTGCTGAAAACAGCCTGGTGGCTGGTGGCAGGCTTGTCTGGCAAGGCTTGCTCGTTGCGGGCCATGGCGTTTTGCAAGTCAGCCATCACACGCGAATCCACTTTGGCCATGGCCCACAGACGCTCGTCAGCGCGGGCCTGGGCTCTGTTGCGCGACCAGTTGTCCAGCCCGGCTTTCATGCTTACTGCAAGGTGCCGCGTGGTACTGGCAAAAACAGCCAGCGCTATGAAGGCAGCTGCCCACAGACCGGTCCAAAGCACCAGCAGGTGGCCTTCAGCCAGCGTGTCCATGAGCTGGTAAGCCACGACCATGACGGCAGCAGCAATGGCTGACAACAACAGCTTGGCGAGCGCGCGGGTGCCTGAGAACCCTTGACGCAGGTGCCGTGCGCTCTCAATAGCCGACTCAACACGGGCCACGCCTGGATGCTGGGTGGCGTATTCAAGATGGACGAAGCGGGTCATGACAGTTTCCCTTTGACTTTTAAAACAATATCCTTGTGCAAAATAGCGGTGGACCACGCAATATTAGGGTTGATACTGATGTTATTCAACTTTATATTTATGATGCCAGTTATTCACAGCCGTGATGATTTAACTGCCTGCTCTTTTTAGAAAGAAGCCTTGAAACCACCCAATTTCCGCACGCTGGACCTGAACCTGCTCCGGGTGTTTGACGAGGTCATGGCCGAGCGCAGCCTGACGCGGGCGGCGCGCAACCTTTCTCTGACGCAACCCGCGGTCAGCAACGCCCTGCGCCGCCTGCGTGAAACGCTGGGTGACGAGCTGGTCAGGCGCGAAGGCCAGGGCATGGCCCCCACGCCCCGTGCGCTGGCGCTCTGGCCGACTGTTCGCGACGCGCTGCAGCAGCTGCAGGCGTCGCTCAGCCCGACTGAGTTTGTGCCCGGCCAGGCCACCTCCACCTTTGTGCTGGCCATGGCCGACGCTACTGCAGCCGAGCTGATGCCGGGTCTGATTGACATTCTGGAGCACGAGGCACCCGGCGTGGCCATGCGTGTGGTGCCGCTGACCACACGCGACCCGCGCCGCCTGCTCGATGAAGAAACCGTTGATCTGGCAGTGGGCTATTTCCCGCCGGTGCTGGCGGACCTGACGGCGCGCGCGCAAAGCGGCGAGGCGGTGGCTTTTTCGCACCAGCGGCTGTATGACGGCGAATATGTCTGCGTGATGCGCCAGGGTCACCCGCTGGCCAGCGGCCCCCTGACGTTGAACCGGTTTTGTGCAGCCCGCCATATGCTGGTGAGCTTTTCGGGGCGGCCCTTTGGTTTTATCGATGAGTCTCTGGCCGCACTGGGGCGCAAGCGCCAAGTGGTGCTGACCGTGAACCAGTTTTTCACGGCTGGCCGGGTGGTGGCCAACTCCAACTTGCTGACGGTGCTGCCGCGCCACTTTGTCAGGGTGACGGGCATTGCCGGGCAACTGGTATTGCGACCCCTGCCGTTTGACGTGTCGCCCGTGCATGTCGATGCGCTGTGGCACCGGCGCTCGCAGCAGCTCAGTGCCCATGTGTGGTTGCGCCAGGCGGTGGTGCGTGCTGCCAACCAGGCTTTTGCGGGTTGAGAGCCTAAAACCTTCAACGCAGAGTACACAGAGGACCGCAGAGCTAAAAAACCGGTTTATTGATTTTCTCTGCGCAACTCTGCGTTCTCTGCGCCTCTGCGTTAAGCCAATCCGCCTCGGAGTTTCAGCGCACTACGCTCAGATAAGCCGAAGCAGCACTGCGCAGTTCAGCCGCCTGATACGGGTTGCTGCCAGCAACGGCTTCTGCGCGTTCCATGAGGTTTTGGGCCACATCAGCAGCAGGCGCAGGGTTGCCAGGCTGAATCAAACGGGCGATTTGGGAAAGAATGCGGTTCATGTCAAAGTCACTGCACAAGCGGTGAAAAGTTACGATAAGACAAGAATAAGGGTTTTCCCTAGTTTTGCAACCCTAATCTGTTGTGGTCTCAGGGTCTTTGTCATGCCCAAGGCGCATGGATTGATGGTTGCCGAGGCATAGCCAGGCCTTCACCAGGCTCTGCAACAGCCGCGTCAAGACGCTATGCTTGCTGCATGACTGACCCCGCCGCGCCTGCACCATGAACATCCAGCTGCTCTCAGACCTGCACCTGGAGTCGAACCCGCATTTCATGGCCCGTCCGGTGCCGGGCGCTGACCTGCTGGTACTGGCGGGCGACATTGGCTCTTACCAGAACGACTCGCAGCTTGTGAAGCTGGGCATTGCCGACTTTGGACTGGCGCGGTTTTCACCGCTGCCGGTGGCGCACGGCGGTGCGGCCTGGCCCACACCGGTTGTTTTCATTCCGGGCAACCATGAGTACGACGGGCTTGATTTTGACGAGGCCCATGCCCGCCTGCGTGCTGCCTGCGAGCACCTGGGTATCGTCTGGCTGGAGCGCCAGACCGTGGTGCTGCAGGGCGTGCGCTTTATCGGCTGCACGTTGTGGACTGACTTTGACGCCCTCACCACCGAGCGGGCTTTCACGGGCGAGGTCACGCTGGCCGAGCAACTCAAGCTGCGTGACAAGGCACTGCGGGCCGCCAACTTTTACCTCAAAAAAAATCACTCGCTGCGCGGTGGCGCGCCACTGCTGGCCGATGCGGTACGTGAACAAGGCCTGGCCAGCCAGGCCTGGCTACGGCAAGCGCTGGCCGTACCGTTTGAAGGCAAGACAGTAGTGGTCACCCACTTTGCGCCCAGCCTGCGCAGTGCGGACCCGCGCTATGGCTTGACGCCAGGCACAGCCGGGTTTTGCAATGCACTTGATGACCTGTTGCCGCTGGCCCAGCTGTGGTTGCACGGCCACCTGCATTGCCCGAACGACTACGTGCACCACGGCTGCCGCGTGGTGGCCAACCCGCTGGGTTATGCGCGCAAAGGCGAGCAAGCCGCTTTCAAACCCGAACTTTTGATCAAAATAGCCGCCTGAGCCATGGTTTACGTGCGCCAGCCGCTATCAAATCAGGAGTAACTGGCAGCAGACAAGTCCTGATTGGCTTGCCGGGAGCTGTCTGGCCAGTCACCGTCAAGTGTGAAAAAAAACCGGGCACCTTCGCCCAGCGTTGCTTCTGCCCAGATGTGCCCATGGTGGCGCTCCACGATGCGCTGGACTTTGACAAGACTGGCACCCGCGCCGGGAAACTCCTGCGCGGTGTGCAAGCGCTGAAAGCTGCGAAACAGCTTGTCGGCCAAGGCTATGTCGAAACCTTCACCGTTGTCTTTGACCGCATAAACAGGCACGCTACCCATGCCATCCACGGCGTCCGCCTGCGGGGGCACCCGGCCAAAACTGATCTCGGTATGGCTGCGCCGGGACGTGAACTTCCAGGCGTTGATCAGCAGCTCGTACATCATCTGTTCGATCAGCACCGGGTCGGCCTGCACCACCAGGCCAGACTCAATGCGGACGCTGGCCTGCCGGTAGGGGCTGTCGCGTCGCAAGGCCTGCATCACACTGTGCGCCATGGCGCTGAGGTCCACCGGCTGCAGGTGCAGCTCCACGCGTGACAAATTGGCCAGCGCCAGCAGAGAGTCGGTCAGCTCGCCAGCCTTCTGTACGCCAGCCTTGATACGCTCGATGTAGTGCGTGGCGCGCTCGTCTTTGATGGTGCGTGCGAGCAGGCCGCTGAAGCCGCCAATGGCAATGAAAGGCTGGCGCAGGTCATGTGCGACCGAGTAGGCAAACTCCTCCATATTCCGGTTGGACACCTGGAGCTGGGCGGTACGCTGCTGCACCCGCTCTTCCAGGCTGGCATTGAGGCGAAGCATATTGTCTTGCGCCTGCTTGCGCTCAGTGATGTCTTGCACAATGCCCACAAACAGGCTGGTGCCGTCGCTTTGCGTGACCTGCTGCAAGAAAACACTGACCGGAAAATCAGTGCCGTCTTTGCGTCGATACAAGGTGTCAAAATTAATGGCTTGACGCTCGCCCGATAGCAAGGGTGCCAGACGCTGACGGAATTTGGCTTCGGTTGCGAGGGGCTTGATATCGAAGGCACTCATGCCGTACAGCTCTTCACGGCTATAACCCATGCTCAAGATCGCGCCCTGATTCGCATACACAAAGCGAAGTGTCTCAGGCTCGAACATGAAAATCATGTCCAGCGTGTTGTCCAGAATGTTTTTAAAGCGCACAAGCTCCACCTCAGCCTGTTTCCGTGCTGTGATGTCCTGAGTGACCCCGATAAAAGAGATGAGTTTTCCAGCCGCATCGCGCACGGCAGAAACACTCACATCTGCCCAGAGAGTACTGCCGTCTTTGCGAATGAACTTTTTCTCCATCTGGAAATGATCACTCTGGCCTGTCAGCAGCGTGTTGATCAGCGCCAGACCCGGTTGAATGGAGTCCGGGTGCGTGATGTCGTTGAAATTCATACTTAGCAAGGCTTCTTGTGAGTAACCCATCATCCTGGCGAAGGCCGGGTTGACCGCCACATAGTTGCTGCCTGCGTTGCGCACGTTCATGCCCACATCAGAGTATTCAAACAGGGTGCGAAATCGTTCTTCACTGTCACTGAGCTTGTGATGCTGCTGTGACAGGCGCTCCAGCATGCTGTTGATGGACTGCGCCAGACCGGCGACCTCGATGCTGTCTGCGACTTCGGCACGGCTTGCGCCAAAGCCTGCTTCAGAGACCTGCTGGGTAAATAATTGCAATCGGAGCAAATCCTGGGTCAGCTGTTTGCCAATGTACAGGCCGAGCATGATCACCATCACCATCAGGCCGCCTGCCAGCAAGAAGAACACCCCCAACCACTTCCAGTCAACGGGCCTGTCCACAGGCTCGGCGCGCGCGACGATTGCAAAACCAATATTTTTGTAAATCGGTGGTGCCTCCACGGCAACGGCGATGGCCGCCTGCGATTGCAGCAGCTGCGCTGACGCCTGACCATGCACAAGCCGCATGTCTGAGTGCATACCCAGTACATCCAGACTGATTTTGTAGAGCAAGGCACCCTCCACAGAACTTGAAGGCGACAGAACAACGAACTCAACCGCCAGCAGCTCGTCACCCTTGTCGCCGGCCTGCACCCGTGAGGTGGCCTGGCCGCCCGCCAGCTTTTGCCTGAGCCACTGCAAGTCTGACTCGCCAAAGCGCTCATTGCCATTGCTGGCGATTTCACGGCCCTGGAAATCCGTGAACAAAATAGCGATCGGTTTGCCTTGGATATCCTGAATGCGGTTCAAATAAGGCACCAAAAGCCTGTCGCGGTCCGTGTCGTCGATCAGGGCGTTTTCAATCAGGTTGCTTTTGGCAAGCTCGGACATTCGGGCAGCAATGCCGCGCAGGTTGTCGCTGACGGTGACCGC
>JBBRMH010000135.1:0-11154 GCA_038230935.1 Burkholderiales bacterium | reverse complement strand
GCGTGTGAGGTGACAAAACCTTCAGTGGTCATGGGTACACCTTGAGGTCAGTTTGCTATTATTTATATAGCTAGAGACGCATGTAATACGTGGACTACAAGCACTTTTCATCAGAAATTCGTCAAAATCACGCTGCCAGTGCGGTCTCAATGTCTTTGGCCATGTCGGCGGGTTTGTCCAGTGGCGCATAGCGTTTGATGACCTGGCCGTCCTTGCCGACCAGAAACTTGGTGAAGTTCCATTTGATGGCCTTGCTGCCCAGCAGGCCCGGTGCTTCTGCTTCCAGCCACTTGTACAGCGGGTGTGCTGCAGGGCCATTGACATCGATTTTGCCCATCATCGGAAAGCTCACGCCGTAGTTGACCTGGCAAAACCCTTCAATCTCGCTGTTGCTGCCGGGGTCTTGCGCGCCAAACTGGTTGCACGGAAAACCCAGCACGGCCAGACCTTTGCCCGCATAGCTTTTGTGCAGCTCCTCCAGCCCGCCAAACTGCGGGGTAAAACCGCACTTGCTGGCGGTGTTGACAATCAGCATGACTTTGCCTTTGAAGGCGGAAAGGGCAATGTCTTTGCCGCCAATGTCTTTGGCTTCAAAGTCGTAAATGGTGTGTGTGCTCATGGTGTGGCTCCAGGGTTGAAGTGTTATTTTGCTTCAGTTGCGCCGCTGGCGTTGGCGCTTGACGGCGCAAGTGCTGCCAGTACCGCTGCCAGCACGATCAGGCTGCCCCCGATCAGAATGCGCGGACTGAACTCGGCAGCCCCCAGCGCAGCGGCTGAGGCACTGGCAAACAGAATTTCGGTCAGCATGACCAGTGACGTGGTGCTGGCTGCCAGCCGCGCTGCGCTGTATTGCAAGGCAATGTTGCTGACGAAAAATGCCAGCGTCAGGCCTGCCAGCACAAGCAGTGCTTCGCCTGTACTGCCAGGGAGCAGCGCGGGGCTGCTGACAAGCTGTTGCTGCATACCCAGCAGTGCTGCCGCCGAGGCCATCACGGCACCGCCACCAAACATGGCCAGCATGCGCGCGCCTTTGGGCGTATGGCGCGCTTTGCGCAGCAGCGCGTTTGTCACTGCAAAACTGAAGCCGCCCATCAGGGCCAGCCAGTCAGCGCCGCCTTGCGGAACAGGCCAGGGCGAGTCGGGTGTTTTGAGCACCAGCAGCACCCCCGCCATGGCCAGAGACAGGCGCAGCAACGAAGCCAGTGAAGGCTTTTCACCCAGCACGGCCCAGGCGACGAATACTGACCAGGCGGGCATCAGGTAAAACAGCAGCACGACGCGCACCACGTCGCCTACCGTCACGGCCCAGTTGAATCCAATGTTTGTCATACCCGTTGCAATGGCCAGCACCCACAGCAGCGGGTTCCCCATGAAACTGCGCAGGTCTTTGAAGTACATCGCCAGCAGCGCGGCAAACACCATGAGGTAGATCACCGCACTGGTCCATAGCGGATGCAGACCGTAGCCCTGCAACTGGCGCAGCGGCCACCAGGAAAGGCCCCAGACAAGCGCATTGAGGACCAGTGCCCCGGCAGCCAGTGCCGTAGCGTTGTTTTTTGTTGCCAGCATCAGTGCGATGTATCGCTGCGGGCAATGCGCAGCAGGTGGTCCACCTGCTCTTTGTGCTTGATGCAATTGCTTTTATGCCAGCGCTGAATGACCCACATGAAGCCCGCCACCAGCAAGCCAAAGCCGGTGATGGCGCCGAAAGCCGATACACCCATGCCGGTTGACAGGCTGTAGCCCGCGCCCAGCGCCAGAATGCAGGCCTGCTCATTGAAGTTTTGCACCGCAATCGAGCGGCCCGCGCCCATCAGGTTGTGGCCCCGGTGCTGCAGCAGGGCGTTCATGGGCACCACCAGAAAGCCGCCCAGACCGCCCAGCAAAATCAGAAATGGCGCCGCCACCCACACGTTGGTGATGAAGTTCATCAGCACCACCAGCACGCCCATCGCGATACCCATAGGCATTACCAAAGGGGCCTGGTCCAGTCGCATGCGCATGGACGCAACCACTGCACCAACCGCCGTGCCAATAGCCACCACCCCCACGAGTGAGGAGGCCTGCGTGGTGCTGTAACCCAGTGCGGCGGCGCTCCAGGCCAGCACGATATAGCGCAGATTGCCTGACACGCCCCAAAACAGCGTGGTGGTGGCCAGTGAAATCTGGCCCAGCTTGTCGCGCCACAGGATTGAATTGCAGTTCCAGAAGTCAGGCAGCAGCTCCAGCTTGTTGCGTGGCATGGGCCGCATCTCAACCCCGGTGCTCGGGATGCGCGTGTTGAACCAGGCGGCAACGATATACAGCAGGATCAACACGCTGATGGCGGCCTCAGGGGCGGTGTTGATGTTGGTGTCAATGAAAGGAAAGTCAAACGCCAGCAGGCGGCTCGATATGGCGTGGCCCACCAGCTGGCCACCGAGCAGTACGCCCAGAATAATCGATGCAATCGTCAGACCTTCAATCCAGCCATTGGCCTTGACCAGCTGCGATGCCGGCAGCAATTCGGTCAATATGCCGTATTTGGCCGGGGAATAGGCCGCTGCACCCAGGCCAACAATGGCGTAGGCCATCAGCGGGTGCGTGCCAAACAGCATCATCAGGCAGCCGATGACCTTGATCGCATTGCTGTAGAACATCACCTTGCCTTTGGGCTGCGCATCTGCAAAAGCGCCGACAAACGGGGCCAGCACCACATAAAACAGTGCAAACATCGGCACCAGCGCCGCAGGCTGCCACTTGGGCGCACCGCTGGTTTTGAGGAGTTCTACTGCAGCTACAAACAGCGCGTTGTCAGCCAGAGAGCTGAAGAACTGGGCCGCCATGATGGTGTAAAAACCGCGCTTCATTGAATTATTTTGATCACTGCACAATAGTTCCAGCCCACGTATCAGCCGGTCTGATGCGTTGCGAGAAAAGGTAATGTCTCTGGAAGATGCTGGTTTATAGCATGGGCGCTGGTGTCAGAATCTGAAAAGCCCCCGGACGGCACGCAGCCATGAGGGTTCCTGCGCGCACCGCATCTCTGGAGGGAGCTGCCAGCAGGCCAACCAAGCCAACCCAGACACAAGGATCCACAACCGCCATGCCCCGCCCCATTCTCGCCACCATTCACACCGCCGCGCTGGCGCACAACCTGGCACGTGCCCGCGCCACTGCGCCAGATGCACGGCTCTGGGCCATCGTCAAGGCCAACGCCTACGGCCACGGTATTGAGCGGGCTTTTGAAGGCCTGCGCAGTGCCGATGGCTTTGCCCTGCTGGACCTCGCTGAGGCGCAGCGCCTGCGTGCTCTAGACTGGCGCGGCCCGATTTTGTTACTGGAAGGCTGCTTTGAAGCGCGTGACCTGGAGCTGTGCTCGCGCCTGGGCCTGTGGCATGCCGTGCATTGCAACGCGCAAATCGACATGCTGGCCGCACACAAGACGCAGGTGACACACCGCGTGTTTTTAAAAATGAACTCGGGCATGAACCGCCTGGGTTTCAAGCCCGAACGCTACCGCGCGGCCTGGACGCGCCTGAACGCCTTGCCGCAGGTTGAAGAAATCTCGCTCATGACGCATTTCTCGGACGCTGACGGCCCCAAAGGGATTGATGCACAGCTTAAAACCTTTGATGCCGTCACGCACGATTTGCCCGGTGAGCGCACCTTGAGCAACAGCGCAGGCAGCTTGCGTCACCGTGCAGAACTGGCCAGCCGCTCGGACTGGATTCGCCCGGGTATTGTGATCTACGGCAGCGCGCCTGATTTCCCCGAACACAGCGCGGCGCATTGGGGTTTGCAGCCGACCATGACGCTGGCCTCGAAAATCATTGGCGTGCAACATCTGATGCCGGGCGACACCGTGGGCTACGGCTCTACCTTCACGGCAGACCAGCCCATGACCATCGGTGTTGTGGCCTGCGGTTATGCCGACGGCTACCCGCGCCACTGCCCGACCGGTACCCCGGTGCTGGTGGGCAGCGTGCGAACCCGCCTGGTAGGCCGCGTCAGTATGGACATGGTGACGGTCGATCTCACGCCGGTGCCTGGCGCAGGCATGGGCAGCGAGGTGACTTTGTGGGGCCAGGCGACGGGTGGCGCGGTATTGCCCATTGATGAAGTCGCGCTGGCTGCAGGCACGGTGGGCTATGAGCTGATGTGCGCGCTGGCGCAGCGCGTGCCGGTGGTGGTGGAGTGAAGAATCTGTCGAACTGGCGCTCGGTCCGGCTGTGGGAAGCGCACGTTGAGCGCGACTTGCGACAACGCCACTGGCTCCGGCTACACGGCCTGTGCATTGGCGCCATGGTGATGGGCGTGATGTGGGGCACCTCTTATGTGCAGATGCTGCTGGGTCAGAATCGTCTTGCGCTGCGTTACCTCGTGACGTTGGGTGTGGGTTATCTGGTTTATCTGCTGGTGCTGCGCATGTGGGCGTCCATGCTGGTGAGGCGCAATTCCAGTTCAATCGACATGGGTGGGGATATGCCCATCCCGGACTCTGGCGGGACGGTCGATTTTGCATTGCATGAATTACCAGTATTTCGCTCGGGTGGCGGCGGGAATTTTGGTGGCGGTGGCGCGACGGGTGATTTTTCTGGCGCGGCTGAATCCAGCGATGTGTTGAGCGATGTCGCTACTGGCGCGCTTGAAGCCGCAGCGGGTGCCGACGAAGGCGCTGTCATTGCCATCCCCGTGGTGGCCATCTTCCTGATTGGTTGTGCGCTGGTTCTCGGCACGGGGTCATTGCTGATGCTGTACTTTGGCTGGGAAGCGCTGTTGACGGTTGCCGTGGAGCTTGCGTTTTCATATGTGTCAGCCCGCACCGCGGTGCGTGTGGTCAGGCAGGGGTGGTTGTCTGCCGCCATTCGCCTGACATACAAGCCGATGCTTGGCGCGCTGCTGTGTGCTGTGCTGCTGGGCGCCACGATGGATCACTTTGTGCCCGGCGCGCAGTCCCTGCCGCAGGCGATCAAACTCATCAGGGCATCGATTCAATCCAGGCCAAACTGACGGGCAGACAGGTGGGGTGGTCAAGCGCCAGGGCACCCCCCGGCCAGCCGCCGCCCGCAGGCTCAGCGTTTGCGCAAACCCAGCACCATCACTGCGCTGACCACCAGCAGCGCCCCGGCCACCTGCACGGGTGCAACCGCCTGACCCAGAATCAGCCAGGCCAGCACCAGTGCAAACACCGGCTCGACGTTCATGATGGCCGAGTTACCGACCACGCCCAGCTTGGGCAGCACCGTGAACATGATGGTGAACGCCGTACCGTATAACAAGGTCAGCGCCGCCAGGCCCCACCAGCCAACAGGTGCTTGCGGCAAGGCAAAGCCGCCTTGCACGGCAACACCGGCCAGTGCAAACACGCCAACGATGCCCATGGTGGTCAGCGTACGCACGCGGCCATCCACGTCACCGGCCTCTTGCTGGGTCACAACCAGTGCCAGGCCAAAGGTAGCCGCAGCGGTCAGCGCAAAAGCCACACCACTGCCGATGCGGCCCCACTGACCGGCGGCCCCCAGGCCAGAGCTGGCACCCAGTACGTCAAGCGCCAGCGCCAGACCCATCAAAATCACCGGCATGGCCAGCAGCAGCGCGCGTTCAGGCGTACGCCGGTACAGCACCCAGTCCCACAGCGCGGTCCAGATCGGGTAAGTGTTGAAAGCCAGCAGCGCCAGTGCCACCGGCAGCCGCGCCACGGCTGAATACAGGCACAGGCTTTGCACCGCAATCAGCAGGCCAATCACGGGCAGCATGCGCTTGTGGCGGGCCGTCAGGCGCAAAGGCACGCGCTGGATGGCCAGCAATGCCGCAACGGCCAGGGCAGTCACCCCACTGCGAAAAGCCACGGCTGTGGCCACATCCACGCCGTTGTTGAAGGCCAGGCGTGCAGCGACGTGGTTAGCCCCCATCATCAGCGCGATCAGCAGCAACGTGGCGAAGGCGGTGCCGGTCAAGGCGCGTTTGGTGTGCATGTCAGTGCTCATGTCAGTGCGCATGTGGGTACCCGTAGAAACGCCAGCCTGGGCGCACGGTGGTTGTTGGTGAGGGACCGCATGCTGGCTGGAGCTTGAAAAGTGGCTGTACGGAAAAGGTGCTGCACACGCTCGGGTTGTAGCCATGGCAGATGGTGGGTGACGCCTCAAGGCAGGCTGGCCAGATGCGTTTGCGCCGCCATGGCCAGCTTTTCGTCAAACGTCGCCAGCGGGGCTTTGAGTTCGGCGGCCAGCCACAGGTAGGCGGCATCGTAGGCCGACAATTTGTAGCGCAGTGCCAGGGCCAGAACCGGGGTCGGCTCGATGCGGTGCAGCGCGATGTCCAGCGCGTCATAGCGCGCCAAGCCACTGACAGCGAGTGCATCCAGGCCTTGCTTGTGCTTTTTCAAGGCCACACTGGTGATTTCCGATTGCAGTAAAAAGGGGGCGTGCAAGGCACGACCATGGATTTTTTCAGCGGCCAGCGCTTGCCACGGCTCTTCAAAAAGCATCCCGGCCAGCGCGCTGCAATCGACCACCACCGGCGGGCGCGCGAGGTACTGTGCAGGCGGCTCAGCCACATAAAAAGTGCGTTGCCTGCTGGCGGCGGTCATCACGGCGACAGCGGCTGGAGGAGCGCTCATCGTGCGTCCCGCTCCGCTCTGATGATGTCAACTGCCAGCGGCATGTCAGCGGTGTACACAGGCCGGGCTTCCTGCGGCTGCGCCGCAATCTCGGCACTGATCTGCTCAATCGTCTTCCAGCCCTGGCGGATGATCGGGTGGCCCAGGCGGTCATAGCCCGCAATGGTGCCGGGACGGGAGCCCGGTGCTGATTCCACCAACTCTGCAGCCGGCAAAGGCGCAGCGCCCTCGCGCACCGCTTGTTCAATGATGGCCATGAGTTCGCCCTGCAGTGAGCGGTGGTTGCGCGCCGCGCGCTGCCGCAGGTTTTCGGCCCAGGCTTCTGGCACGTCTTTAATTGATAAATTTGACATAATGGCTCCACAATGGATGTTGAAGCCATTATGGAGCTGCTTGGTTTTCCCGTCAAGGTGCGGCGATGCAACTGGGTTCTTCGGCTGGGCTATTCGGCGGGGTACAACCCATGCACCCTGGCATGCAAACGCGCCAGCCCCAGCAGCGTATCGGTAAACGGCGTGGCAACGCCCGTCAGAACCCCCAGCTCGCGTACGGCAGACACTAGCGCATCAAGTTCCACCGCCCGGCCTGCTTCCACGTCTTGCAGCATGGAGGTTTTAAAGGCACCCAGCTTGAGGGTCACCGCGTGCCGGTCTGACGGCTGCTGGTCAATCGTGATCCCGATGCGTGCGCCAATCGCTTTGGCCTCCAGCATGACGCTGGAGATAAAACTGCGCACCAGGTCGTCCTGCATGATCAGATCGGTCGTGGCCCCGGTAAAAGCGCTGATCGGGTTGACCGTCATATTGCCCCAGAGCTTGAACCAGATGTCGGTTTGAATCTGGGCAGACACTGGCGCTTCAAAACCGGCTTTCACCAGCAACGCTGCCAGCGCCTGCACCCGCACTGAGACACCGCCGGACGGCTCGCCAATGATGAGCTTGTTGCCAAAGTGGTGGCGCACCAGGCCCGGTGCCTCCAGCGCGCAGCTGGCATGCACCACACAGCCAACGACGTGCTGTTCACCGATGGCCCGTGCCAGCGCGCCATCGGGATCAGTCGCAGCCAGTTGGCGGCCCGCAAACGCACCGCCAAAGCCCTGCAAAAACCACCACGGCACACCGTTCATGGCCGTCATCACGAGGGTGTCGGGACCAATCAGCGGCGCAATGTGGCGCACTACATCAGGCAGCGAAGGCGCTTTCACGCTGATGACCACCAGGTCCTGCACGCCCAGCTCGGCAGGCTCGGCACTGCAGGCCACGGCTTGCGCGCTGAGTTGCCCGCCTTCAAGCACGCGCAGGCCGTGCTGCTGCAAGGCCGCCAGCGTTGCCCCGCGCGCCACCACACTGACGTCACAGCCCGCGCGCGCCAGAGCGTTGCCAATCCAGCCGCCAATGGCACCTGCGCCGTAAATACATGTTTTCATGGGTTGTTTCAGGTCTGATGAAGGGTGAGGGTGAGGGTGATGCCTGCGCAAAAACTCAAAGGATTTTTGTCGCTCCGAACTTCTGGTTCAAAAACTGCGAATGTGTCAAAAACGCCTGGGCATCCTGCGCGGCCAGGTCTTCGGCCAGCTGGTTGACCTTGTGGCTCAGCTCGTCGAGTGTGACGTTGAAAGTGGCCTGCGCGGTCTTGCCGTTGGACAGCACTTGGGTAGTGGCGAACTTTTGCGGAATCGAGAGGTAGGTTTTCAGTGCATCAGGCAGGTAGGTCAGCGCAATGTGGCGGGCATGAAAGCCTTCTTCCAGCGACAGCTGGCCCCGGCTGCGCTCCCATTGCGCCAAGAGCTCCTGCAGTTGCTGGCACAGGGCCAGTGCCTTGGTCTGCAAGCTGGCGGGCAGGCGGTTGTCGGGGTTGTCGTTGAGCAGCTGGCGCACGGCACCCAGCGCGTGGGTCATGCTGCTGCGGGTGTCTCCGTCGTCTTCAAAAACCAGGTCGTCCCAGGCATTGGCCGACAGTTTGGGCCAGCCCCACCACAGCCCACCCACACCAAAACCAGCGCCATAACCCAGCACCGCCAGCCCCCCACTGAGCGCCGCAGACAAACCCAGCGCACCCAGGCCAAGCGCCAGGGTGGCCAGCGCCATGCCCAGCCAGTTGGCGGGTGACTGCAGAAAGCGGCCGAACAGGCCGAACAGATTGCGCATCACCTTCACTGGTACGCCCGTATTTCCTTGAAAACGCTGTAGAGCGACGTCTTGCGGGCATCAAAAACGCGTCCACCGGTGGTCGTCACCAGGGACTTCAAATCCGTTTCACTGGCCTCACCAAACAGCACCATAAACACCGGAATGGCCCGCACGTTTTCGGGCAAGGCGGCGTAGGCGGCCTTGAACTCCTGCAGGCTGCGGCCCTTGTTGTTGTCGCCGTCGGTAAAGGCGACCACTGAATACTGGTAACCAGGGTTTTTCTGCCGTTCGGTGTTCATGTTGACCAGTGCCTGCAGCACGGCGTCGTACAGCGCGGTGCCACCGGTCATTTGCAGGCCGTCGGCAAAGTCACGCACTTCCGCCAGCACTTTTTGTTTGGCCTGTGAGTCCGCCTGCAACGTGAGGCCCCGGCTGCCTGCAGCGTCTGGTGCCAGTGCGGGCAGTTCAAAAAACCGGGGCGGATTGACCGTCTCTGAGAACGTCAGCATCCAGACTTTTTCACGGCTGGTCAGCCGGGCCAGCCGGCCCGTCAGCGACGCATCGTTGCCTGCCATGTAGTGCAGCGCATCAACGAGTTGCTGGCGGCGGCCATTCTGGTTCATGCTGCCGCTCACGTCCAGCACAAAGGTCGATGCAATCGGCAACCTGAACTCATTGAGGTAGGCATTGATCAGGCCATCGGCCAGCGCCCGGTCGGTTGAAAAGGGCAGCTCCACCAGCAGGGCATCCTGCGGAAAAAGCGCCGCCTGGGCCTGTGCCACCTCGGCATTGACGGGGCGGCGCAGTGTGGTCCTGGCCAGCCAGGTCTGGGCCTCGCGGCCTTTGAGGTAAGTCACCACTTTGGTGTACTGTTCGCGTTTGTTGTCATTGAGCAACATCAGCGGGTAGTCGGCTGTGGCGATGCCCTCATGGGGGTAAATCAGCCTGAGCTTTTCCTGCAACTTGCCGGACTGGTTCAGGGACAGCAGCCAGCTCTCGTAGTTGATGAAAGCATTGACCTGGGTGCCTTGCTGGGCAATGAATTTTTCAGTCAGGTACGTGCTGTTGTCGCCCACCAGTTTGTAGCCCTTGATAAAACTGGCCACCGCGTTGCGGTCCACATCGGCGGCGCTCAAGGCTTCAGACTTCTGGGCCGCCGAGGCCACCACACCCATTAGCGCCATAAACCCCTGGTTGGATGTGGCGGGGTTAGACAGCGCGTAACGCAAATCTCCTTTTCTGGCCGCCTGCGCGATGGCGTTCCAGCTCAGTTTTGCAGCGACTTCAGGCTGGTCCCAGCCGAGTTTTCTGGCCTGGCTTTCACTGACCCCCACGACCAGCGGCGACAGCATGATTTTTTCCTGCAGCTTGACCTTAGCCTGGCCTTGCGGGTCTGACAGCAGGTATTTGGCATTGGCAAACCAGGCCGCATCGGCATCGGCTTTGCCGGTTTGCACGGCTTCTGTGCTTTCCATGGTGCCGGCAAATTTAAAACGCAGTGTGATGCCGGTGGCCTGCTGCACCATCTGCGCCAGCGGTAAGGCGTCCTTCAGGTCGCTGGTGGCCAGCACGCTCAGGCTGTTGGCATCCGCTTCAGCGCTGCTGCCAGCAGTGGCTGCAGGTGGCGGTGCTGGCGGCGCTTTCTTGCCGCAGGCGGTCATGGCCACTGAAAGCGCCAGAACCAGTGAAAGAGATTTCCATAATCGCGTCATTTTTTGTCTCCCTTTTGGCTGGATTGTTTTGGCTGGATTGTTTTGGCTGGATGTTTATTGGTTGTTGCCGTGACTACTGCGCCATCTCACGCGTGATCACGTCAATCATGTCGGCCATCAGCTCAAAGCTGGGTGGGTCTATCACCTGCGTCAGCTGCGCAGGCACGGGCAGTTTGACGGCCTGGGTGGCCTGGACAAAAAAGGCGCTGTCGGCAATGCGAAAACCGTACGCCACGGCAATCTGTTGCAGCGTGCTGTCCGTGGCCAGCAATTCGCCCAGTTTTTTGGCCCGGTCACTGACCGCTACAAACACCACCTTGTTGAAGACCGTGGGCTGCGGGTACAGCACCACCATGCCGGGGTTCAGGCCCTTTTTGGCCAGGGCGTGGCCGACGATCTGGTTTTCATAAATAAAGGCCAACGGCGTTTTGCCCATGCCGATGGACAGGTAGTCGTCAAAGTTGCCGTTGACGTAGTTTTCCTGGTAACCCTGGCGTTTGAACAGGCCCGCCACACTGAGGGCAGTTTTGCGGGCGGTTTCACGGTCTGTCACCAGCTCGCCACCGTTGACCGCATAGCTGCTCAAGGCCAGGTACATGGCGGCTGAATTGCTTTTGCGCACGTCCGTGGTGGAGACCAGCACACTTTTGCCCACGTCATAGGCAGAGGCGTTTTTCAGGTCTTTCCAGCGGGTTTTGTCTTGCATGGTCTG
>JBBRMH010000134.1:0-11212 GCA_038230935.1 Burkholderiales bacterium | reverse complement strand
TCCAGCGCCAGACGGTCGAGTTTGGCATCGCCCTGCGCCCGGAAGGAGCTTTTCAGGGCCGCGCTGGTGGCCAGATCAATATCTTGCGCGCTGGGGGTCATGGCGCATCCTGCGAGGGACGCTGCTAAAGTGATGGTGGATAGTTTTAAAGCGGCTTTTTTCATGTTCTTCAATCAACGTGCTTTGTCGGTACGGCTGTCAACGCTTCAGACCGGGCGCGACCGATGCCCCGCCCTGGCTGTTCACGCCCATGTACACACCGAGCGCAATCGTCACATCCGAGGCGTAGCCAGGATAGGGAAAGCGTTGTTGGCGGTAGCAGTCATTGAGGCGGCGCTGCATGCTCCACAAGTCACCGCTGGAGACGCGGTAAGCAGGCCACGAACCAAAGCCCAGACTGGCACCGGGTTGCTTCGTGAGATTGGGCAGGTCTTGCAGCCGTACGCGTTTGTTGTCTTCGCCATGGCATGACGCACATGAGAAATCCATGGGTCCACCGCGCAGGTAAAACACTTTTTTGCCGACTTCATACATCAGCTTTTCCTGTGCATGGGCTTGAGGCAGGTTGAACTTCATGTCACGCGACTCGGCCGAAATGTAGGCCACCAGTGACTCGATGTTTTTTTGCTCACCTGCGCCAAACCTGGTGCTGGCAATCTCGGCTGCATTGAAGCCCTGCAACTGCTCCATACAGGTCAGCAGGCGGGATTCCAGGTCTTGAACGCGCTGCGTGTCTGCGAAATACCGTGGCAGTTCGACAAACGCGCCCTTGAGTACGCCCGAACCTTTGCCGAGATCGCATTTTTCAAGTGATGCGTTTTTAAGTCCCCGCGCCTGCTTCCACAGCCCCTCACCCTTGGCTTCATAGAGTTCAGCCGGGTTGCCATCTGCAAGCATGGCGCGGTATTCGGCAATGCCTTCTGCAGTCGTTTTTTGTGCTGCAGCGGGTATGGGTGACGCTGCCAGCGCCCCTAAAACGCCCAGCGCCGCTGCCCAAAGCGTGGAACTTGAAGCAATCCGTCTCATCGCAATCTCCTTGTTTTCAAGGTGCCACGCACCGAAGCCATCACCAAGCGGCACAAGCTGGGTCAGGAAATGACAGCCTCATCGCTGCGCTTGTCGCCGCGGTTGTCAGTCCAGCTGACCACCACTTTTTCGCCTGCTTTACCGCCCTTGAAGCTGAACTGCATGAACGGGTTTTTCGACACCGCCGTGCCCCACTGGGCGCTCATCACGGTTTTGCCGTTGCAGGTCGCGCTGATCTCCTGAATGAACCAGGCCGGCACAACTTTTCCGGCGGCATCTTTACGCTGGCCACTTTCCATTTCATGGCCAACCAGCACACGAACCGTGGTTTTATCGCCCTGGGCCTGGGCCCGGATGCGCATGGGATCTGACATGGTTATCTCCTGAATTGGGTTTGAATGGCTGGACTGAGGCGCTTAACCACCACAACCGCCGAGCGTCACCTTGACTTCTTTGACGACGTAGAAAAATTTGTCGCCTGCCTTGGCCACGGCATACACGTTCGACGACTGGCCCATTTTGATGTTGGTCGAGACATTCGCATCGGTGCCAGCGGGTATGTCAAACATGGCCGCCAGGGCGCTCGGGTTTTTCTCGACCACAAATGAGATTTGCGTGGTGTTGGCCAAATTGCTTTGCGCGGCGACCCGCACCACACTGCCGTTTTCAGCAATCTCGGGCGCTTGCAAAATCAGCTCTTTGCTTTCGACCGGTGCGCTGGTAGCGCCCATGGCTTTGGCAGCATCAGCGAGCGACTTGCTGTCAAAAGCCGCCTTGTTCCAGCCCGCTGCATTTTGGGCATGGGCACTTGTCAGGCCGGAACTTGCGGCAAGGGCCATCGCAGCGGCACCCGAGCTGGTTAAAAAATCACGACGTTCCATAGCTAGGCTCCTTCAAAAAATCATCATTGCACATATTGGACACAGAATGTCTGCAGGGGAAAAGAGGGCTTCACCATCTGCTGGCTCATTTCGCCGGGCCTTTGCTGCCCAGCTGCACCAGCCACTGCGCCAACTGGTTGGCCTCATCACGACTGAGCGCCTGCGCGGGCATGGCAACCGTGCCCCAGGCACCCTGCCCACCGAACCTGATTTTGCCCGAGAGCAGGGCCACGGCATCAGCGCGGTCTTTGTAGCGGCTGGCAACATCGCGAAAGGACGGCCCCACCAGCTTGCGGTCCATGCCGTGGCACGACACACAACTGTATTTTTGCAACAGGGCATTGGCTTTTTCCGAATCAACAGCGGGCGTAAGAACCGTAGCAACTGCTACAGTTTCAATAGCTGCCAGCGCAGTAAATACCTGGGCTGAAGGCTTGTTTGACTCATTATTGGCAGTTGACTGGGCCGCGTTGGCAGCACTTGCAGTGTTGGCCCCTCTGGCAGGCCCAAACGGGCGCGACTGGTCTGCAAGATTACCGTGCGAGTTGCGGGCATAGTCCGGTAAAAAGCTTTTAACCACCACTTCGCCGCTGCAATGGGTCATGCATGCAGAGCCTTGTACATCCGGCTTGGCTTGACCGCCCAACTCTTTGCCGGGCCACAGCGCATGCGCAGTCGTCATGCCATTGCGGTTGGGCAGCATGGCTTGCACCTGCCGGACGTTGTTATTGGACAGCGTGAAGTCTTCCGGCAGCACGTTGCCCAAAAACAGGATGTACGCGGTGGTTGCATACACCTCGTCGGTGGTCAGTGTTTTGGGTGCGTTCCACGGCATGGCGCGGTTGATGTAGTCCCACAGGGTGGACAGCGTCGATAGCTTCATCAGGCTGGTGCGCTGCGGCTGGTTGGCACCGGGCAGCAGGCTCTTGACGCGCCCGGTCTGGATGTCGTCAGCCGTGGTGCCACCGGCAATCGGCGTGAAAACCTCCGCTGACTCGGCAAAGCTGCCGTGGCACGAGGCGCATTGGGCCTCCCAGACCATCTCCCCCTGCTTGACTGAGCCCTGCCCAGGCGGCAAGCCCTTGAAGTCGGGGCGAACGTCGATGTCCCAGGCCTTGATCTCTTTTGGCGTGGCGGTGCGGCCTATGCCTGCTAATTTGTCGGATTGTGCGAACACTGTATTCAACGCAGAGGTGCAAAAAATACATAGAGCGCAGAGGGCCGCAGAGAAAACCCTGTTCCACACCGCTTGGCGTAAACAAACGAAAACACGCTTCATGTAGTTCCAAAACTTCATGTCTGCTCTGCGCACCTCTGCGCCTGCGCGGTATGTGCCTTCATCCGGTCTGAACATTGTTGACCTCCCCGCTTTCGCTTAATGCCCACGACTGGATGGCGTTGTTGTGATAGATGCTCCGGCTTGCCCGCACCTGACGCAGTTCGCGGTAGGTGGGCTGAATTTGCCCGGTGTCATCGACCGCACGGCTTTGAAAAATCGCCGGTTTTCCGTCCCAGACAAAGTCGGCATTGAAGCGGGTCAGGCATTTGTACATGACCGGGCCTTCCAGGCGGGCGGGTTTCCAGTTGCGTCCGCCGTCCATCGAGACATCCACCCGCCTGACCTTGCCGTGCCCGCTCCAGGCCAGGCCGGTGATGCTGTGAAAGCCCTTGTCGAGCAGCACCTGCCCGCCACTGGGCGAGGTGATAACGCTTTTGACTTCCTGGGTGCTGGTGTACTGGCGGTGTGTGCCGTCAGGCATCAAATCAACGTAGTGAATCGTCTCGTCTTTGGTGGCGTAGGGCATGTCCCCCAGCTCGATGCGGCGCAGGTACTTGACCCAGCTCACGCCCTGCACGCCCGGCACGATCAGGCGCAGGGGGTAGCCGTTTTCAGGGCGCAGCATTTCGCCGTTTTGCCAATACGCCACCAGCACTTCACCATTCATGACCAGGCTCATCGGAATGGTGCGTGTCATGCCGGAACCATCGGCGCCCTCAGCCAGAATAAAAGCCCCGCGTTTGAAGTCTGCACCACACAGCTCCAGCAAGGCGCGCAGTGGCACACCCGTGAACTCGCTGCAGCTGAGCATGCCGTGGGTGTACTGCACGGTGGGCACGGCAGTGTTGCCCCACTCCATGCCCGTGTTGGCACCGCACTCGATGAAATGCATGCGGCTGACGCTGGGCAGGCGCATCAACGCATCCATGTCAAACACCATGGGCCGCTTGAGCATCGTGTCATCAGAGCCGTTGATCATCAGGCGGTGTTTGGTGGGGTCAATGTCCCACCAGCCCTGATGGTGCCGCTCAAAATGCAGACCGCTGGGCGTGATGATGCCAAACAGCCCTTGCAGCGGGCAAAAGCTGACACTGCCCTGCCCCACACGCGTCAGCCCCGGACTTTCCCGCCGCTACAGATTTTTTTCCCATTCACTGGGCAGCCCATAAGGCCGGGCAGCCACTGCCTGGCCGAGGCCTTTGCTGTGTGCAGGCAGCTCAAGAATGTTCGGGTCACCCTGGCTGGTTTGTGCCTGCGCAGCCGTGGCCGCTGCAGCAGTAGCCGCTGCAAGGGCCTGGGCCAGAAAACCGCGACGGCCCGCCCGGACATCCCGCATCTGCTGCGCATGCAGAAAGTTTTCGGGCGCACGCTGGAGGAATCGACTCAACATGGATGCCCCTAACTTTCAACCGCGACTTCAACGGCCACTTCAGCCACCGAACCGGACGCAGGGTGCGGGCTCAGGCGCTGGTCTGCGGCCACTGCACCAGGCTCATCCAGCCCGATGGCAATCTGGGTGCACACACTGCGGCACAACGCCACGGCTTGCTCGCTTTGCACCCGGTAGATCACCTGTGTGCCTTCTTTGCGCCTGGCCAACACGCCACTGCGGTACAGAACGGCCAGATGCTGCGATAAGTTGGGCTGGGTCGTGTTGATTTCCAGCAGCAGTTCATTGACCGACTTTTCCCGCACGCACAGCGCACTCAGCACACGCAGGCGAATCGGCGTGGCCAACACCGCAAACAAGGCAGCTGCCAGCTCAAAAATCTGTGCTTGCGGGTCGATATCGGCTGTTGCACCGGGCGGCGTTGAAGGTGAACTCGAAAGCGGCATGTAGGGCCTGTTTGAAATATAAGTTATGACTGATATTGTTCGCGTCATCCCCCAAATCAGGCCCCCGGACTTACCCTTGAATGCTTCATTGCCTGAATGCGCCGAACCCCGCAGCCGTTTGCACACTCAGGCAGCACCCACCCGATCCCGAATCTGCTGCAAGGTCGCAGGGTCGTCCATGGTGGTCAAATCGCCCACACCGTGCCCTTCACACACCGCCTGAATGGCGCGGCGCAACAGCTTGCCGCTGCGGGTTTTGGGAAGCAGCGAGACAAAGCGCACGCGGGCGGGTCGGGCCACCGCACCCAGATCGCCATCCACACGCTTCATGATCTCGCCTTCAAGCTTGAGGCACGCCATCGCGTCATTGAGCACGCCGGAATGCCAGACGTGGAAATACCGCCGCGTCAGTGGCTGCAGCCGGTCTGTTGTCTGGCCAGCGTCTGATCTGGTGCGCCCCGTACTGGCGCAGTCATCGCTGTCAGACCTGGTTTACTCAAAGACCTGGTCACCGCAGAGCCGGCTTTTTCCCCGCTGAACGATATGTTTGTCATCGAGCGTTCGGTTTTTTACCGAACGTATTCGTCAAGGGTCTAAACATGCTTTGGCCAAGGTAAAACAAGGGCTAGAAGCTATTATTTTTATAGCGAATGGCAGAGCGTTCCCTGTGCGATTCAGACAGTGGGGCTGCAGCAGTCAAGCCGGTTGTCGCGGCTGGTGCAAAGACAACTTCGCCCTGGCGCCTCCATGCGCACAACCAGAACAATGCCATTGTTTTTCAAATTTCCTGCTCCAGCAACTGTCCCTGTGCCTTCAGCCACGATTTTGATTTCTCAGCCCCAGGAACCTTGGCACGTACGATATTCCAGAAATCTGGCGTGTGATTCGATTCCAGCAAATGCGCCAGCTCATGCACGATGACGTAATCAATCACCGATATCGGCGCCTTGATCAGCCGCCAGTTCAGGCGAATGTTGTTTTTGGTCGTGCATGAACCCCAACGCAAGCGGTTATCCACAATCACCGCTTCAGCCACTTGGACACCCAACTCGGCGGCATAGCGCGACACACGCGGCAAGATGATGACTCTGGCTTGCTCCCAATACCAGTCCCTGAATACACGTCGGGTTTGCAGGCGGTCGCCGTGGGGAATTAAAAAAGCCCGGTCAAAAAACACGCCATCCCCTGCCTCACTGGTCAGGGTTATCCGGTATTCACGCCCCAAATACAGGGCCGACTCGCCGTTCACGACCTCTTTGCCCGGTGCATGTGGCAGGTCCTGGTACTTGGGCGCGTTCTGCAGCTTGTCAAACAACCACTGCCGTCTGCTCTGCACGACCCGGTCGATAGCCTCAAGCGTCGTACTTTCCGGGGCCAACACCACAATCGAGCTATCTCGCTCCACCGTGATCGTGAGCTTCTTCCTTTTTGCGGACCGGACCGTGGTGTAAGACAGGTTCATTCTTTACAGGTTCATTCTTTGGCAAACTGAATCAGCGCATTGTTTTTCTCTGCAACCTCCATCATGCGGCTGATGATGTGCTTGCGATTGACTGCCAGGTGCGGCAGTTTGATGAACTCAGGCTGCAGCAGAGTTCGCTGCAAATCGGCGACCAGTTTGTTTCTTGCCGGAATGCTTTCCCAGAAACCGGTCATCCTGAGTTCCCGTTCAATTTCGGCATACACATGCTGCGTCAAGGCGACCAGGGCACTGATCTGGCTTTCCTCGGTCCAGCCAAAAGCCGCTGGTGGCTTGTCTGTTGCAGTCAGGCCATCGACTGCAGGCAATTCGCCAAAAATCTCTTTGCGCAGCATCCGGAAAAACGGCATCTGCTTTTTCTTGCTCAGCCCATAGGTCGGCTCCTGGCTGGCACTGATGATGCGCTGGCGCAGCTTCTCCAGCTCCTCATAAATCCTGGCCCAGTTTTTCGCAAAATCCAGAAAAATCTGCGCCAAAGCCTCCGAAAACGAAGCCTGCAACTCCGGGTCATCGTTCAGGTCCACATCGAGGTGGTTCCGCACTGCGTGCTCAATCGCTGCCGCTTTGGTTCGCACGCGGTCATGCTTTTTGATATTCTTCTGGAAGTCCTCATCCAGAATGGAAATCGGCTTGATCTTCACATCAATGCCCTGCGACACCAAAAAAGCATCCGTGATCTGGCGCAGCTTGGGCGGAATGCCCTTCATGCTCAGCCGTCCGTCGCGAAAATGCTTGGCCGCCAGCTCGTTGATCGCCACCAGGGCCTGGTAATCGTTCATGTGGTCCAACGCCTGCCGCGCCGGAAACACCAGGTTCAGATTTTTGGTGAACACCTTGAACAGCGCCATGAATTCAAAGCGCAAGTCCTCGTCATAAAACACGTCAAAAAAGGCGTCATGGTCGGTGAAGTCAGTCAAGCCGTGCGCAGCCAAAAATTCGGTGATGGCCTTGTGACTTGCTTGCAGCTCACGCAGCTCATCTTCCGGAAAGCTCAGGGCTTGCGTCAGCTCTTTTTGCGCACGCTCATCGTAATTGTCCAGCGCCTTTTTCAGGTGGTGACCAATGCCCACGTAGTCCACCACAAAGCCCTTGTCTTTGGATGGCCCGCCCACGCGGTTCACCCGTGCAATGGCTTGCAACAACCCATGCGCCACGATCACCTTGTCCAGGTACATCACCTGTTCAATCGGTGCATCAAAGCCTGTCAGCAGCATGTTGTTGACGATCACAATGCCCACATCACCATTGACGCCTTTGTCGTCTTTTTTTCCATATTCTTTGCCGTCTTCTTTGCTGAAGGGCAGCTTGAAGCTCTTGATGGTGGCTTCGTGCTTGCTCCCGTCGGTAAACGCTTTCAGGTGCAACCCGTCATTGTGGTTGCCCGAAATCACCACATCGGTCTTCAACTTTTGCAGCGTAGCCAGCGCTGGGTCATGCGGATCGCTGGCTTGCATAGCCTTGATGGCAGCCAGCAATGCGGCATCCACATGCTTTTTGTAGCGCACCGCCGCCTCACGCGAGGTCGCCACAATCTGCGCCTTGTACCCGTTGGGGAAAACGTGCGTCAGGTAGTGCGTCACCATGTCCTGGGCTTTGGCTTCAATGGTCGTCTCCGCTTCCAGGTAGGCAGCGCGTGAGCCAAAGCCCAAAATGTCCAGCCGCTCCATTAAGTTGTAGTCGCTGAACACATCGGCAAACCTGGCATCCAGGCCCGGCTTGTCCTGCACCTCGGCGTTGTGCGTGCGGCCCTCGTACACGATCTCCAGCGTGACACCGTCCTCAATCGCCTGGCGCATGGTGTACTTGTCGATGTACTCACCAAACACCTTCTCCATCTTGTCGATGGGTGTGCCGGTGTAGCCAATGCGTGAGGCATTGGGCACACCTTTGTCCAGGTTGGCAGCCAGCCTGGAATACTGCGAGCGGTGCGCCTCGTCCGTCATCACCAAAATGTGCGGACTGTTGTTCAGCTCGGGGAAGGTCGCCTCCAGATCTGCCTCACGGAATTTGTGGATCATCGCCATCACCAGGTCCGACGCATCGCTGGACAGTAATGTCTTGAGCTGGCTGATGCTGTCAGCCACCTTCACCTGAAAGCCGATGCTCTGGCTGGTCTCACTGAGCTGTGCCTCCAGCTGGGTGCGGTCGGTCACAAACACCACCTTCCACTTGGCCAGCGCCGCGTGGTGGTACATCTCGCGCACCATGAACATCATGGTCAGCGACTTGCCGCTGCCTTGCGTGTGCCAGATGATGCCACTGCGCGCACGCGGGTTCTGGCCCGCCAGCAGCCGCTGCACTGCCAGCTTGACCGCGCGAAACTGCTGATAGCGCCCCACCACCTTGATCAGCTCACCCTTGTCGCTGGTGCTGAAAATCGTGAACGTGCGGATGATACCCAGCAAGTTGGCGTGGTCCATCATGCCCGCCACCAGGCGCTGCTGGTCGTTGGGGCTGCTGCTGCCGTGCTCCAGCGCGTCCAGCGTGCGCGGAAACGGGTCTGACCAGCGGTAAAAATGCTTTTCGTTGTGCGTGGTGATGGTGCCAAACTTGGCCTCATTGCGGCACGTCACCACCACAAACTGGTTGAATGCAAACAGCGTGGCACTGCCTTCGCCCCTGGCACCGCGTTGCTCGCTGTAGCGCAACAGCTGGTCAATCGCCTCGGGCAAAGCGTCTTTCACCTTGGGCGACTTGGCCTCAATCACCACCACCGGGATGCCGTTCACAAACAACACCACATCGGCAATGATGTGGTGACCCGTGCCCAAAATACGCACCTTGAACTGGCACACCGCGATGAAACGGTTGTTTGCCATCCGGTCAAAGTCAATAAAGCGCACCGTTGGGCTTTTCTCGCCCGTGGCGCGGTTTTCGCTCACGCTGGTGCCATCGGTCAGCAGGCGAAACACATGCTGGTTGTTTTGCAGCAGGTTGCTGCCGGGCAAAGCCAGCAGCTGCTGCACCACCTCATCGGCCTGGTCATCCTGCAGCCAGGGCTGAATCACCTTGAGCTGTGCCCGCAACACGGGCTGCATCAGCACCTCGGTCAAGCTGCTGCGGTGCGACTCCATCGGCGTTTGCTGGGCTGGCAAATCCAGCACCTCCCAGTCCAGACTTTTGAGCTGCGCCAGCAAAGGCAGCTCGACATGGTTGCGTTCGTCGAGTTTGATTTGGTGCTGGCTGAGCTTGTTCATGGCTTATCCTTGTTGAGCCACTGCCGCCCCAAGGCAGTCAATCTGTATTTTTGGAGGCGACTGTTTGGCTTCGTCGGCACGGTCATCTCCAGTAAACCGTTGGCCAAAGCCACTTGCTGGTAGTGGGTGCGGAAATGCTTTTCATCCCGCAAGCCCAAGGCCGCCATCAATTCAGCGCGGCGCATCTCGCCATTGACCAACTGCAGCATGCGTCCCACTTCGGGGGTGACTCCGGGGGTGACTCCGGGGGTGACTTGGACCCCGACTTGTGCGGTCTGCTTTTGCCCCGCCCGCAGTACAGTCAAATACGCCGGGTCAAAGGCAAACTCCAGCCACATATCGTTGGGTTCATAGCGCAGCACCGGCTTGGGCGAGCCTGCAGCCTCGCAAGCCGTGAAAATTCGCGCCACACCCCGGCCCCAGGCCTCAATCTCACCGGCTCTGAAAAAAGCATTCGCAATGGCCGGGTTGTAGGGGCTGGACGCATGCGGCCCTAGCAGCGTGTCCACCGTCCAGCCCTCGGCCAGCACCGCCGGGTTCCACAGGCGCAAGCGGTCTTCATAAACCCGTATCTGCACCGGTGCTGTCACCGCATAGTCGCGGTGCACCAGCGCGTTGAGCAGCGCCTCGCGCAACGCTGCACGCGGCACCGGAAAGGTCTCCACCCGAACAATGCCCTCGTAAGAAATCACCGCCTTCAGGTATTTGGTCAGCAGCAAGTCCATGGTGCTCTTGGCCTGGTGGAACAGGTCGCCCTCCACCTCGTCGTGGTAGAGCAGCTCAGTCTCGGTCTGAAAGTAACCCACCTTCACAAAAGCCCCGGTCACAAACCGCTGCGGGTCGGCGGCAAACAACAAGGCGGTGGCGCGCTTGAAATAGGCGCCATCTTTCAGGCGCAGCTTATCCAGCAAGTTAGCATCGCTCTCGGCCAAGGTCTCGGCGTCCAGCCGCCCGCTGCGCTGGGCCAGTTGCCGAAACCGCGCCATGGCCGGTGCCGACACATCGCCCAAGCCAAACTGCGGCAGCGGCACGCCGTCCCAGGTGCGGCCTTGGCGGCCCAACAAAAAGCGGTCCAGCGCCGCGCCCTTGAGCTCTTGCAGTGTGCTGCCACTGCGCATGTAGTAATGGCCCCGGTAGCTGATGGGGTTGGGGTAGGCCTGTACCACCAGTTCCAGGTACTGCAAACCGCCATCTCCACCTTCTTCGTGCAGGTTCACCTCCACCACCATGCCCAGCAGGTCGCGCACCTTGTTGGGCAGGTCTTCCAGCAGCCTGGCCGCGTTAGCAGATTCAGGCAGGCCCACCACCACGCCTTTATCATTCACCCCCAGCAACAAACGCCCGCCTTGCGCCTTGGCAAAGCCGCACACCCAGCGCAAATAGTCATCGCGCCACGTTTCTTTCCATTCGGTGTGCTGGGATTCCTGGTGACGCATGAGTGCTTCCTGGCCGTCAGGCGGCGGTGGGTTCGAGCAGGTCGGTGACGCGCTTGTGGCCTGTGAGGAGGTCTTGC
>JBBRMH010000133.1:0-11223 GCA_038230935.1 Burkholderiales bacterium | reverse complement strand
CTTTACCTGAAGACCTACAACCACCACATCCCTCAGCGTGCGCTGCACCATCAATCACCGGTGCAGGCGCTTAAAGACTGGCAACGCAGAAAACCAGAACTTTTTGTTAAACGGGTTTATGAACAGGCGGGACTTGACACCCTCGACCATCGCTGACATGGTGCAGGTATATTGTGCAGACACAAGCCACAGCCGGACCAAAACCTGCTGGTCCACGTCGTCCTCCAAAACACCCACATGCATACGGGTTCCATCTGGTTTTTATGATGAGAAGCAATGTATCTCTGAGTTCACATTGGCGTAACACTTCAATACACCCGTGTGGCTACGCTCAGCCATGCCAAACTAAAACCGTTCACACTGTCAGCTACACACCTGCCCGAGCCGGCAGGGTCAACATTTCAAGGAATTTCATGCAAGGCAGTTTTTGATATGCATTCATTCGGCGCTGTTGATTCAATCGCAATACCCGCCACCTCGCGGTCCGGCAAAGTAAAAAGTGCCTTGCATGCACGGTTCGCAGTCATGAGCTTGCTGTGATGGGCGTTGCATCGAAACGTATATTTGTAACCGGCGGGACGGGTTACATAGGCTCTCACACTTGCGTCGAGCTGCTGGGCAGCGGCTACGACGTCACTGTGTTTGACAACCTGAGCAACAGCAACCCTGAAGTACTCCACCGGATAGCGCGTATCACAGGCAAACCATTTCACTTTGTCGAAGGTGACATTCGCGACAAATCGGCCCTCAGGCAGGCCATGTCCTATGGCAGCCCCGAAAAGATCATCCACTTTGCGGGCCTGAAGGCCGTGGGTGAGTCGGTTGAACACCCGCTGCGGTACTACGACAACAACGTGGCAGGCAGTCTTTGCCTGCTTGAGGTCATGAACGAGCTGGGCGTACGCTCCCTGGTGTTCAGCTCCAGTGCAACGGTCTATGGGGCGTCAGAAGAGCTGCCGTACAAAGAAACTCACCGGCTTGCAGCGATGAACCCTTACGGCGTGACCAAACTCACAGTTGAAAACATACTGCGTGACCTGTGCCGGTCGGACACCCGCTGGCGTGCAGGAATTTTGCGCTACTTCAACCCGGTCGGCGCACACGCCAGCGGCCTGATTGGCGAAGACCCCCGGGGCGTACCCAATAACCTGATGCCCTATATCGCGCAGGTAGCTGGCGCGCGACATGACTGTCTCAACGTCTGGGGTGACGACTTTCCCACCGAGGACGGCACGGGCGTCAGGGACTATGTTCACGCCACAGACCTGGCCGTTGGCCATGTCAAAGCACTGGGCCATCTGGACGGTGACAGCAGTCATGACCGCTGCTTGGCCGTCAACATCGGTACAGGCCGGGGGCACAGCGTGATGGACATGGTCCGGGCTTTCGAGGCAGCGTGTGGTCACACCATTGCCTTCAAAGTCGGCCCCAGACGCGATGGCGACCTGCCAGCGTATTTTGCAGATGCCACACTCGCTCAAACATTATTAGACTGGCAGGCCGAGCGTGACCTGGCCACCATGTGCCGGGACACCTGAAACTGGCAAGTCAAAAACCACAACGGATATAAAGGTTAAGCAATATGGCCAAAGGAATGATTCTTGCCGCCGGACAAGGCACCCGGGTTCGCCCACTCACCAAAGATTTACCCAAGCCCATGGTGCCGATTCTCGGCAGGCCAGTGATGGAGTATTTGATTGAACACCTGGCGCGCCACGGCATCAAGGAGATCATGGTCAATGTGGCTTACCACCACCAGCGCATTGAAGACTATTTTGGCGATGGCAGCCGCTGGGGGGTAGAAATTGGCTACTCTTACGAAGGCGTCATGAACCACGGCGACATCATGCCGCGCCCCATGGGCTCAGCCGGTGGTATGCGAAAAATTCAGGACTTCAGCGGTTTTTTTGACGAAACAACGCTGGTGCTGTGCGGCGACGCGCTCATTGACCTCGACATCACCGCTGCACTTGAAGAGCACAAGGCCAAGGGCGCCATTGCCAGCCTGGTCGCCATGGACGTGCCCCTGAGCGATGTCGCATCCTACGGCATTGTGCTGGCCGACGCGGAAGGCCGCATCCAGTCATTTCAGGAAAAACCCGACCCGAAAGACGCCAAATCCACGCTGGCAAGCACCGGCATTTATATTTTTGAGCCTGAAGTGTTGAGCATGGTGCCGCCCAACAAGGTGATGGACATCGGCTCAGACCTGTTTCCCCAGCTGGTGGCACAAAAACAGGCGTTTTATGCCCAGAGTCGCCCTTTTCACTGGATTGACATTGGCAAGGTGGGCGACTACTGGTCGGTGCTGCAGCGCGTGATCAGCGGCGAAATCGCCGACATGCGTATTCCGGGCAAAGAAGTGCGTCCCAAGGTCTGGGTCGGGCTCAACACCTCGATTCCATGGGACCAGGTGACGATTGAAGGGCCGGTGTATTTTGGCTCCAGCGTCAAGGTAGAACCCGGTGCCACCATCATTGGCCCGGCCTGGATTGGCCACGGCAGCGTTATTCGCTCGGGTGCCCGCGTCACCCGCAGTGTGGTGCTCGAATACACCCGCATCGCCCCGGATATGCGGTTCAACGAAATGATTGTCTCCAGGCACTACTGCGTGGACCGTTATGGCGAGACGCTGTACCGGGGCGACGACACCTCCCCGCTGCGCTGGGGCGATGCCCGCGCCTGAGTCTGCGCCTCTCAGACTGTCCGGTTTTTAAAAAGTCCTTCGTCATGTCGATCAGATGGTGCGGACAACGCAGGTATCTGCTGGGGCAGTTGATGGAGCGTCTTCAAGCCACCGCCCGCGCCCGAATTTCTTCAAGCACCTGCACCATCTCTGTCACTTTGGCGGGCAGAAACAAGGCCTCTGGCCCCTGCTGGCTCACGTCAGTGAACGGTGACTCGTAGAGCCGCGCGGCATCCATCACGCCGTTTTCAGTCAGGTATTTCACGATCAGGTCAATGAGCTCCTGGGGGTCAGAAGCGCCGGTAAATTTAACTTTCTTTTGCGCATGGCCAACAGTGGTTGACATCCTCCCGTCATTCACGGCGGGGAGGATGTCAAGAGCAGCTTTTGGCAAAGCGCAAAGCGCAAAGGGGTTGAGCTTGTTCGTGATGCTCAGGCATTCTCCATGCAGATAGTCGCGAATCGTTTGAGGCATCATTTGAGCGGGCTTGACTTGGCCGCTAAACTCCCCACTTCATTGACCGCACAGTTCTTGAGTCCGTTCTGCGCCTTTTTTGTTTTTTTAAGTTAGGCTGACACCATGAGTTTGATTCCCGTCACCATCCTGACCGGCTTTCTGGGTTCCGGTAAAACCACGCTGTTAAAGCGCATCCTGACCGAAGCGCACGGCCAGAAAATCGCCGTGATTGAAAACGAGTTTGGCGAGGAAAACATCGACAACGAGATTTTGGTCAACGACACCGAGGAAAACATCATCCAGATGAACAACGGTTGCATCTGCTGCTCGATTCGCGAAGACCTGCGCGAGACCCTGCAACTGCTGGCCGCCAAAAAGCGCAAGGGGCTGCTCGACTTTGAACGTGTGGTCATTGAAACCACTGGCCTGGCCGACCCTGGCCCGGTGGCGCAGACGTTCTTCATGGACGAAGAAATCGCCGAGCAATACCTGCTGGACTCCATCCTCACGCTGGTCGATGCCAAACATGCCACCACCCAGCTCAATGACCGCCAGGAAGCGCGCCGCCAAGTGGGTTTTGCGGACCAGATATTCATCAGCAAGACCGATCTCGTTGCCAAAGAAGAGGTTGATGCGCTGATGCACCGCCTGAAGCACATGAACCCGCGCGCACCGCAAAAAGCGGTGCATTTCGGTGAAGTGGCGATCAAGGATGTTTTCGACCTGCGCGGTTTTAACCTCAACGCCAAGCTGGACATTGACCCGGACTTTCTCAAGGAAGATGACCACGCCGGGCACGACCATGCTGCGCATGAACACGAACACGGAGAGCACTGTGACCACCCGTCGCACGCGGCTGAAAACACCCATCATCATGCGCACGATGATGATGTCAAAAGCTTTGTTTTCCGTTCAGACAAGCCCTTCAGCCCGGCCAAACTGGAAGATTTTCTGGGGGCCATTGTCAATATTTATGGTCCCCGCATGTTGCGCTATAAAGGCGTGCTGAACATGGAGGGCACGGAGCGCAAGGTGATCTTTCAAGGCGTACACCAGCTGATGGGCAGCGACCTGGGGCCCAGCTGGGCTGAAGGTGAGCAGAAAATCAGCAAAATGGTGTTTATTGGCATTGACCTGCCAAAAGATATTTTCATGCAGGGTCTGGAGCAGTGCCTGGTTTGAGTTAGGCTGTTCTCATATTGTGCAAAAAATGCAAAAAAACGCAGCAGGAGCCTTATGTTGACATTGATTCCTCAGCGTTCTGGTGTGACGGCATCACGGCGCGTCGCTGAACCGCTACAATCGCGCGCTAGTCAAAATACCTGGGCAGCGCCACAGGAAAGCCTGGAAGAATCAGCTGGCAAAGGCTGTCCAGCAGCCAGCTCCCACAAGAGACAAGCTGTGAAAGCACAGGCCAAAACACCAGGCAAGGTGCAAGGTAAATTGCCAGGTAAGGCATCAGAAAATTCCAAAGTATCTGAAAAGTCCCAACAAGCCACCAAGGTAACCACAAAGCCCTCCGTGAAACCAAAAACGCCGATTAAAACCACAGCACAACCCGTTGCCAAGCCTGCCCAGCCGGTGGCTGGGGCCAGTGCAGCGGTCAAAAAATCTGCTGAACCGGTTGTCAAAGCTGCTGCACCTCAAAAACCGGCTGCCAGCAAGCCTGCGTCCGGGTTGGCATCAAGCGCAGTTGCCAAGCCTGCAACCCCTAAAACGACCAGGCTTGTCCAGGTGCCCGCAGCTGTTAAACCGGCCAAAATTCTGACGGCCGCCACAATTGCGCCTGAAGCAGCTGCAGGCAAAAAAATCACATCATCTGCCATTGCACCGGCTCTCAGGCCGTCACCCTCTCTTACTGAAAGATCCAAGCCCATGACCCCACCTGCGGCGCTCAAGCCCGGACGCAGAAGCTCCGCTCGCGCACCTTCCCAGTTACCCCCGCCGGCACCGATGGTGCCTACCCATGCGCCTGATGCAGCCAAAGCCAGCTACTCCACCATGACCGAGCGTGTGATTGCGCCGCCGCCTCATGTGGCCGCCAAAAAAGACCCCAAGCTGGCCAACAACTGGAAGGCAAAGGCAGCTGCAGAGCTGACCGATGACGAGGTCAAGGCCATGCCGGACACCGAGTACATGAATGACAAGCAGATGGCGTTTTTCCGCCACAAGCTGTCAGTGCTCAAGCAGGAAATTCACAACAGCGCGGGCGAAACCACAGAGCACCTGCGTGAAGAAACGGTGGTTGTGCCTGACCCTGCCGACCGCGCCACCATTGAGGAAGAGCACGCCCTGGAGCTGCGCACGCGCGACCGTGAACGTAAATTGCTCAAGAAAATCGAGCAGTCCATTGGCCGCATTGACTCGGGCGACTATGGCTATTGCGATGAAACTGGCGAGCCTATCGGTGTGGGCCGTCTGATTGCGCGTCCCACAGCAAATTTGTCTCTGGAAGCACAGCAGCGGCGTGAGCTCAAACAGAAAATGTTTGGCGACTAAAACATGCCCTGTTTCTTGTCACGTCCTTTTAGCCTCACCTCATGACCAAAGAAGACAGCGCGCCGGGTTTATTGTCAAAAATGGTGAAGTTCGTTTGCAATCCTGCAACGAGCTGGTCTGATCTTGACAATAAGGATACGGACCGCGATGAGGCCCTGAGCAAGCAGGTGCTCAAGGACATGATCGAGCGCAAGCGTCGCAACGACTTTGTGCGAAAACGCGAATTTGACATGCTGCGCAAGTTGCGCAAGCGTGAAACCATCTCAGGTCAGGATCCAGCTGGCAGGCCATCGTTTTTTCAGAGCAGCATGCCCTCTAAACCGGATGACCGTGCACAGACGCTCAAAAAGATTGACGAGATCGAGGCGCAGATGTCCATGCAGTGGTGGCAGACCAAGCCGCACACCTCATTGATGTCAGTCGGCAACACCACGCTGCCGCCATCGGACAGGCGTCCAGCGCAAGCCAGCCTGCCGGGTGCTGCGCCTTCAATGCCTGTCGGTTATGCGGCAACGCAGGTCGGGGGCTTGCAGGATCCGGCTCCTGTGACTTTCCAGAAAACGGTATCAGCAGCACCTTCAACGGTGCCCATACAGCAAAAGCCGCTCGTCGCAGGTGCTACGCTTGAGGCCGTCAAACCCGCTGTGGCACCTGGGCAGCCACCCTTGAATAGCAGCGGCTTTGGCAGGTCAAGTCTGGGTTTTGGAGCGACCAACTACATGGCAGTGGACGTCGCCGAGTTGGCGCACGATGCGGAACTTGAAGAAGCCGCCATCAGCTTTGCAAACGGCGATGATGCGGGTGCTGAAGTGGTGCTGCTTGAGATGCTGTCTCCCTCGGGCTCCCGCATAGAAAACCCGGAAACATGGATGGCCCTTTTTGATCTGTACCGTGTGACGGACCAGAAGGACAAATTCGAAAATGCAGCCATTGATTTTGTCCAGCGCTTTGATCGCTCGGCGCCGCAGTGGTTTTCCATGCTGGACATGGTCAGGCAACTTGTCTCCCCCCAGACTCAGGCGTCGGCAAACAGCACGCCTGCCAACTGGATTTGCCCGTCCACCGTGGGCATTCAGACAGTCGTTGCACTCAAGGTGGCACTGGCAAAATCGGCCATGCCCTGGTGTATGGACTGGAGAAACCTGAAAACCATTGATGCTGCAGCAGTGGAGCCTCTGTGCAGGGTTTTCAGCAGCTGGTGTGCGCAGCCCGTTCAACTCCGTTTCACAGGCGATGCGAATTTGCAAAAAATACTGCAAACCGCCACACCTTCAGGCCAGCGCGATACGGCCCACGAGTGGTGGCAACTGCGCATGGAAGCCTTGCGCGTGACGCACCGGCCCGATGAGTTTGAACTCGCTGCGCTTGACTTTTGCGTGACATATGAAGTCTCGCCGCCGGCGTGGGAGAGTGCACGTTGCGACTACAAAGCGCTGGAACCAGACAATATGGCGGTTTCAGGCCATACCATTATTGGCGATGTATTTCATGACTCGGTGCCTTCCATCATGAGCGTGATGGAAGGTGACAGCCAGATGGATTCAGTGAATTCGCAGGTCAACAGGTTCTCGTCTGTTGAATTGTCCGGTCAGATTCACGGGGATGCCGTTGCTGTGCTGGACCAACTCGAAGACAAGTTCAAAGGCGCCGACCACCTCGTGATTTCTTGCGCCAAGTTGATTCGTGTCGATTTTTCGGCTGCCGGGACACTTCTGAACTGGGTGTCTGCGCGTGAGGCGGAAAAACGGTTTGTGCAATTTACCGAAGTCAACCGGTTAGTCGCTGCTTTTTTCAATGTCATCGGCATCACCGAGCATGCCAAAGTCATCACCCGCCGGGATTGATATCTTGTCGCTGTTGCCAAACAGCCAGGCTTTTAAGCCTTGTATGCGCTACGGCTGTATTGACGCGTTCATTGACATCCAGAATAGCCTGGGTTTTCTGTTTTAGAAAAAACTTGCAAGGTACTGATTTTATTGAAAAACGATTTCAGCTGACAGGAACCAGAATTCTTTCCTGATAAAGTGGGAGGAAGTGCAGTTCGGTGGTGAAAAGTGTTTTTCAAGGGTCTTTAGCAGTGTTTCAAGGTGCGTCTTTTGTAGCTCTCGATACCAAGGGTCGGCTGTCTGTTCCGACCCGGCATCGTGATGTGCTCAGTGCGACCTCGTCAAGCCAGCTCACCATGACAAAGCACCCTCATGGATACATCATGATTTTCCCGCGCAGCGAGTGGGAAAAATTTCGCGGACGCATCGCGTCGTTGCCTATGCAGGCGCAATGGTGGAAACGCATTTTTCTCGGTAATGCCATGGATGTTTGTATGGACGCTACAGGTCGCGTTCTGGTCTCACCCGAGCTTCGATGTGCTGCCGGAATCAGTAGGGACACAGTACTTTTAGGAATGGGCAATTATTTCGAGCTGTGGGACGCACAGAACTATGCAGCTCAGGAAGCCGAGCAGATGAAGGGCGAGATGCCCGATGTTTTCAGACACTTTTCATTTTAGAAAGCGGGCGGTGCAAGAGACATGGACACACCGCACCGTCTTGTTGAACGAAGCAGTCGAAGCGCTTCAGATCAAGCCGGGCGGACACTACATCGACGCGACTTTCGGACGCGGCGGACACGCACGACTGATTCTTTCCAGGCTTTCGGCAGACGGCAGCTTGACGGCCTTCGACAAGGACCCCGAAGCCATTGCCGAGGCCAACACCATCGCCGACCCCCGATTTTCAATTCGTCACGAGGGCTTTAACCAGCTGGCAGCGCTTGCGCCTGCCAGTGCAGCAGGCCTGTTGATGGACCTGGGCATCAGCTCGCCACAAATCGACAACCCTGCACGCGGGTTTTCATTCCGCTCGGATGGCCCGCTTGACATGCGCATGGACACTACGCGTGGCCAGAGCGTGGCGCAATGGCTTCAGGATGCATCCATTGACAGCATGGCCGAGGTGATTCGTGACTATGGAGAAGAGCGGTTTGCCGGGCAGATTGCAAAGGCGATCGATCTGCGTCGCTCGGTCCGCGGCCCCCTGCGCAGCACTGCCGAGCTGGCCGAAGTCGTGGCGGGTGCGGTCAAAACCCGAGAACCTGGCAAGGACCCTGCCACGCGGACATTTCAGGCACTTCGGATTTTTATCAATGCCGAGCTGCAAGAGCTGCAAGAGGCGTTAGCCGCGTCGCTTGACATGCTGCAGCCGGGAGGTCGTCTGGTGGTGATCAGCTTTCACTCGCTTGAGGACCGTATCGTCAAGCAGTTCATTGCAGAGCACTCACGCGATGTGTTCGACAGACGCGCACCTTTTGCAGCGCCCAAGGCCATGCGCCTGAATGCGCTGGGGCGCGTCAAGACTGACCAGGCAGAAGTGGCTGCCAATCCTCGCTCGCGCAGTGCCGTCATGCGCATTGCCGAGCGTACCGGGGTGGCCGCATGACCCGGTTCAATCTGGTCTTGCTGCTCGGCGTTATTGCCAGTGCGCTGTACCTTGTGCACACTCAGTACGAGTCGCGGCGCCTGTTTGTGGAGCTTGAAAAAGCAGCAGCGCAAAGCCGGAAAATCGAAGTTGACAACGAACGTTTGCAGGTTGAAAAAAGAGCGCAGGCAACTCCCTTGCGGGTTGAAAAACTGGCCAAAGACCGCTTGCAAATGCATACCGCCACGCCGGCCATCACGCAGTACGTCACATACAAAGACAAGGAAGTGCTGACCGCAGGCGCAACCCCGGCAAGCACCACTGCCGTGGACGTCAATAAAGTACGTGACGCCACAAACGCAGGAACACGCAAGCCATGAGCAAAAGTGTGCTTTACACCTCCAGCCCTCTGCTTGCCAGTAAAACGCCGGTCTGGCGCAGCAAGTTTATTGTGGCGTGCGTCGCGCTGGCTTTTGCGGGGCTGGCGTGTCGTGCGGCTTATGTGCAGGTGTTCAACAATGATTTCTTTCAGCGTCAGGGGGAGGTCCGCTTTGCCCGCACGCTGGAGCTGCCAGCCAGTCGTGGCCGTATTCTTGACAGAAATGGCCTGATTCTGGCGTCCAGTGTGCCTGCCCCGAGCATCTGGGCCATTCCGGAAGATATCGATGCAACGCCTGCCCAGCTGGCCTCCCTGGCCTCCTTGCTGGAAATGCCGCTGGCGGAGTTGACTAAAAAACTGGCCAATGAAGACAAGAGTTTTGTCTGGGTCAAAAGGCAGGTGGATGATCTGGTGGCCCAGAAAATCAGCGCACTGGGTATCAAGGGCATCTATCAGCGCAAGGAATACAAGCGGCAGTATCCGGAGGGAGAAACTGCCGCCCATGTGGTGGGTTTTACCAACGTTGAAGACCGCGGCCAGGAGGGCATTGAGCTGAGGTTTAACAAAGAGTTGTCCGGGCGTGCAGGCTCGCGCCGCGTCATCAAGGACCGCCTGGGTCGCGTGGTGGAAGATGTGGGCGAGCAGGTGCCGCCACTCGACGGCAAGGACATCCAGCTCAGCCTGGACAGCAAGGTGCAGTTCGTCGCCTACCAGAAACTGCGTGATGCAGTCACGCTTCACAAAGCAAAGGCAGGCAGTGTTGTGGTTCTGGACACCATCACGGGTGAAGTGCTGGCGCTGGCCAATTACCCAAGTTACGAGCCAAACAAGCGCCAGAATCTGTCTGGCGAGCAACTGCGCAACCGGGCACTGACAGATACTTTTGAGCCCGGCTCCACCATGAAACCGATTACCGTCGGGATGGCACTTGAGGCAGGACGGATCACGCCACACACCACGATTGAAACCGGGCCTGGCCGCTTCAATATTGGCGGCTTCACGATCAGTGATACTCACAATTACGGCACTCTGACCGTTGAAGGCGTGATTCAGAAGTCCAGCAACGTTGGCGCGCTCAAGATCGCCCAGAAGATGAGTCCGCGCGAAATGTGGGATACCTACACCGCACTGGGTTATGGCCAGAAGCCGCAGATTCAGTTTCCGGGCGCAGTCACGGGGCGGCTCAGGCCCTGGAAAACCTGGCGACCTGTGGAGCAGGCCACGATGTCCTATGGCTATGGCCTGTCAGCCTCGCTGTTCCAGATGGCGCACTCTTACACTTCGTTTGCGCATGATGGCCAGGTGATCGCGGCGACGATGTTGAAAAGCAGTGAACCTGCTGTCGGTGTCAAGGTGTTCTCACCCGAGAATGCGCGTGCGTTGCGCCGGATGCTGCAGATGGCAGCTGCCCCGGGTGGCACAGCACCTCTGGCACAGACGGTAGGTTACTCGGTCGGCGGCAAGTCGGGTACGGCCCGCAAGCAGGTCGGCAAGGGTTACGCCAGCAACAAATACCGGGCCTGGTTTACTGGTATGGCACCGATTGAGTCTCCCCGCATTATTGTTGCCGTCATGATTGATGAGCCGAGCGGCGGCAACTATTACGGTGGCGTGGCAGCGGCACCTGTCTTTAGCGAGGTGGTGCAACAGACGCTCCGCATGATGGGCGTGCAGCCGGACATGTCCGTGAAGCCGCAAATCGTCACGCAAGCGGTTGTGGAGTCGTTTTGATCGCCCACTTGCAAACGCCTGAACAAGCCGCTGCCTGGCTGCGCGCGCGCGTGACGGG
>JBBRMH010000132.1:0-11229 GCA_038230935.1 Burkholderiales bacterium | reverse complement strand
CAAGCCTGCGCTCTTCATGCCTTTACAGACAAATTCCATGTCTTCTTTTTGGCTGGCAGTCTGGTTTTGTTTGCCAATAAACGGCGGATTCCCCAAAATATAGTTCAGCCTGCCGGGCGGGCAAAAGTCAGCCCACTCAATGCGCAGCGCATTGCCATGGCGGATTTCAGCCGATTTATCGAGCGGTATGCGTTTGATCCAGTCGCCAAAGAACTGCCCGGCCTCCAGGTTCATCTGGTGATCGACCAGCCACATCGCCACCTGGGCAATCTGTGCCGGAAAGTCTTCAACCTCAATGCCATAGAACTGGTCAACGTTCACGCCGGTTTGCTCGAACACCTCACGCGTGACGCTGCCAAACGCCTGGGCGGCCTGCAACACCCGCAGCTCCAGCCTGCGCAGCTCGCGGTAAGTGATGACCAAAAAGTTGCCACAGCCGCAAGCCGGGTCTAAAAACACCAGACCCCGCAGCTTTTTCTGAAACGCAAACAACTGGTTTTTATGGCGTTTGACGGCCTCAAACTCGGCCTCCAGATCATCCAGAAACAGCGGCTTGATGAGCTTGAGGATATTCGCCTCGCTGGTGTAGTGCGCGCCCATCTGGCGACGCCGGTCGCCTGGCTCCAGGCTGATGATCTTTTGAAACATCGCACCAAACACCGCAGGCGAAATCGCACCCCAGGCAATGCCGCAGCAGGTCAGCAGCTTGGCGCGCATGGCGCTTGAAAATTCAGGAATGTCGTGCTTCTCAAGATACAGGCGGCCATTCACATAAGGGAAGGCAGCAAAACGCTCATCGAGGGATTTCTGGCGATGCTCAGGCTTGGTATTGAGCACGCCGAACAGCCGCGACAAGTCCGCACCCAGCGTGCTGCCGTCTGGCTTGCTGAGCGTCACCAAGTCCTCAAAAGCGCCTTTGGGTGTGAAGATGCCGGTGTCGTCCGCAAACAGGCAAAACAGCAACCGCACCAGCAGCACTTCAAGCCGGTGGCCGGTAAAACCATCGGCCTTGAGCAAATCGTGCAGCTCGCCCAGCGTATCGACGGCGCGCTGGTTCAGCGGAACGTCTTCACGCTGCTGGCGCGGCTCGTAACCGGCGATAAAGCCAAAGCGTTCGATGTGCCGGGGCAGGTCTTTTAACTCAAACTCCAGAGCGGCTTGCGCGCCTTCGACATCCACCAGACGAATGCGTGCAAAGTCACTGACGATGACATAGCGCGGCAGCTCGTCATTCGTCAGCCCGTGAAAATAGTCGTTGCCCTGGGTAAAGGCAGCGTCGAGGTCTTTGCCACGCGACTTTTGCTCGACCAGCAGCGTGCCAGGCCAAAACGCGTCAATGCGGCCAGCCTTGTTGCCGAGTTTTTGCACGTTGTGCTCAAAACTGATGACGCGGCGTTTTGGCAGGCCGAACACCTGAAAAAACTCATGCCAGAAAATTTGCGATTCCGCGTTTTCACGGTGGGCATCGGCAAAATCTTTGGCAAAAGCCGCCGCACGAATGCGGATTTCGTTGAGGGTAAGTGTGGTGGGGGTGGTCATGGTGGGCCATGCTGGGACTGGAGCCCCAGTCAGTTTTTTCAATAAGCCTGTATCAACACATCTGCAGGAATCAACAGCCTGGCATGCAAAGCACGTACGTGCTCAAGCGAGAGCTTGCGCTTTTTTTGCAATATGTCGTGTACACGCTGGCGCGAACCCAGTACCTCCCGCAAGTCGGCAGAAGACAGCCCACGCTGCTCGATAGCAAACTCAATGGCAGCTACCGGGTCTGGCGACTTGACCACAAAATGCTGCGCCTCATAACGCTCAACCATGAGCATCAGCAGCTCGAACTGGGCTTCTTGCGTCGAGCCAGCAGCGGGTGGGTGGTCAAAGAAATGTGAAACCTGCTTAAGGGCCCGGCGATAGCTCGCCTGAGTCTTGACCAATTCAATCTCAACCGTCTTTTTAGCCATGATTTACCCCTGTGTGATCAACGCTGGCTGCATTGATGCGGTCGTACTCGGCATGTGTGCCGAAAAACTTGATGTACACCGACTGAAATTGATAGTTCATCGATACGATGAGCCTGTAGCGGCTGCCGGCAATATCAAAAACCACACGGTTGTTGGCAATGATGGATGCTTTGGGGAACTGCGCTTTTATCTGCTCAGGCGTCAACCAGGCGGCATCAATCGCCTCCGCGTACCAGGAACGCAAACTGTCTCTGGCAGGCGCATGGCTTTTGGCGTAAAGCTCAACTGCGCTTTTATTGAAAATTCGCATAGCACATTATGTCACCGTAATGGTGACGCCATGCACAATAAATTACCTTAATCCAGCCAGGTCGTGAACGCATCCGCGCTCACGCGCGGGGTGCGAAAGGTGTTGACCAGCGCGGCCTCATCGGCGTAGCCCAGCGACATGCCGCATACCAGCATCTCGCTGTCTGATGCGCCAATATGCGGCAGGATGATTTTTGCAAAGCCGTTCCACGCCGCCTGGGGGCAGGTGTGCAGGCCGTGGCCGCGCGCGGCAACCATGAGGTTTTGCATGAACATGCCGTAATCGACCAGCGAGCCACGGCCCATGACCTTGTCGAGCGTGAACATCAGCCCTACGGGCGCGTCAAAAAACCGGAAGTTGCGCTGCTGCTGCGCGTGCATTTTGTCTTTGTCGCCCTTGGTGATACCGAGCAACCCGTACAGACCCCAGCCGTTTTCACGGCGGCGGTCAATGAAGGGCGAGACCCATTTTTCAGGGTAGTAGTCGTAGGCTTCCTTGTATTCTGAGGCCAGCTCAGGGTTGGCGCGGATGGCCTCGCCTGCAGCACAGACCTTTTCAACCAGTGCATCGCGGCTGGCCCCTTGCAGCACATAGACCTTCCAGGGCTGGGTGTTGGTGCCTGAAGGGGCTCTGGCGGCCAGTTCAAGCAGGTGGGTGAGGGTCTCACGCGGCACGGGGTTGGGCAAAAATGCGCGCATGGACTGGCGCGTCTCAATCGCCTGGTCAACAAGGTTGTCAGAAAAAACAGGGGTCACTTCAAGGTCTCCAGTGTGGTGAGTAATGTCAAGGGCAAGGAAGTGGGCCGGCGCGTGACGCGGTCCACATAAACGTGAATGAAATGGCCTTTGGCGGCGCAGGGCTGGCGGGGGTCAGCCGGGAAAATACCGACTTCATAGCGCACGCTGGACGAGCCCACCTGCGCCACCCGAATGCCTGCCACCACCGCTTCTGGAAAGGCCAGCGGCGCAAAATAATTGCATTGCGTTTCAACCACCAGGCCAATCACGCTGCCGGTGTGAATGTCAATAGCCCCCTGCTCTATCAGCAGGCCGTTGACAGCGGTGTCAAACCAGCTGTAGTAAACAACATTGTTGACGTGGCCGTACATATCGTTGTCAAGCCAGCGGGTGCCGATGGTGCGAAAAGCCTTGTAGGCGCTTCTGGGCTCGGCATGGGGTCGGACGGGTGCTGTCATGGCCCGCTATTTTGCCATCTGCTCCAGTATTCCAGCGCCACTTTGTAGGTGTTGATCTGCACCTGCACGGTCTCGTCAATCTTCACGCCGTAGCCGCCGGCCATGCAAAACGCCAGCGGAATGCGGCGCTGCCAAGCCCAGTCAAACACGCGGCGGTCACGCGCTTCCAGGCCGTCATAACTCAAGGCCAGGCGGCCCAGGCGGTCGCCTTCAAACGGGTCGGCACCGGCCAGAAACAGGATCAGGCCGGGCTTGAAGTGCCGGTCCAGCTCATCGAGTGCGTGTTCCACAGCTTGCAGGTAAGGCGCATCGGTGCAGCCATCGGGCAGCTCGATGTCCAGATCACTGGCCTCTTTGCGAAACGGGAAGTTTTTCTCGCCATGGATGGACAGCGTGAACACACTGGCATCACTGGTAAAAATGCTGGCAGTGCCGTTGCCCTGGTGAACATCCAGATCAATCACGGCGACCTGCAGCGGCTGGCGCTGGTGGCGGTAAGTTCTGGCCCATTCGGCCTGCATCAGGCGGGCAGTGACGGCCACATCATTGAAGACGCAAAAGCCGCCGCCCTTGTGGGCATACGCATGATGGGTGCCGCCGGCCATGTTGGCGGCAATGCCCTCGGGCCTGGTGCCCAGGCCAAGTGCTGCCCGCGCTGCAGCCACGGTGGCCCCGACGGAGCGGCGTGCGCGCTCAGCCATGGCAGGGCTCCACGGAAAGCCAATTTCGCGCTGGGCGGGCGCTGGCAACGTGCCTTGGGCAATGGCCTCAATGTAGGCCGGTAAATGTGCAAGGGCCAGTTCACCATCCGTCGCAGTAGGGGCCTGGGCCATCTGCACAGCGGGCATTTCAGCCACAACGCGGTCGCGCAGCAACTTGTATTTGGCCATGGGAAACCGGTGACCTTCAGGCAGCGGCAGGACGAAGTGATCGGCGTAGAAGGCTTGCACAATGAAAAGAATGGCCGTTTGAATGTTTAAAAACCAGAGCGTTGGATTGTGACCCGGTCGTCTGCGAATAGTGTTGCAGACCTAAAATGCTGCACTGCAACATGAGGCGCTTGCAATGTCACGGGTTATCCCTATAATTGAGGACATGTTGCAGTGCAGCAATTGCGGTGAAGCAATTAAAGGCAAAGCAACTCGACAGCAATTGCTGACTTTTTGTAAACAACACTGGAGATTAATTATGCTGACCGCTGAACAAATCATGGCCTCCCACAAAGCCAACATCGAAACCCTGTTTGGTCTGACCCACAAAGCCTTTGAAGGCGTTGAAAAACTGGTCGAACTGAACGTGCAAGCCACCAAAGCTGCTCTGGCCGAAACCGCCAACCATGCACAAGCCGTCATGGGCGTGAAAGACGCACAAGAGCTGATGGCTCTGCAAGCTGGCATGTTGCAGCCGCTGGCTGAAAAAACCGCCGCTTACAGCCGCCACCTGTATGACATCGCCTCTGCTGCTGGTGCTGACCTCGGCAAAACGCTTGAAGTCCAGACCGCTGACGCACAGAAAAAAGTCATGGGCCTGGTCGATGGTGTCACCAAGAACGCACCTGCCGGTTCCGAGACCGCCGTAGCTGTCATGAAAAGCGCTGTAGCTGCTGCCAACAATGCATTCGAGTCGATGCAAAAAGCAGTCAAGCAAGCCAGCGACATGGCTGAGACCAACTTCAACACAGCTGCTTCAACTGCCATGAACGCAGCCAAGACAGTTACCAAAAAGCGTTAATCAACGCGAAGTCAATGACCACCGGGCGCGCCTCATAAAGGCACGCTTGCACCTGTTGTCTCCTTGGGTTCTTCCAGAAATTCAGTTTCACGGACCCAATTAAGCCCAGTCGAAAGACTGGGCTTTTTTTTGGCTAAAAATGGTCTGGCATTGGCCAGGCATTGAGGTGCTTTTAAGCTGCCAGGGCAGACGTTGCGTGCGCTGGCAGCTATCAAAAAAATAGCGCTTGGTTAATGTGCTGCTGCCAGGCCCTGCGCCAGCCTGGCTTTGAGCGCAGGCAATGCAGCGAGCATGGCGGTGCGTCCGGCATCCATGGCACGCTGGCGGGCTGAAAAGTCAGCACTTCTCAAGCCGACAAGCGAAGGCCGCACCACCACATCGGCATCCTTGAGTTCGTACTGGTTAAGGCTTTTACCCATGATGGCAAAGGTTTGCAGCAAAATTTGCAGGGTATCCGTGGCCGGGTTGGCTTCGGGCGGGTTTGAGATATCCACTGCCACCACAATGTCAGCGCCCATTTGCCGGGCAAACCGCACCGGCACCGGCGAGACCAGGCCGCCATCGACGTAATCGCGGCCATTGATTCTGACGGGAACAAACACCGCCGGCACTGCGCTGGAGGCACGCACGGCCGTGCCGGTGTCACCTTTTTGAAACAGCACGGCCTGCCCACTGTTGAGGTCTGTCGCCACAATGCCAAGCGGTATCGCCATGTTTTCAATCAGACGGTGGGCTGTCAACTCGTTGACATAGCGGGCCAGCGCTTCACCACGAAACATGCCCCGGCCAAAAATTGGCAGCATCCAGTCGGTGATGGCGACCTCTTCCATGTTCAGCGCGGTTTGCTGCAACTGAGCGCTGGTCTTGCCCGTGGCATACAGCGCAGCGACCAGGCTGCCCGCAGATGTACCGACCACCAACTGCGGCTTGAGCCCGGCTTCTTCCAGCACGGCAATCACGCCGACATGGGCAAAGCCGCGCGCTGCGCCGCCGCCCAGGGCCAGACCAATTTTGAGCGGTTTCCTGATCACGTCTGGCAGCGCAGGCGATCCTTGCGCGGTGCTGCCAAGGTCCAGACCTTTTGGCGGCGTAGCGCATCCGGCCAGCAACAGGGCTGCAGTCAGGCCTATCCAGCTGGCCCACCTGCGGGGTGTTGACTTGTAAATCAACAGGTTTTTATGGGGAATGATTCTCATTTTTTCTGACATGGCTGCTTTGTAACTCAAGGAGATTTAAACGCGATGTTCAAAAAGACAACGCTGGCGTCGATGCTGTGTCTGGCCAGTGTGGCCCTGGCCCAGACGCAGGTTTTCAACCTGTATTTTGCGCGCCACGCGCCGCAAGGCCACGCCTGAAGGCACAACCTGGCTCAATACTGTTCTCTCAAGACCGTTCTCCCTGAGCTTATCGAAGGGTTGCCAATACAGGGATAGGGCTTCGACAAGCTCAGAGAGAACGGTTTTTACGCTTGAGAGAACAGTATTGCAACCTGGCCCGGTTTTTCAACCCGCTCACGTGTGATCGCGCCAGTTATGGAAAAACCCGGTGTGGTATTTCCAGATCAGGCAAGCTGGAGTACGCAGATGAATGTGCGAGGCGCTACGCTATCGCCTCACGGTGTGAGGGTAATGTGCTGAAGTCAACAGCCTGGTCTTGCCAGTGTCGCCCTTCAGCACATTTACATCCGTCGGTCACGCGCTGGCTTGCGGATTGTGCGACAGGCCATATTGGCGAATCAATGCGTCCTGCTGACCTGGCTGAAAGTGAATGCGGCTGCAATCGCCCTCAGCAGCAGCCACCAGGCGTTTGTTCATCACCGCAAACCACAGCGGTGGAATCATGCATATCGAATACATGCCCATGTAGCCGTTCGGCAACTGGGGCGCTTCTTCAAAGTGGCGAAGCGACTGGTAACGCCGGAGGGGGTGGGCATGGTGGTCAGAATGGCGCTGCAAATGGAACAAGGCCCAATTTGAAAAGACATGGTTGCTGTTCCAGGAGTGGTGCGGCTGGCAGACCTCATAGCGACCGGTCTGCAGTCGCTTGCGCAGCAATCCATAGTGCTCAATGTAGTTGGCCAGCGTCAGCTGGAAGTTGGCAAAAAACGCAATCGGCAGCAGGTAAGCCAAAGCAATCCAGCCAAGCCAGACCACCAATACCGACCAGAGCAGCAATGACAAAAGCGCTGGCTGAAGAATTTCATTGTGCAGTGACCAGACGGGTTGCCCGCAACGACCCAGGCGTTCCGTTTCGATATGCCATGCCCGGCGAAATGCACCAGGCATTTCACGCAATACAAACCGGTAGATACTTTCGCCCATACGCGAGGACGCCGGGTCTGCGGGCGTGGCGACATCGCGGTGGTGGCCGCGGTTGTGCTCTATGTAGAAATGGCCATACCCGGTAGGTGCCAGGACTATTTTGGCCAGCCAGCGCTCTAAAACGGTATTTTTGTGGCCCAGTTCGTGGCCCAAATTGATGCCTAAACCGCCCGTTAATCCGCTGGACAAAATAATGGCGATCTGGGCATGAACGGGCAGCGCATGCGTCGATAAAAACCAGACTGACACCACAAAAGAAATCCACAGCATGGGCACGACCGCAAAAGTAATCACCCGGTAGTAGAGGTCAGCCTCCAGGCGCGGTACAGCAGCTTCAGGTGGGTTGGACTGGTCTTCACCCAGGATCATGTCCAGCACGGGTATGAAACCATATGAAAATACCACGGGAAACCAGACCCAGCGCGCATCATTGAAGGCCATCATCATGGACAGGCCCGACATCGTCAGAAGTGGCACAAACAAAGAAAACAGCCATGCATAACGCTTGCGATCACGATAATGAAGAACTTCGACTGCGGGTGACGGGTTGGCCATAGGTTGATCCAGAAACGAAGGGTTTGACTCAAAAGGCAGTGTCTTGCAGAACGACCCACCACGCCAATGCCGATAATGGCAAAACATCGTCATTTATTGCCATGTTGACCACCCCACCCACCCTACCTACGTTAGACACGCCACTGATTCACCCCACCTATCTCAGGCTGCTGTGCATGGCCATGCGGGCGCAGGGCGTTGACATAGACAAGGCCTTGCGAGCCGCCGGGCTGCCCGACTGGATGCGGCTGGGCGTGGCTGATGAGCTGATCACCCAGCGTCAGGTGCAAGCCTTGGTTGCATTGGCCACAGAAAACTATCAAAAACCCTCACTTGGCCTGAAAGTGGGAGAAGCTGCACAACTATCTGCGCATGGCCCTGTGGGCTATGCAGTGGTCGCAAGCAGGGATCTGCGACAAGCCCTGCAGACCGTCGAGCGGTTTGGCGGCTTGAGACATGGCGCTTTACGGTTCAAGTTGGTGTCTTCCCAAGGGCAATTTATTTTTGAAATTCATGAAATCGTGGACCTGATGGCGGTCCGCGAATTCATGTTGTGCGCCGTGTTCGCCACCCTGTTGCGACTCATGGAAACGGTGCTGGGTCACCGGCTGGGCGGTATGGTTGTGGATTTGCCATTTAAAAAGCCCGCCTGGCATGCCGATCTCACAGGCTTTTGCGACGCTGCGTTTCGTTTCGACTCTCACTGCCTGGCTTTTCACCTGCAACCCCGGTGGCTTGACAGCACCTGCGTGACGACCGATGCGCGTGCTCACGCACTGGCCGTGCAGGAGTGCGAGCGGCTGTCATCCACTGCAAATGCAGTGTCGTTGACACAGCGGGTCGCCGAACTCCTGGAGGCCAGCAACGAGCGCTATCCGTCCATGGGCGACGTTGCACGCCACTTCAGACTGTCCCAGCGTACCTTCATCCGGCATATCAAACTGGAAAACACCAGTTACCAGCAGCTGCTTGACCAGACAAGACAACGCAAGGCGGTTTGGTACCTTCATAACACCAGGGCATCGGTTGAAGAAATAGCTGTGCGCCTGGGTTATGCCGACCCCACCAACTTCAGCCGGACTTTTCGCAGATGGTTTGGGACAACCCCCAGTGAGCTGCGTACGCGCAAGGACTGGCGATGACCTGCCTTAAATTTCAATCATCTGGAAATCAGCTTTGGCATAGCCGCAGTCGGGGCAACTCCAGCTTTCAGGAATATCGCTCCAGCGTGTACCCGGTGGAAACCCCTCGCTCAAAAGCCCCTGGGCCTCGTCATAGACAAAGCTGCACAACTGACACTGCCAAACCAGAAATACGTTGTTCATCAGGCAAGTTTCGTTTGATCTTCTGGCCGCGCCCACCTCCCAAACGGGCGTGCCATCGTCATTTGATGACAGTCATTTGTAAAAAAGGGAATTCAGCATCGATTGAAGGCCTTGCATTGTTAATTTTTGCCCGGCTCTGCCACGCATCCATGCAGGGCTGAGCTGTCAGATACAACACCTATTTTTGTTAAAACGGGTATTAACCCCGTGCGATTGTCGCGTGTGCTGGTTTAGCATTCCTGGAGAAAAAAACGACTGTTCTTTTTATATTTTGTCTGCTGCGTGGACCCACCAGCAGGCTCAAGTGGCCCACCAACAACATGGAGCATTGGAATGAAGAAATTGAAGCTTGCGCTAGGCGCCCTCGGTACAGCACTGATTTTGGCGGGCTGCGGCGGCGGTGACAGTACCTCCAACAGCACGAACAGCAATGGGTTCACGTCCATGGTCGTCTTTGGCGATAGCCTAAGTGATATTGGCACCTACAAAGTCGGGGCGATTGCTGCATTGGGCGGCGGTACCTTCAGCGTCAACTCACCCACCGCCAAAAACTGGACTGAACTGATTGCGGCGCAATACAACCTGCCTAAGCCCTGCGCTGCGCAGACCGGCCTGCCCAGTATCGTTCCTGGCATCACAGCTGTTGCGGTTCAAGATTTCACCGCCTGCCGAAACTATGCACAGGGCAGCTCGCGCGTGACCAACATCGCAGGCCCCAGAAGCCTGGCCATTCAACAGGGTCTGATCGCAGCCACCATAGGAGGTGGCGGAACCCAAGCACAAGCGGTACAAGCCGCAATAGACGCAGGAGCCGGATTAGGCCTGATGGCCCTGCCATTGGTCAGGCAAATGACCAACCACCTGGCCGCAGCAGGCGGGTCTTACAGCGGTAAAGAGCTGGTCACCATCCTGGCCGGCGGCAACGACGCGCTCTTGAATCTGAACGGCGTGTCCAGCGCAGCGGGGGGCGGCGCTGGCGCAGTGGGTGCAGCGCGATTCGCCGGCTGGTCGCCCGGCGTGCAAGCCAGCGTGGCCTCAGGTGGTGCCGCAGCAGCGGGGGCTGCCCAGCAGGCGGCCGTTGCAGGAATGGTGCAAGCTGCTACTGAATTAGTAGCAGCTATCAACACGCAAGTGCTGGCAAAAGGAGCCAGATACGTAGCCGTGGTCAGCTTGCCTGACCTCAGTCAAACACCTTTCATTGCACCACTTGACCCCGCAACCCGGAGATTCTCCAACCTGCTGGTGACAACGTTTAACAGCACTGTGAATGCTGGCTTGGCTGGCAAGCCCGGTGTGATCATTATCGATGCCTACACACAAGGCCGGGACCAAATAACCAACCCGGGCCAATACAGCCTGAGTAATGTGACGGTGCCTGCTTGTAGCACCACATCACCCGCCAATCCGCTGCAAGGTACCTCATTGGGTTGTACAACAGCGAGTTTGATCCCGGGCGACACCAGCAAGTATCTGTTCGCTGACGACATTCACCAAACGCCTTACGGCAACCAGTTGCTGGCCCAATTTGTCGCTAAAAACCTGGCTACGGCCGGCTGGCAGTAACCCCTTCTTGTAGCCTTGCATTTAAGGAAAACAGATCATGAGAATATTTAATCTTGCGCTGGCGACTTTGACAGCGTCGGCTGGCTGCGGTGTGGCAATAGCGCAACAAGCCGGCAGCCTCAGTGCCTCGATTGGCTTCACACAAATTTCACCTTCGGTCAACAGCGGCAACCTCAGTGCGCCCAGCCTGCCCGGCACGCAGGTCGGTGTGAGCAACAACTCGCAATTGACGGGAGCGCTCAATTACATGGTGAGCGATAACATTGCGCTGCAT
>JBBRMH010000131.1:0-11316 GCA_038230935.1 Burkholderiales bacterium | reverse complement strand
CCTTGGTGACGTTGTAGCGCTCGGCCAGCACCGATACAGGTGCTGTATCTGCTGCAATCTCTGCTCTGGTACGCGGTGTGGTGCGCGCTTGGGGATGGACTTGGCTCACTGCACGGTCTCCTGTTTCATCGATTCAATGACGCTTCGCAACACCGCCCGTGCCCGAAAGAGCGGCCAGCTGCGACGGGGCATATGATCACATGAAACTGGACAGCTATGCTGATTTTCAATGGCACTATTCCAAGAAAAAACCTTCACCGATGAGAGCGATTTGATGTGCTGGCAGTTTGACCACTGCAGCGGGCGCACCTTCAGGGGAGTCAAACTTCAACCTTCTTAACGCGCTGTACCGCTGCAACAAGACATCCATCCCGGCAGCGTTTGAGCGGGTCAAAAATCGGTCTATTACAGCTGCCTGGGCACCAAAAAGCTCAGGTAAAAAAGCGTGAAACCATCTGGCTGAAGAGCTTTGTATATGACGCAATACACCAGAGACCTGCTTTTTCATAACTGCTTGTCGTCGAATTTACTGGTTTGAAACCCGGTCTCGACAAAGTCGAAGCTGCGGCTGGCAGACGCGATCTGGCGCACTTTGAAGGTTTTTGGCAGCTTCAGGTGGCTCTTCACGTAGTATTGTTCGTCAACGTTTTCCTTGTCGCGCAGCAGGTAAAGGTATTCCCCTTCTTGCTTGGACGACGACACCACTTCATAGTGCCTGGACACTCGCAAGTAGGGCGGAATCACATCTTTATCGAAATACTTTGCGGTCTTTGGGGTGGTACCGGCTTTCGGAAATAAATTTCGATAAAAACTCCACATGGCCAGACTCCAATTGCGTCAAGTAAATCAAACAAAAATTTCGGTATGCCCTCGACCTGCCCACAGCATTACAGTTCCTGATATTAGCGGATTACCGTACACCACACTGACCTTATTGACGGTGCAGTCGTCACGCCCCATTCAATCGAACCCGCAGCTGCGATCCGGGTCTCATCGGTCAGCGGGAACTATTGCCCACCCGAAAACCCGAACCACCGGACAATTCACACATCACTTGAAAAGGGACCCTGATGTTTTTGACGTATTTCGATGCCGCCCCGCGCCGCTTGCTGGCGCTTGTCTCTGTGGCCTGTGTCGCCATGCTGGCCTTTGGCCTTTATTTACAGCATGTGGTGGGTCTGGAGCCTTGCCCGATGTGCATCGTGCAGCGTTACGCGCTGGTGCTGGTGGCCGTGGTGGCTGGCCTGACTGCCCTGGCCAGTCAAAAAAGCTGGCTCATCACGGGCTCTGGCCTGCTGGTACTGCTGTGTGGTCTAGGCGCTTTTGTGGCCGCGCGCCAGAGCTTTTTACAGCGGTATCCGCCAGAAGTTGCAGCCTGCGGGCGCGACCTATACGGCATGATTGAAACCTTCCCCCTGAAACGCGCCATTCCCATGATCTTCAAGGGCAGTGGTGACTGCAGCAAGGTGGACTGGACTTTTCTGGGTGGCTCGATTGCCAACTGGTCGTTTGTCTGTTTTGTCAGTATCGGACTGATGGCTCTGGTACTGGTGGTGCGGCAGGCGCGCAGTCGCTGACTGCAAGCTGTCCTGACCCAGGCGCCAGGCAGCACGCTTTGGCGCTTTTTCTTTTGTTTGCTGTCTATCAAGTCAGGTCATTGACCAAGTACAGTAAAAGTCATATTTGAACGACATCGTGCCTGCCGCACTCTGCCCAGGCTTTGCCAAAAGCCCTTTTCCAGGACACCTGCACATCTGGCGCGCCGGCGAGTTGGGCGGGCTCAAAGAGCTGAACATGGCTGCTGGCTATGTCGCGCTTGACCAGGTTTTGCCTGGTGGTAGCTGGCCGCAGGAGGCAATAAGTGAGGTTTTGCAGCCGCAGGCGGGTAGCTGTCCATGAGGTCTGGTCCCGACTTTCATTGACGATCACCTCAAGTGTTTTTTGGCGGCTGTTGACTTTCACTGCCAAAAACATGGTCCCAGAACCCGCTGGTCACGCCGTAACAGCCTGGTTGCCCGCTGCGGTGGTGGTGCAGGGCGTGCCAGCGTTTGAGCCGTTTGAGCCAGGCGCTGTTGCCGCGCCAGTGGTGCGTGGCGTGATGGGTAACCGCATAAGCCAGATAGCCCGTTAGCACGCCGAGCGTCAAGGCACTGGCGCTCCAGGTATTGCCCAGCAACCAGGCCGGCATGAAGACCAGCATGAAGATCAGACTCGCGCTCAAGACCGTCGGTGCGCTGATCAGCGCCGTTGGCCGTGCATGGTGCGCGGCATGCCAGCCCTGAAAAGGCTGCACGCCATGCAGCACAAAACGGTGTAAGCCGTACTCAATCGCAGACCAGGCCAGAAGGCCCGTCACGACAGCACCCGCCATCGCCAGGCGCTGGGCGTGTGGGGCATCCAGCGCCAAAAAGCTGGCCAAAAGCATGACCGCTGCGCCATAGAGCACAAAGTCAGCGCGATAAGCCCATTTGCCATGCTCGATCGAAAAAATACCCATAAACGCCTTCGTTGCAGGTTGCCGACAGTCCGAAAAGAAAGTCAGCAGCTGGTGGTCAGAAGGGTAAACCCGACAAGCCCACGCGTCTGTAGGACAGCGCACCCTAGCAGGGCCAGAGCCAGTTTTGACACGCGGCCTGTTGGCCTACACCCGAGTGTGCGGCAGGGCACAGACGGGCGGTTTGATCGCCAGCACACTGTCCGGACAACTTCAAGGAACAACCCATGCCGCGCACCATGCAAGCCGCTTTTGTCGAGCAATTCGGCCAGCCCCTCGTCATCAAGGCGGTTGAAATCCCCACGCCTGGCCCCGGGCAGATTCTGGTCAAAACCGAGGCTTGCGGCGTTTGCCACACCGATTTGCATGCCGCCCAAGGTGACTGGCCGCTCAAACCCGGCTTGCCTTTCACGCCCGGGCATGAGGGCATTGGCATCGTCACCGCGCTGGGCGAAGGCGTGACTGCCGTCAAGCTGGGTGACCGGGTGGGCGTGCCGTGGTTATATTCAGCCTGCGGGCATTGCGAGTACTGCCTGGCCGCACGCGAGCCGGTCTGCGCTGAAGCGAAGTTTGGCGGCTACACCCAAAACGGCGGCTTTGCCGAGTACATCATTGCAAACCCGAACTATGTGGCCCACATACCGGCAGGTCTTTCAGCACGCGATGCCGCCCCGCTGATCTGTGCCGGTGTCACGTCTTACAAAGGCCTGAAGGAAACCCAGGCCCGGCCCGGTCAATGGGTGGTCATTTCAGGCATTGGCGGCCTCGGGCATCTTGCAGTGCAGTACGCCAAAGCCATGGGCCTGCATGTGTGTGCGGTGGATATTGATGATGGCAAACTGGCTCACGCCAAAAAGCTCGGTGCGGACGTGCTGGTCAATGCCAAACAGGGCGACCCGGTCGCTGAAGTCATGAAGGCCACAGACGGCGGTGCGCACGGGGTGCTGATCACCGCGCCATCGTTGCCCGCCTTTCACCAGGGGGTGGGCATGACGCGCAAATGGGGCACCTGCGTGCTGGTGGGCATTCCGCCCGGTGAGTTTCCCACGCCACTGTTTGACGTGGTGGCCAGGTGCATCACGATTCGAGGCTCGTTTGTAGGCAGCCGCCGCGACATGGCCGAGGCGCTGGCGTTTGCAGCGGACGGCAAGGTCAAGGCCGATATCGAGCTGCAACCACTGTCAGCGATCAACACCGTGCTGACACGCCTTAAAAATGGTGATGTACCTTCTCGCGTGGTGCTGGAGTTTGCGGGTGCGTGATGCACTGCTGACCTTGAATCACAAAGGCGGGGTCATTCAACGCGCAGAAGGGGAAAGCGTCGGAGGACGCTGAGTGAAGGCATAAAAATGTAACTGATGTTACGCAGCGACTTTAGTCAGGGTGAGACGATTGAGCTTCCAACGCAAAGGCGCAAAAGCGCAAAGAACGCAAAGTAAAAAAGTTTCAAGGAATTTCCTTTGCGATCTTTGCAGCTTGGCGCCTTTGCGTTGGAAACTCCTGTTGTGGCGCTGAACAACGGATGTTGTAGGGTGACTTTTTATGCTATTTCTTCCACCCAAAAAGTCCAGCGCCATACAGCTTCACTGAGTAACGTCAGAATGTAATTTGAAAACGCGCCTGCGCGTCCCCCGCGCGCTCCGCTTTTCCGCTTTTCCGCGTTGAAAATTTTTGAGGCTGGGTTAGTTGTGGCATTTTTATACAAAAAAGGCTTCTAGCCCTTGTATTACCTGCACAAGCAGCTATTTATTTAATAGCAATTGACAAGAAGACAGATGTCCCAAAACGTGACGGTGCGGCCAACTTCAGGGTGTCTTGACCCATGTATCTACAGAGTTTGCACAGGCTGCTTTCGGCCTGTTGGCCTACAGCGCAGTGTTCGCCAGGGTACAGACAAACCCGCACAGCCTGCGCAGACTTCAACTTCCACGCGCCAAAACAGTGCTGGTCCCATTCTGGGCCGGGCTTGTCTGGCCAGACTCAAGAAAGCACCGCCGCATGACTTACCAAAGCATCAACCCCTTTAATGGCCAAAGAGGGGAGACTTTCAAGGAGCTGAGCAACGCCCAGGTCGAGCAGGCCCTGAGCACCGCACACAGCTGCTTTTCGACCTGGAAGCACACCACGTATGCCGAGCGCGCCGTGGTGATTGAAAAAGCCGCCAGCCTCATGCGCGGCCATGTGGACGACTTTGCCAAACTGGCCACGCTGGAGATGGGCAAACGCATCAACGAGGCGCGCGGTGAAGTCAAGTTCAGCGCCGACATTCTGAGCTACTACGCCCAGCATGCCGAAGACTTCCTGAAACCCCAGAAACTGCACCCAAAACACGGTGAGGCGCACATGGAAAGTACGCCTTTCGGGGTGCTTTTTTGTGTTGAGCCGTGGAATTTCCCCTACTACCAGCTGGCGCGTGTCGCAGGCCCGCAGTTGATGGCGGGCAACACGCTGGTGGTCAAACATGCGGGGTGTGTGCCGCAATGTGCCAAAGCGTTTGAAAAGCTGCTGCTGGACGCAGGCGCGCCAGCGGGCCTGTACACCAATCTGATGATCTCCCACGAGCAGGCTGAAAAACTGATTGACGACGACCGCATCAAAGGCGTAGCCCTGACCGGCAGCCTGGAGGCGGGCCGAAGCATTGCCGCACGGGCGGGCCAGAACCTTAAAAAGTCGTCGATGGAGCTGGGCGGCAGTGACGCTTTTATTGTGCTGGACGATGCCGACCTGGCCAAAACCATTCCGTGGGCGGTGTGGGGCCGCATGTACAACGCCGGGCAAACCTGCTGCGCTGCCAAACGGTTTATTGTGCTGGACGCGGTTGCGGACCCGTTCCTGGCGCAGTTCACTACCGCGCTGTCAGCCCTGAAAATCGGTGACCCGATGCTGGAGGCCACCACGCACGGCCCCTTGTCCACCGAGGCGGCTTTGCTGCAACTGGTCAAGCAGGTCGAGGGCGCGGTGGCCCACGGCGCGACGCTGCTGATGGGTGGCCAGCGCATCCACCGGCCAGGCTCTTTCATGGAAACCACCATCCTGACCGACATCAAACCCACCAATCCAGCCTTCAGGCAAGAGTTTTTTGGCCCAGTGGTGTCTTTCTTTCGGGTCAAGGACGAGGCCGCTGCCATTGCCCTGGCCAACGACTCTGACTTTGGCCTGGGTGGCTCGGTCTGGACCCGTGATGTCGCGCGTGGCCAGCGCGTGGCCAGCCAGATCGACACCGGCATGATGTTCGTCAACAACATCGACTGGACCGATGCCGAGCTGCCGTTTGGCGGCATCAAGCACTCGGGCTATGGCCGCGAGCTGGGTAACATGGGCATTCAGGAATTTGTGAACAAAAAACTCGTGCGCACGGTGGTGATGGACGCACCTGCCTGAGTTGATGCGTTGAAGCGGACCCAATGCCCGGATTAAAACAATGAGCGAAGACATGCCAGCAGAGATGAATCCACAAACCGCACTGCTCGATGTGCGCCAGATGGGCGAGGCAGATCGCCTGTCAGTGGCAGCAGGCATATCCGAGACCCAGCTCATGCGCAACGCGGGCAGGGCGGTAGCGCGTGAAATCATGCAGCGCTGGTCACCGCGTGCCGTCACAGTGCTGTGCGGGCCGGGCAACAACGGTGGCGATGGTTTTGTGGTGGCGCTGCAGCTGGCCGACGCGGGCTGGCCGACCCGTCTGGCCTTGCTGGGGGTGCGTGAGCAGCTCAAGGGCGCGGCGGCTGAACACGCGGCGCGCTGGCACGGCCCGATCGAGGGGGTGTCACACGCATCGCTGCAGGGGTGTGCGCTGGTGGTGGACGCGCTCTTCGGTGCCGGGTTGAACCGCGCCCTGCCTGGCCCGGTGGCTGAAACGCTGGCTGCCGCCGCTGACAGGCAGCTGCCCATCGTCGCCATTGATGTGCCCAGCGGTCTGATGGGGGATACCGGCGATAACCTGGGCGGCGTGGCCGCTGCGCTGACCGTGACGTTTTTCCGGAAGAAACCGGGGCATGTGCTGCTTGCAGGCCGCTTGTTGTGTGGCGAGCTGGTGGTGGCTGACATTGGCACGCCCTTGTCTGTTTTGGCGCAGGTCAAACCTGAGACGTTTGAGAACGACCCGCTGCTCTGGCTGCCTCATCTGATGCAACTGACGCAGCCGCAAGCCGGTGCCCACAAGTTCAATCGGGGCCATGCGCTGGTGTATGGCGGCTACCCGATGACCGGGGCAGCCCGCATGGCGGCACGCGCCGCCGCCCGCATGGGCGCGGGTTTGACCACCATTGTGGTGTCTGAGGTGGCGTTGCCGGTGTATGCCGCTGCAGTGACCAGCATCATGGTGCAGCCCATGGCGGGCTTGCCAGACCTGCAGCGCCTGCTGGATGACAAGCGTTTTACCGGGTTTCTGATTGGCCCTGGCGCAGGTGTGAACGAGGCCACCCGGCAAGCGGCGCTGGCCATGCTGGCCACAGGCCGCGCAACCTTGCTCGATGCCGATGCCATCACGGTGTTTGCAGATGATGCAGCTGCGCTTGACCGCGCCATCACCGGCCCCTGCGTGATCACGCCGCACGACGGCGAATTTGCCCGTATCTTTGACGCCAGCGGCGACAAGCTTGGCAAAGCCCGCCGGGCTGCCCAGCGCTGCGGTGCAGTTGTCATTTTGAAAGGTGCTGACACCGTGATCGCCGCACCCGATGGCCGGGCTGTCATCAACAGCAATGCCCCGCCCACGCTGGCTACCGCAGGCGCGGGCGACGTGCTGGGCGGCATGGTGCTGGGCCTCTTGGTGCAGGGCATGGAGCCGTTTCTGGCAGCTGCGGCTGCGGTGTGGCTGCATGGCGCGGCAGCCACAGCCTTTGGCCCCGGTCTGCTGGCTGAAGACCTGCCAGATGCCTTGCCAGCGGTTCTGAGGGCGCTTTATCAATGAAAAAGGGCTGCAGCGCAAGCATTACGTGCACAGCTAGCTATGCTTTTTGTAGCATCTGCCCACTGTTTTGCATCGTTCTCGGTGCGCTGAAACTGGCGCAATCGCAGTTTGGCCGTCGTCAAGTCCTGACCCTCGGCTTTTTGATGGCTTTTTGTCTGCCCGGTCAGGCAGATGATCTGGACGCGCAGGCCCAGGTGCTGCAGCAATGGCAGGGCAGGTTTGAGCAGGAGGTGGATCGCCGCCTTGATGTGCCGCCCGCAGACCAGCAGGCTTATCTTGAACTGCTCCAGCTGTCTTTAACCGGCGCGGGCATCACGGACGTGGCCGCTCAGGCTTTTGTACTGGTAGATCGCAGCCCGCAGGTGCAAGCAGCATTTTTGATCATCAAAACAGCGGCTGGCGGCTGGTTTTGGCTGGGGGCAATTCCGGTTTCTACGGGCAAGGTCGGCACGTTTGAGCATTTCACAACGCCATTAGGGGTTTTTACACACAGCCTTGAGAACCCTGACTTTCGCTCGGAAGGCACCTTCAACAAAAACCATATTCGGGGTTATGGCCTGCGCGGCAGGCGGGTGTTTGACTTTGGCTGGCAGCTGGCCGAGCGCGGCTGGGGTGCTGGTGGCAGCAGTCAAATGCGGCTTCAAATGCACGCCACTGACCCCGCAGTGCTGGCGCCCCGGCTGGGCCAGGTGGCCTCTGAGGGCTGTATTCGCATTCCCGGCACGCTCAACGCCTTTATTGACAGGCATGGCGTGCTGGATGCGGCTTATGAAGCCGCGCTGGCTGAAGGGCAAAAACTCTGGATCATCCAGCCTGGCAGGCCCATCGTGCCCTGGCCGGGCCGGTATATGGTGATTGTTGATTCGCAGGCGACTGTGCGGCCTGACTGGTCGCCACTGCCAGCGGTATCAGGGGTCAAACTGCCTGTAGTGGCTCCTGCGATTTCTGCGTCTGGTGTGGTTTCACCCATCAAGTGAAATGATTTTTTCGCCTATTGAACCAGCCCAGACGCCTGGGTCAGGCGACATCTGTATCGGGGTGTCAGCAAAGTGCGCCAGCGTACAGACAGCAGATGCGTGCAGCGCGCAAAGTCAGCAAGCGGTATCACCGGGCTCCGGTTGATCCGCTTTTTCAACTTGTCCTGAAAGGACGCACCATGCTTCGCAACATCAAAGAACTTGAAGACTACGCCATTGGCGCCACCGACGGCCACATCGGCCATGTCAAAGACCTGTACTTCAGCGACGACAGCTGGGTCATCCGGTACCTGATGGTCAATGCCGGGCCGTGGCTGCTGGGCAGAAACGTGTTGATCTCCCCGATTTCCATCCACGACGCGAACTGGGCGGAGCGGGTCTTGCCAGTGTCGCTGACCAAAGAGCAGATCAAAAAAAGCCCGGGCGTGGACACCGACAAACCGGTATCGCGTCAGCACGAGGTGGACTATCTGGACTACTACGGCTACCCCTATTACTGGGGCGGTGGCGGCATGTGGGGCGCGGGCCTGTACCCCTACAACATGACACCGGGCTACGGCGCTTATGGCTTGCGCACTGCAGACGACGACAGCGAACTCGCCGCCTATGCCAGGGACGAGCGGGTGCGCCACCGCAACGATGACCCGCACCTGCGCAGCTGCAATGCTGTGAAGGGGTACGCCGTTCACGCCAGGGACGGCGAAATCGGTCATGTTTCGGGCATGCTGATCGATGAAAAAACCTGGGCGATCCGCTACGTGATTGTGGACACCAGCAACTGGTGGATGGGGCACCAGGTGCTGGTGTCACCGCAGTGGATCACCAGCGTGGACTGGGCTGACAGCAGCGTGACGGTTGACTTGAGCCGACAGTCCATCAAGGACTCGCCCCCTTATGAGTCCACCTATGACATTAACCGCGAGCGCGAAAGCAGGCTGTACGACTACTACGGTCGCCCCGGTTATTGGGCTGATACGGCCTTGGTCACTTCGCAGGTCTGATAAATTGAAGAGACGCAAGCGCCCAGCCGCAATGGCTATCGCTTGTCTTCAGGTAATGACTGCAGGTTGAGCCACGCAAGCGGACCGGCGACCCATTGTGCGGGCAGGCTGCAGGCTCTTTTATCAGCCATGCAGCGCACAAATTTCAACAAAGCCTAAAATCATCCAGTGATTAATTCGACCCCACCCGCTATTGAATCCCTGTTGAACGCTGACCTGCACTGCCATTCGGTCGTATCCGACGGCACGATGACGCCAGAGGCGCTGGCTGAGCGCGCCAAAACCAACGGCGTGGAGCTTTGGGCGCTGACAGACCATGACGAAATAAGTGGCCAGCACCGTGCCATGGCAGCGGCCAAAGCGCAGGGCATGCGCTACCTGACGGGAACTGAAATCTCGGTGACCTTTGCAGGCGAGACCGTTCACATTGTGGGCTTGGGGTTTGACCCGGACGACAATGGCCTGCAGCAGGGGTTGCGCGCTACACGCGGCGGTCGCGAGCAACGAGCCATGGAGATGTCTGACGGGCTGGCCAAGGTGGGCATACACGGCGCTTATGAAGGCGCACTCAAATTTGTGGGTAATCCAGAGCTGATTTCGCGCACCCACTTTGCGCGCTTTCTGGTCGAGAGTGGTGTCTGCAAGGAAACCAGTGAGGTGTTTCGCAAATACCTGACCGAAGGCAAGCCCGGCTATGTACCGCACCGCTGGGCCAGCCTGCGCGACGCGGTGAGCTGGATCGCCAGCGCCAAAGGCCTGGCCATCATTGCCCACCCGGCGCGCTACAAGTTCACGCCGAATGAAGAGTACGCGCTGTTCACCGAGTTCAAGGCGCATGGCGGGCGCGGCGTGGAAGTTGTCACAGGCAGCCATACGGCGGCTGAGGCCATCAAGTACGCTGAAACCGCCAAGGAGTTTGGCATGGCAGCGTCACGCGGCAGTGACTTTCACAGCCCTGAGGAAAGCCGCACGGACCTGGGCAGCCTGCCATTTTTACCGGGTAACCTCACGCCCGTCTGGGAGCTGCTGGCGGACCGCATTCAGTGACCCGGATGCGGTCAGGTCACGCCAGCCCACTGGCCGGCATCGGTCTGGTGGTGGCTTCAGTAGCCTGCTTTGCAACTCTGGACACCACGACCAAATACATCAGCAACAGCGTGCCACTGCTGATGGCGCTGTGGTTTCGCTATGCGTTTCAGGCAGTGGTCACCACCGCGACGGTTTTGCCGCTGCGCGGCCTGGCCGTGTTGCGTACCGTTCACCCGAAGTTTCACATGCTGCGCGGCTTGCTGCTGCTGTCAACCAGCCTGTTTGCGTTTTTCAGCCTGCGCTACATGCCGGTGGGCGAATTCACCGCCATTGTGATGATCACGCCTTTGGTGATTACGTTGCTGGCCGCCACCTCGCTGGGTGAAAAAGTCTCGCCCCTGCGCTGGGCGCTGGTCACGGGCGGGTTTGCAGGCACGATGGTGATTATTCGTCCGGGGCACGATGCCTTTGAGTGGACCACGTTGCTGCCTATCGGGCTGGTGGTCAGCAATGCCTGGTTTCAGGTGCTCACCAGCAAACTCGTCAGGACCGAAAACCCCCTGACCATGCAGTTCTACACCGGCTGGGCAGGCACTCTGGTCGCGTCCCTGGCACTGCCTTTTGTATGGATACCCCTGGACTCATGGACGTTGTGGGCCTGCCTGGGCCTTATGGGCCTCATGGGAACCGTTGGCCACTTCCTGTTGATACTGGCTTACCAGCGCGCACCAGCGGCCACGCTCACGCCTTACCTTTTTTCCCAGATTGGCTTTGCCATGTTTGCAGGGTGGCTGGTGTTCAGCCACGTGCCTGACCGGTGGTCACTGGCTGGCATGGTCATGATTGCGGTCTGCGGCGCAGCCGGTGCCTGGCTTGCCGTGCGTGAAAGCCGGGTTCCCATTG
>JBBRMH010000130.1:0-11329 GCA_038230935.1 Burkholderiales bacterium | reverse complement strand
TAGTTGAAATCTACAGCTGGGTCCAAAATAGGGGTCAGGTCCAAAATAGGGGTCAGGTCTTGCATTCATGCATTTTGCGCTGGTTTGGAGAAAGACTAACCCTTAGATGCTATTTTGCAAGACTGTATCTGCCCCCAATTTTTTCTTCCAATACATGCTTCATGTGCTCAAAGCTTCATAAAACTGTTTGACTGTAACCCCTGCCTGGCGGGCCATGCTGGCGACAATGAAGTCGTCGAACGGCTCGTTATGGGCGCTTAAAGTAACTTTACGAAATGGGCTGTCATTCACCCAGTGCTCATGACCAGTCCCCTTGAGGGGTCAAGGATCAGGTCTTGCATTCATGCATTTTGACCAAGTCATTGAACCCTGCTCATTTCGCAATCCCCTCAATCCAGCACACTTTGCAAACAAAGCAGCACTTCTTGTACCACTGAGTCAGGCGCTTTCTCGACCAGACTGGCCTGGCGCGCTGCCCAGTCGAGTGACTTGACCTGGTGAGCATGCACTTGGCCATTGGTTCGCAGGCCCAAGCCCATCAACGATACCAAAAAACCAGTGCTTCGAGCCACATCGGCTGCACCGCCCGAAATGGGGCAAACCCTGGCCAACTTGAAGCGCGCGTTGAAAGCGCGGGGCGACACCACCAGACAAAAATGCTTGCCCTTCATTTCACGGCCACTGGCAGGGTCAAAGGCAAGGTGCAGGATGTCGCCGCGCTCTGGTGTCACAGTTCGGCCCCGCTGCTACCCAACTCGTCCCAAGCTTCGACGCGGCACAGTCCCGCAAGTGTAGCTTCGAGCAGGGCGGCCAGGCTTGGGCGGTTACGTTCGGGTTTGATCTTGAGCTCGTCACCCACAATCTCCAAAGCCAGACGGGCTCCTGCGCCTAGATGATTTTGCTCCACGTAAGACAGCGGTATGGTCATGATGAAAGACCCACCCGAGCGACGTAGACAGGCGTGCAACATAAAATCTCCTAAATTTCGAAAATGGGGGTCAGGTCTCAATACTGTTCACTTAAGCCGAAAAACCGTTCGGGCTGAGCTTGGCCTGTCCTGAGCTTGTCGAAGGGTCGAAGCCTTGCCCTGTATCGGCAACCCTTCGACAAGCTCAGGCAGAACGGTCTTAAGTGAACAGTATTGGGTCAGGTCTTGCAAAATAGCACCAATACCATTTCACTCACGAAAGCTTCTTGAACCCCGGAATAATCTTGGACTTGACCGCAGGTAGGCCGCTCACATACAGACTCACCTGCTTTTTCAGGTCTACTACCCACACCTCTTGCGCGCCGTGGGCAAAATACAAAGAAACTTTGTGTTCAATCTCGCGTTTGGTGTTGGACGGTGAGACGATTTCTACACACAGCTCAGGGCTTTGTGGAAAAGGGGTGACATCGCCATGGCGCGTCATAAACTCTTCGCTGGCCCAGGCCACGTCAGCTACTTTGACGCCGTCGCGGGTTTGGATGGAGCACTCTGAAAAGGTTTTTCCGCGCTTGAGCTTTGACTTGAACAAGTAAGCAACATCAGCCTGTAGAGCGCCATGCAAATTCGACGCAGGTGACATCAACACCTGGCCGAATTGGTTAAGCTCAATTTTGAAGGGCAGGTTTTTTAAATACGGGCTGCTCAGTACTTCAGACCACTGCATGACATTCTCCGTTCGTAAATCATATTTGACGCGCTGGATCAGCTTTTAAAGGAAGCCCGAGAATCGAGGTCTTGCAACATAGCAAAAATTGAAAATGGGGGTCAGAAAATGGGGGTCAGGTCTTGCATTCATGCATTTTGCGCTGGTCTGGAGAAAGACTAACCCCTGGATGCTATTTTGCAAGACGATATCTGCCCCCCATTTTTTCTTCCAATACATGCTTTATGTGCTCAAAGCTTCATAAAACTGTTTGACTGTAACCCCTGCCTGGCGGGCCATGCTGGCAACAATGAAGTCGTCGAACGGCTCGTTATGGGCGCTTAAAGTAACTTTACGAAATGGGCTGTCATTCACCCAGTGCTCATGACCCGTCCCCTTGATCGGCCTGGGTGTGAAACCAAGTGCTTTGAGAATCTTGCGCACCTCAGCAGCCTTTAAAGGCCGCTTCCAACGACTCATGCGCCCGCAGGCACCATGGGCATTGCAGCCTCATAAGTTTGTTTGCGCTTGGCAGACCGCATCAAGTTGATTGCGTGGTACATCAACCGGTACTGCAAAGGTGCCTTGCGCCTGAGCAAAATGCCCGCGTGCTCACGGTCAACGGTGAGTGCGTCAAACACGTAACTGCGCATCTGCTCTTGCAACAGCTTTTTTGCTTGCGCAGCAGAGTCTGCCTGAACTGTCAGGTCAAGATCAATACACATCGCCATCCAGTAGCCGTGCCGCTGCAGGGCCATGCAGCGCAGTATGAGCTTTTCAGGGTGAATTTGGTGGCTTTTCATGGCGTTTGATTATCTATCGGTAAACCGTGACCTGCAATACTGAGGAGAAATGGGGTCAGATACCTTCTTGAAAAGCAACATCGGTACATTTGAAATGTGCCTTTTCAAGACCTGACAAATTCTGCCGTATCTTTAGCCCAAAATCACAGCTCGAATCCTTTCGAGCGATAAATGGGCGTCGATCACCATGACCAACGCGCCGCGCTACCGGGCGAGTCCTGAACATTGCTCCTGATTTAATAGCTGCTTGCGCACATATTGATTGGGCTAGAGGGCATTTTGATCATAAAAAACGGCCTGGACCCACTTAAAAACGATCCACGACCGGCTTTTTCCAGCCAGATTCAGCTGAATCGCGCCCTTTTCAAGCCATCAGCCGCGTCAAAGCCTCTCGGTACTTGGCCGCCGTCTTGGCAATCACGTCATCCGGCAGGCGTGGCGCTGGCGGGGTTTTGTCCCACGGTTTGCCGTCGATACGCACGGACTCCAGCCAGTCCCGCACAAACTGCTTGTCATAGCTGGGCGGGTTGGTGCCTTGGGCCAATGCAGCCTCGTAACCCTCAATCGGCCAATAACGGGATGAGTCGGGCGTCAGCACTTCGTCCATCAGCGTCAGGGTGCCCTGCGCGTCAAGGCCAAACTCAAACTTCGTGTCAGCAATGATGATGCCTTTGCTCAAGGCAAAGACCGCAGCCGTTTTGTACAACGCGATGCTGATGTCTTTGATCTGCGCGGCCAGAACCGGCCCGACAACCTTGACGACTTGCTCGTAACTGATGTTTTCGTCATGCTCGCCCATTTGCGCTTTGGCAGCGGGCGTGAAAATCGGCTCGGGCAGCTGGCTGGCGTTTCTCAAGCTGGCTGGCAAGGCCACGCCGCACACGGCTTGACCCTGCTGGTACTCCTGCCAGCCGCTGCCCGCCAGATAGCCGCGCACCACCGCCTCAACAGGAATCGGCTTGAGGCGCTTGACCAGCATCGAACGGCCTGTGACCTGCGGCAGCTCTGCTGCGGTGACCACGCTTTCAGGCGCGTCACCCGTCAGGTGGTTGGGGCAGATATGGCCCAGTTTGTCAAACCAGAACAGCGCCATTTGCGTCAGCAGCGCGCCTTTGCCGGGAATCGGCTCGCCCAGAATCACGTCAAACGCGCTGATGCGGTCGCTGGCCACCATCAGCAGGCGGTCGGTGCCGACGGCGTAGTTGTCGCGGACTTTGCCCCGGGCTAGCAGGGGCAGGCTGGTGATGGAGGAGGTGTGAATTGTCGTGGGGGTGGTCATAAAAAAGGCGAACTCAAAGTAGTTTCAAGCGCGTATCAACAGACGCGAGGGTCAAAAAATCACGGTCAGCATGAAGCAACGGCATATCTGCCTCAATGGCGCAAGCCGCTATCAAACAATCGTTGGGGCTGCGAATGGTGATGCCTTGCCAGCGGCATTGGGCATAAAGCAATGAAGCGCTTCGTCCCAGTTCAAAAGCGTCCGGACTAATGTAGTGCGCAAGATCATCCAGCGCATTTTGTAATTGTATGAAGTGCTGCACGCTCCTGGAGCCTTGCAAAACTTCACGGTAAACCACTTCTGGAATCCAGACAGCGCTGGCGTTGTTGAAGGCTTGCTGAAGCGCCAGGTCGGCACGTGAGCCAGTAGCGCGCAGAAACTCGATCCAGGCGGACGTGTCAACGATCACGCTGAGGCCAGTTTGGAGCGGTTTTGTTTTGAACGCTTTTGTATGTCGAGCGGTTTGCCGGGGTCACTTGTCAGGTTGTCTGGCTGTGCGCCGTCTTGATGACTCTTTTTGTGAAAACTGTCGAGCTGCTTGTCATGTGCTGCGCGAGCCTCATCAAGGGTATGCCAGCCGCAGCGTTCAAGTGCTGCGGGTGTCAAGCCATAAGGCTCTCTGGGGTCGTAGTCAGGATCAATCAAACCCTTGCCCCGCAATGCAAGCACGGCCGAGTAATCCGGTTTGCGCACGTACGCTCTGAGGGCAGCCTCGACAGCCGCTTTCTTGGTGGTCACGCGTGCAAGTAGCATGGCCTGGGCTACCAGTTCGTCGTCTAAAACAATGTTGGTTCTTGTGTTCATCGCTATACACCTTGGATGTGTATAACGATTATGCCAGCTGATATGGTGGCTTTAATGCACCACTTGCGCCAGCTCGCCCTTGGCATATTTACCCGCGACGACCTGCAGGCTGTCGCCCTTGATCTTGGGGCCTTGGCCTTCACAGCCAAACTCCAGGTAGCGCTGTTTGCAAATCGCCTTGGCCGCAGCTGTTGCGGGCTTGAGCCATTCACGGGCGTCAAATTTGCTGGGGTTTTCATGCAAAAACCTGCGCACGGCAGCCGTCATGGCCAGGCGAATGTCGGTGTCGATGTTGATTTTGCGCACGCCGAACTGGATGGCTTTTTGAATTTCTTCAACCGGCACGCCGTAGGTCTCTTTCATGTCACCACCGAACTCACGAATGACCGCCAGCAAGTCTTGCGGCACGCTGGACGAGCCGTGCATCACCAGATGCGTGTTGGGAATGCGGCGGTTGATTTCCTGAATGCGGCTGATCGCCAAAATATCACCCGTGGGCTTGCGCGTGAACTTGTACGCGCCATGGCTGGTGCCAATGGCAATGGCCAGCGCGTCAATCTGCGTGCGTTTGACAAAGTCTGCCGCCTGCTCGGGGTCGGTCAGCAACTGGTCCATCGTCATCGTCGCGTCGGTACCATGGCCGTCTTCCTTGTCGCCTTTCATGGTCTCCAGGCTGCCCAGGCAACCCAGCTCGCCTTCTACCGTGATGCCTTTGGCATGCGCCATGTCAACCACCCGGCGCGTCACATCGACGTTGTAGTCGTAGCTGGCGATGGTTTTGCCGTCAGACTCCAGCGAGCCGTCCATCATGACCGAGCTGAAACCCAGGTCAATGGCACCCTGGCACACGTCCGGGCTCTGGCCGTGGTCCTGGTGCATGACCAGCGGAATGTGCGGGTAGGCCTCAATGGCCGCTGCAATCAGGTGCTTGATGAAGGACTCGCCTGCATACTTGCGCGCACCAGCACTGGCTTGCAGGATCACAGGGGCGCCGACCTCGTCAGCAGCCTGCATCACGGCTTGCACCTGCTCCAGGTTGTTGACGTTGAAAGCTGGAATGCCATACGTGTTGACTGCCGCATGGTCCAGCAGCTCGCGCATTGAAACGAGTGCCATGGTCGATATCCCTGAAAAAGATGGTGAAAGTGGGTTTAAAACAGTGCAATGACAGGCCGTAACCGGGCTGTAACTGCCACTGGATTCTAACTGCCGCCCATCGCTGCAAGCGTGCAGGAACTGCGGTATTGACCGCAGTTCAGCCGTGTACCAGCCGGGAGCTGACCCGATCTAGGCAGTTGACGCCACAAACGACGTCACGCGCTCCAGTACTGGTGCCCGGCCGCGCAGAACCGACGCCATGGAAGCGATCAACGTGACGTGGCTGACGGTGTCGAACAGTTCGGACTCGACGCGCACACCACTGGCCTTCAAGCGTCTGGCCATGCTCACCGTGCTGCGCTGCGGGTCCACCACCTTGTCTTGCGCCGGTGCCAGCAGCAGTGCGGGCGGCGATGCGCGCGAGACATGTGACATGGGCTGGCTGTCTGCTGGCGTGCCTGGCCAGTTAAATGCCACCTGGGTTTTGCGGTCACCAATCGGTAGAAAATCATAAGGCCCGGCCAGCCCGATCCAGCCCGCCAGCCGGGCAGGTGTCAAGCCGACAGCTTGAAGCCAGCGATTATCAAGCGCGATCATCGCCGCGTTGTAGGCCCCCGCACTGTGGCCCATGACAAAGATGCGCGAGGGGCTGGCGCCGTATTGCGCGGCATGGTCGAACGCCCAGCGAACGGCCAGCGCACTGTCTTGCACAAAAGCCGGGTAATGCACGTCGGGACTCAAGCGGTAGTCAGCGACCAGCGTGACGATACCCTGGGAGGCCAGCGCTTCGCCCACGAACCGGTAATCAGCCCGCTCTCCCATGGACCAGCTGCCGCCATAGAAAAAAACCACCATCGGTGCGTTGTTCAACGCCAGCGGGGTTTGCACTTTTGGCTGGTAAATATCAAGCATCTGGCGCGGCTGCGGGCCGTAAGCCAAGCCCTCAGTCCGGGTGTAGGTGTCCGATGAGACGGTCGCGTTAAGCACATCGACTGCCGAACACGCCGTCAAAAGCGCAGGCAACATGGCGAAAAGAGAGCGTCTGGGCAAGGTGATGTTCGAAAAGTTCATGATGAAAAGCATATACGCGCCCCGCAGACCGTCAGATTCAGCCATGCGCTGAAGTTTTTGTCAGACACAAGCTAAAACAGATGCTACAGCCCTACGCTACAGCCCAGCCGCTGGCAGCCCTGCTGGGGTCACTGCTGGGGTCAGGTCTCAATACTGTTCACTTAAGACCGTTCTCCCTGAGCTTGTCGAAGGGCTGCCAATACATGGTAAGGCTTCGACAAGCTCAGCCCGAACGGTTTTCGGTCTCTGCTGGGGTCACGGTCTCTGCTGGGGTCTCTCTGCTGGGGTCAGGTCTTGCAAAATAGCATTCGCAACACACCTCTTGCCTATGATGCACACTCCAAAAGCTCGGAATGACTTGCTATTGAAAGCGTAGCTGCTTGCACCCGTATTTATTGGACCAAGGACAGATTTTATTGATTCTTATACTTCTGTTCAGGTCGTTCAAAAAACGGAAAAAGAATAGATAGCACGAATGAAAGACCGTGTCTGACTCAGCGCTGAACCCTGTATCCTCAGCGTTTGACTTCCCCAAATGCGTCAATCACATCAACTTCCACAAAGCTGCTGCCAGCATGCATGCTGGCGCTGTAGCTTACGAAAAAGCCGCCCACATCAAGCTCTTTCATGGTCTCAAGTCCCTGGACAAGAGATGCTGGGGTAGGTTTGGTGCCTGCGCGCTTCAAGCCCTCGACAAGCACTTTGGCCTCAATGAAAGCTTCCAGACCATAAAAACTGGGTGTGCCACGACCCAGCTCTTTAAGCGCCTGAAGGTACTCGCCAACCACTTTGACACGCAGCCCTTTGGGAATCGGGACAATTTGAGAAATCACCAGGCCGCTGGCCGTTTTGCCGAGTTTTTGGGTCACTGCTGTGGTGTCAACCGGGGAAAAGGTGTAGATCGGTCCTTGGAAATTGACCTTGCGGACCTCGCTGAGCACGGGAATAGCCGCTTGCGACAGCATCGTCATGAAAATAGCCTGGGGTAGAGCCGCTGCAGCCTGTTTTGCTACCTCGGCGGCTTGTGCGCCAGCAGCGTCCACCTTGAAGGCGGTAGCTGTAATGCCTGCGTCGTTCAGGGAAGATATGAGGGAGGTTTTGACGCTTTCACCAAACGGATTGTCCGAATAGATGACGCTGATCTTGGTGATGCTGACCGTCTTGACGTGGTTGACCAGTTTTTTGGATTCGTCGGCATAACTTGCACGCACCGCAAACACAAATTTCTTGAACGGTACACGCACCACGTCTGCCCCTGACGTCAGACCGACCGCCGGGATTTTCAGCTCTTCAATCACGGGAAGTGCCGCCGCGACAGTAGGCACACCAAAAAGTCCCAAAAACGCCACAGGGCTTTTGTCAGCCGCGATTTTCTTCAGATTATTGACGGTATTGGCGGGCAGGTAAGCATCGTCCAGCGTGACAAGCTCAATGGGCTTGCCGCCAATGCCGCCTGCGCTGTTGATTTGCTGGATATAGGCATCACCGCCGTCGCGTTTGGCTTCGCCATAACCGGTCAAAGGCCCGGTCAGTGGCAGCGACCGGCCCACCACCAGCGTTTGGCCTGCGCAAATCAGGGGCAATTGCAGTGCGGCAAACCCCACCAGGCAGGCCAGTAAATAGGCAGACTTCATGTAGCGTGATTCAGGTAAAGATGAATGGGCGTTCCTGCCATCAAGGATATTTTGCGCTGTTGATTTTTTACCCCAACTGGCACTACCCGTATCGGTAAACACCCTTGAAGGCCATCGGGCAGGTCATCTGGAAGGCAAGTCCTGACAATATTCTAGCGTGTGGTCGGAGTCCGTCAGTCTGGAATAAAGCGCTATTGAAATAGTAGCTGATCGCGCTTGTGTTTACTGCGCCAGAGTCCGGTTCTATTGAAAATTATCTGATCCCGTGGCGTCTGGCTCGACCCGGATGAGCGGTGCGGAAAATGGGAAAATTAAAGTCAGATTTCAAAATTCAGACCGAGAATGGATGTGAGCAGACGTCGGCAATTTCGACTGCCACAATTTTGAGATGGAAACGAAGGACGAAAAGTGTATGGACGCATCTCAGTATCCGGGCAAAGTAACGCAGGCAATGCTTGCGCCTGTCAACCGGGTACACACCCAGGCTTCGGGAAGACTTGCGGTAAAGCTCAGGCTAAGTATCAGCACACTGTTCCTGTGCCTGATCTTGCCGTCATTCTCCGTATTTGTTTTCTATGTGTACCAGACTGCAGTATCAACAAGCAGTTTGTAACCGCTATCTGTATCAGCCACGCTACCTTCAAAGAGGCCGGTGAAAGGCTGTGGATTCGCCCTGTTGACGTGATTACCGTCAAAGGTCGCAAAGGAGAGACTTCCATTTACGAGCTGGTGGCTATTCGCGGTCATGATGCTGAAACCATGGTAACGCCGCAAGTGCGCCATGCACGCCCAGGACATGCTGCGAGCCGCAGACCCAATTAAGCGGGGATTGCGGGTGCCGCAGATGGTGCTGGCCGAAGACTTGCAGGCTTGGTTTGGGTATGTGTCTAGTCTGCAGGCTGGGAATGGCTTGCTATGAAAAAAGTAGCTGTCTGCACACGTATTTGCTGGGCTGGAGACTGGTTTTATTGGTTTTTTGTGTTGCCAGTCGGGGGGTTCTGGATACGGAAAAGGAGAGCAAATGCATTAATCCAAAACCTGGCAATATGGCGATATCTGTTCCAATTTGCTGTCTGCACACTTTCTGTGGTCGAGTCCATGTCAGATCGACTTTTGAAGCAAAATCGCTCAAGCTTGATCTGCCTGTGACTCAAAGCTCTCCGCCTGCACCATCAAAGCCTTTGATCCTGCGATTTCAGGCTTCAACCACTTCAATGCCCCACCGCTCACCCCTGAAAACCGCACTGCCACTCGTCGTTGTGCTCACCGTTAGAAATTCCATACCCAAATATGCCATTGCTTGGAAGCAATCAAAACGGCATGTCTGGTAGTGGATCGCAGGCCCCACAGTTTGAGCCGCTCGCGTCACGGGCTTGCACCGTGATAAGACCAGTAGCACACACTGCCCGCTTATGAGGGGACAGTGGTGGCGCAGGAACGCTGTGTCCCGCACGCCGGAAATGCGCTGCATGCGCCGCGTTCAAGTTCATCCTCACGCCCGACCAAAATGTCCATTCATGCTCTGAGCGATTCCTTGCAGGTAGCTCAAAGGTGACATGGCCACCACCGCGCGCTGGCGCCAAGCCAGCACGCGCAGTCAGGCGCTCGGAAAAACCCAAGCCTCTTCGGGCGATGGCAAAAGCCGCGTCCTGATGGATGGATATACCTTTGGGCTGAGCGTGATTAACCGCTCCTATCACAGAGGTATATGCCGGATTGACTTCAATGACCTCTACGCCAAAGCGGTAGCAGGCCGCTTTGATGCTGCAGGCGGCTTGGCTATACGCAAAGCTTGAAAGCATCCGCGCTTTGCGCGGGCTGCACATGCCGCCCTTGGAGAGGGTCAGCTTCTTCTTTCGAAAGTCCAGCTTTTCAATGACAACTGGTTTTTTCAACAAACGTGCTGCTCTGGCAATGCTGACCGCAGCATCGCCGTAAATGGCCTTGGCTTGGTGCTGAGACTTCCCATAAGTTGCTGTTGCTACTCTGGCAGTGTGCACAAGGTTTCCAAAGCGATCTGTTTGGGATACAGCCAGGTGGTCTGCGTTGAGGTCCACACCTACCGCGCCCAGACTGCGCAGCGTCGTGATAACGATCTCTGGTGCCTGGGTGCTCACGAATATTCGCCAGCCTTTGGCATCGCGCACAAACCGGTAGCTCATCGCAGTACCCGTACGTTTGACAATGGCCTTGCCAGCGAGCTTTCCACAGACCCCTTTTGACGCAACGCGTGCGCTCGATGCCAACGCTACAAGAATCTGTGACTGGCCATAGGCAAAGCGAATGCCGCTTAGATGCAGGTGCTGCCCAATTGCATCGGGAAGCCGAAGCTGCAGGCCTAGCGTGCCATCAACGTCTGCATGAGCTTGACAGCCCTGACATCCGGCCATCTCGTCCTTGGAGCCCAAGACGAAAAACTGGTTGTTCCGCTGCTCTACCCATTCGCGCTTCCAGGCGGCATGATCAGCAAACCGATTTGCTCTTAAATCGAACTGAGCGTGAAATAGTTTTTTGCTACCAAAGCAAAGCCTGGTAATGCCTTTGGATTCATCGGCCTTGAGTTTGATCAACCGAGCCTCACGCATAGCCAAAGATCGCTTGGCCTGGTGCAGCTTGAAAAGCCGTTTTTTTCTTTGCTCTGCTGATTCGAGCTTTGAAGTTTTGGCTACTTTGGCTACTTTGGCTACTTTGGCTACTGATATTTTTACAGGCCGAATTGCCCTTTCAATCGCCTTTTTGGGCTTGGGACTGAGCTTTTTTATACGCGCAACGAGTTTTTTGATGCGTTGCTCTGAATCCTTAATCAAGTCTTTTTTAAGCGCCTTAATTGAATCAATTTTGCCTTGCAGGCCCACGCGCACTGCGTTGAACTGGCGGGACGACAAGCCAGTTTCCTTCATGAAATCAGACTTGATCTTCAGGCTGTCTTGCCCGGCTGAAATGTCAGCAAACAGTTTGCGTTCGGCTTTGCCGTACAAAGCGGCGAAAGCATCAAGTGCCCCGGCTTGC
>JBBRMH010000129.1:0-11431 GCA_038230935.1 Burkholderiales bacterium | reverse complement strand
AAATGATTGCTACATAGAGTCGTGTAAGCCACGCAAATACAGTAAACGGTTTTGTTTGGGATGTGAGGAACAGCCTGAAGAAGCCGCATTTTTTTAGATAAATAACCACTTAAAAGAGTATTCAGTTCATCAGTCGTTTCAATGGATGACATTCCCTTTTCTTTTAGTTTTAAAAATTCTCGATATATGGGTTCCATCAAAAATGAAGTGGCACATTCACGAAATAAATCTATCGGAATTTCGTACTTTGAAATCAAAGAATCCAATTCATCAAGCTCGGATTCAACAAGTTTGTCGATGTCAATTTCCATACACCCCCCAGCCCCTGAAAAATAGGAGCCAGTCCAGCCCGTCAGGGGGGCAACGGGTTTTCACCATCGGTAATTAGGCGATGGCTAGGACTGGCAAAAAACAGTTCTATGTGATGGTCATGCTGCTTTGAATTGAATCACATCCGCACCCATGCGCAACTTGTCCAGGTAGTCCGCCCAGCGTTGCATCATCGAAACCCGTGCTGGCAGGTGCGCCGTGCGGTTGTAGGCCCTGCCGTTGGCATCCTTGACGGTATGGGCTAACTGGTGCTCGATCAGGTCAACCCGTTCACCCATGACTTCATCCATGATGGTTCTGGCCATCGCCCGGAACCCGTGGGCTGAATGCACGGTGTCTGCAATGCCCAGGCCGCGCAGTGCGCTGTTAATCGTGTTCTCACTCATGGGCCGTTCGCCCGTTCTCAGGCTGGGGAAAACATACCTGCCGTGTCCGGTCAGGGGCTGGACGGTGCGAAGCAGCGCCACGGCTTGACCTGACAAGGGTACAAGGTGGTCGAGCTTCATCTTCATCTTGCTGCCCGGTATGCGCCACTGTGCCGCGTCCAGGTCAATCTCCGCCCATTCCGCCGTGCGCAGTTCGCCAGGGCGTACAAACACCAGTGGCGAGAGTTTGAGCGCCGCCATGGTGCAGGGGTGTCCCTGATAGCCATGGATGGCCCGCATCAGGTCGCCTGCTTGTTTGGGTTCGGTAATCGCTGCAAAATGCCCGGCAACGTGTTTGGTCAGTGCGCCCTTGAGGTCTTGTGTCACGTCGCGTTCTGCGCTGCCGCTGGCCACTGCGTAGCGAAACACCTGCCCACATATCTGTTTGACCCGCTGCACGCTGTCCAGCGCCCCCCGTGCCTCCATCGGGCGAAGTGCTGCCAGTACGTCACGCGGGCCAATGGTTGATATGGGCATCATCCCAAGCGAGGGGAAAACATCCTTTTCCAGCCAGGTGGTGACTTTGCCGTGAGTGCTGGCCATGCGCTCGGCTGCCGTCTTTGCCAGCCAGACCCGTGCCACCGTCTCAAAGGTGTTGGCTGCTGCATCCGCCGTGACCTGCTTTTGCTGCCGCTTTGCTGCACCAGGGTCTATGCCGTCAGCCAGCAGCGCCCGTGCATCTTTTCTGCGCGATCTGGCCTTGAGTAGTGAGACTTCAGGGTACGTACCCAGCGCCAGGGTTCGGGCTTTTCCTGCAAAGCGGTAATCCATGCGCCAGTACTTCCCCGCCGCCTTAACGTGCAGGTACATGCCCCCGCCGTCAAAGTGCTTTTTGATCTCTTTGGTCTGCTTAACGAATGTGTCAGTGAGTGCCATAAGTACCTATTTGTCGGTATCTCAGTTTTGAGAAAGTGCAGATACCGACAAAAGTACCGACAAAATACCGACATGGCATGTTACCCCGTGAGATGACGTGAGGCGATAAAAAACCCGCTGTAGCTATGAACTACGCGGGTTTTGAGGTGTTGTGAGACTGTGTGAATCTATCGCATGGTGCCCGGGGCCGGAATCGAACCGGCACGCCTTTCGGCGCGGGATTTTGAGTCCCGTGCGTCTACCAATTCCACCACCCGGGCGACGCTGTGTACAGCCTTGAATTATGGCACATTAGCGGCTATGAAATATCCAACTCTTGAAGAAGTCGTCGGCAACACACCGCTGGTGGCGTTGCAGCGTATTAGCGCTGCAGACAACGCAGCGCGTGGCAATGTGATTTTGGGAAAACTCGAAGGCAACAACCCAGCCGGTTCGGTCAAGGACAGACCCGCGCTGTCAATGATCCAGCGGGCAGAAGAGCGCGGCGACATCAAGCCCGGCGACACCCTGATTGAAGCCACATCGGGCAATACCGGCATTGCGCTGGCCATGGTGGCAGCGATCAAGGGTTACCGCATGGTGCTGATCATGCCGGAGGACCTGTCGATTGAACGTGCCCAGACCATGAAAGCTTTTGGTGCCGAGTTGCTGCTCACCCCAAAAAGCGGTGGCATGGAACACGCCCGCGATCTGGCGGCGCGAATGCAAAAAGACGGTCAGGGCCATGTGCTGGACCAGTTTGCCAATCTGGACAACCCGCGCATCCACTACGAAACCACCGGGCCTGAAATATGGACACAAACGTCAGGGCAGGTGACACATTTTGTCAGTTCCATGGGTACAACGGGCACGATCACCGGCGTGTCGCATTACCTGAAAGAAAAAAATCCGGCAATCCAGATCATTGGGGCGCAACCCAGTGAAGGCTCGCGCATTCCCGGTATCCGCAAGTGGCCCGAGGCTTACATGCCGGCTATTTACGACGCCCGCCATGTCGATGAGCTGGTACTGGTCAGCCAGGCAGATGCCGAGAACATGTGCCGCAGCATGGCGCGTGAAGAAGGGATATTTGCCGGCATTTCGGCTGCGGGAGCTTGCTGGGTGGCCCAGGAGATTGCAAAAACGGTGCGCGATGCCGTCATTGTGTTTATCGTCTGTGACCGGGGCGACCGCTATTTGTCGACCGGCGTGTTCCCGGCTTGAGCGTGCCAGCAGTTAGGGCGTCAAACATGACTCTGAGGCAGTAAATACAGGCGCTACCAGCTATTGATTAAATAGCAAATGACCAAAAAATACCAACGATAAAACGACTCATGACCCACGAATTCAAATACTGTCCGCAATGCGCAACGGCGCTGGCCCTGGTGATGCAGCGTGAAGATGGCGGTGATAAAACGCGCCTGCGCTGCCCGGCGTGCGACTACACCCACTGGAACAATCCCACACCCGTTCTGGCAGCTGTGGTTCAGTACCACGGCCAGATTTTGCTGGCGCGCAATGCGGCCTGGTCGCACCGCATGTTCGCGCTGATCACCGGGTTCATGGAAGCAGGTGAGACGCCCCAAGTTGGCATCACGCGCGAAATCAAGGAAGAAACCAATCTGGACACCACGGCTTTGAACCTGATCGGTGTGTACGACTTCCAGCGCATGAACCAGGTCATCATCGCCTACCATGCGGTGTGTACGGGCGAGGTGGCTTTGTCGCCGGAGCTGGTGGAGTACAAGCTCTACGCGCCAGACCAGGTCAAGTGCTGGCCCGCCGGAACCGGCTATGCGCTGGCCGACTGGCTGAGGTCGCAAGGCCACATTCCCGAATTTATAGAGTGGGCCAAGCGCCCTTAAAATCGCTGCAGGTTCTGCACTTGCTGGCCCGCTCAAGGACATCCATGACTATTGACAAAGAACTCGACACCCGCGGCCTGAACTGCCCGCTGCCTATTTTGAAGGCCAAAAAAGCACTGGCAGAAATGCTCAGCGGCCAGCTGCTGCGCGTGGTCTCAACGGATTCCGGCTCCCCCCGCGATTTCCAGGCATTTGCCAAGCAAACGGGTAATGAACTGGTAGAACAAAACCACGATGGCGCTGATTTTTTTCACGTCCTGAAACGCCGGTAAATTGTCAGCAAACCGGCGTTGAAATGTCACTCAAACGCTTTTATAGCCAGCATCTTCCAGGTTAGTCCAGCTTGAGGTTGGCCAGATAGTTCCTGGCCACTTCCATGCATGATGGCGTGACTTCTGGCGCAGGTTTTTCAACCAAGGGGGCTACTTTGATCAACCGGTTATCAGCCTCGCCCAGCCTGTCGCCCGCGACCATGCCATAGCGGCGCGTCTGGGCCAGTGGCACCTCCTGCACGGCCAACAGGGACTGTTGAATTTTTCCAAACTGCGCCACCATTTGCGCCAACACCGGCTGCCCACCGGGTGGCTCCATCAAGCGGCTTCCAGCTCGGTTTCAAGTTCATAGGCGGTGTCAAAATGGTCTTCAATAGCGCGTTTATTGCGCCTGGTGACGAAAATCATGTGGCGGATGTTCGCTGCATCGGCTTCTTCTAAGGCGTACTGGATCAGTGGTTTGTCTACCACCGGCAGCATTTCCTTGGGCTGGGCTTTGGTGGCGGGTAAAAGCCGTGTACCCAGGTCGGCCACAGGAAAAGCGGTTTTGTCAGACGGGTTATTTTTTACATCGACTTTGGTGAGATAAAAGCATAAAGTCTCGCGCTGTAGTCAGCCGTGATTCGTCAGACAGACGCGCGACGAGAAGATATCAAAAGTGCAGTCGAAACCACCGTGATGGTGCGCCCAACAAAAAAGGACAGCAGGGTGGACATCTTACTTTTAGACGCATTGGTACCCGAGGCCGTGACCTGGCTGGAAGCCCGGCACAGCGTGGCATACCGCCCCGAGCTTGCCGAAGACATGGTGGCTCTGCGCAAGGCCGCCTGCAAGACCAAAGCGATTGTCTTTCACCGACAAGCTGTGGTGACACGCGAACTACTGGACTTTTTGCCCAAACTCAAAGCTGTTTCCCGCCTGCATGTAGGCACTAACAACACCGATCTGGAAGCCTGCCATGAGCGTGGCATCAAGCTGGTTCATGCCAGGAGCGCCAGTGTTCGCTCCAATGCCGAGTATCTACTGAGCAGCCTGTTGCTCTTGTACCGGCGCGGTCTGGTGTCGTCCCTCATGGGGCGTCGCCACCCCGGTGCCCAGATGGGGCGTGAGCTGTACGGCAGTACGGTGGCCATACTGGGCCTGGCACCCACGGCGCTTACCCTGGCCAGCATGCTGCATGGCCTGGGTGTGAGGCTGGTGGGTTATGACCCGGCCGTGCATCATGATGCACCTGTCTGGAAGCAGCTGCACATCCAGCCGGTTGCCCTGCCCGAACTCCTGCGCTACGCAGACGCGGTATCGGTGCAAATGCTGTATGCCACCCGTTTCAAGGGCTTTATCAACGACAAGGTGCTGGCAGATTGCAAACGCAACCAGCTGTGGGTTGGCATCAGCCGCAGCGACCTGTATGACCAGGGTGCGCTTGCGACCGCTCTGTGCGATGGCCGCATCGAGGCCTGCGTCATCGATGGTGCCGAGGCCGGGTTTCAGGCAGAAGACTCGCCGCTCTGGGGACTTAAAAACCTGTTCATCACGCCGCGTCTGGGCTCCCATACGCGAGAAGCACGCATGCGCTCCAGCTGGTATGTAGCGCATGGGCTCCATGAGGCAATTTCAGAGCAGCCCAGTAGGTTGGATGCATTGGCGAACATGCCTTTGTCTGGGGAAATACCAGACTCGAACCCATCATCGCAAAGAGCTGAGCCAAAATTCATGGTGAGATGAATCTGGGGAAGGTCTGCAAACCCCCGCCGAAGCGAGAGTTGAGCGTGGATTTTTCACATGGTGAAACTGAAGTTGCAATTTCGTCGAATTTCAAGGCAGTGTCGAGCCTTTGAGGCTATTTGCGGATGTTTTCCCGCATTTCAGACACACTGATGCCTTGGCGCCTTGCATCAGCGTGCGGCGTGCCATCCAAAGATTGCTCAGCGCAAACCATGTGACCAACTGCGCCGTGTTCTTGGCAAGACCCTTGTAGCGAGTCTTGGTGAGTCCGAACTGGCACTTTTGGTGCCTGCGCTTGCCAGGGGGCGCATGGCCACATGCCATGACCTGGTTTTCCAGACCCTCAGGTTGTCAGGGTTAAATTTAAATCTTTGCCACTGGCGTTAATATTTGCATCGCCAACAGTGGCTTGTGAATATTTAAAAACCCAGCAGCAAAGCGTTGCACAGGAACATTCGACATATGAAGTATCCCCAAACTTTAAAAATGACCCGTCTATTGGGCTTTCCGATCGCAGCATTGATGTCGCTGACATTGATAGCCTGTGGCGGCGCAGAAGGCACGTCATCGGTCAATACGCCGATTGTGGTGAACAACGTGACTCTGGCATCAGCCTTGTCAGGTGACCAGGAACTGATACCAACCCTGACGGGAGGCGTTGGTACGGGTACCCTGACTGTTGCATCACTTTTAAACGCTGTGACGGGCAGTATCAGCATCAATGGGTTGACCGCTACTGCAGCGCATATCCACCAGGGCGAAGTTGGCGCGAATGGTCCGATCATTGTTGATCTGACCCAGTCTGCGCCCGGCACCTGGTCCGTACCAGCGGGTACCACCCTCACACAGGCACAAGCCGAAGCTTTTGCATCAGGAGGGCTGTACTTCAATGCCCACACGCCTGAGAATCCTGGCGGCGAAATCCGTGGTCAGATCGGACGGGAAGTCTCTGCCGCACAGTTGACCAGCGCGCAGGAAGTACCTACCAACGCCTCCACGGCCACAGGCAATGGATTGCTCAGTTTTGATCCGATCAGCAAAAAGTTCTCGGCCCGCTTGAGCCTGGTGGGCCTGGCTGCAACTGTCGCTCACATTCACAGCGGCACGGTGGGCAACAACGGCCCGGTCCTGTTTCCGCTGACCGAGACAGCACCTGGCAGCCGCATCTGGGCCTCAGCCGCCGATGCGGTCCTGACCGATGCGCAAGTGACTTTGCTCAACAACGGAGCGCTTTATTTCAACGCACATTCAACAGCCTTTCCAGGGGGTGAAATTCGCGGCCAGATTGCGCGCAACGTACGTGTAGTGCCGATGGCTGCAAGTCAAGAACTCCCTGCCAACGCGTCGACGGCCACTGGCACAGCCACTTTGATCGTCGATCCGTTCACACGCGCTGCCAGTGGCTCGTTCACCGTGAGTGGCATGACTGCCACTGATGGTCACATTCATCTGGGTGCTGCTGGTGTCAATGGCGGCATCATCATTCGCATGGTGACGACCACAGCCAGCCCGAATGTTTATTCTGTGCCAGCCGGAACCATTCTCACGGCCGACCAGTTCAAGGCCTTCAAGCAGGGAGGTCTGTATTTCAACGCACACAGCGCAGCTTTCCCAGGTGGCGAAATTCGTGGCCAGATTCGCTGACAGATGTATGCTGGCACCCTGACAAAAGGGTGACGGCTGCTTGTCAATCGCTCAGCGCCTGCAGCAGCTCGGTTTCAATCGCAATCTGGGCCTTGTTTTGCTGCAGCTCGGGGCCGTCAATCAAAAAAGTGTCTTCTACCCGCTCGCCCAGTGTGGTGACTTTGGCCAGCTTCAGGTTGATGTGGTGCCGGGCCAAAACCCGGGCAATCAGGTAAAGCAGGCCCGCACGGTCACTGGCAGACACACTCAGCAGCCAGCGCTGGGCTTTTTCGTCTGGCCGCAAGTCCACCCGTGGCGCAATTGGAAAGCTCTTGACCCGGCGTGACAGGCGGCCTTTGCCAGGCGGGGGCAGGGGGCCGGGCTCTTCAATCGTGCGGTCCAGATTGGCTTCAACCATGGCGGCCAGTTCGCGGTAATGGTCTTCCAGGTCCGGGCTGGCGACCTGAAAGGTATCGAGCGCGTAGCCATTGTTGGCGGTGTGAATTTTGGCATCCAGAATGCTGAACCCGGCCTGGTCAAAGTAACCGCAAATGCGTGCAAACAGGTCCGGCGCATCCGGCGTGTACACCAGCACCTGCATGCCCTCACCAGCTGATGAGCGGCGCGCCCGGACAATCGCCTTGGCCTTGCCCACGTGGCGCGACAGCTGGCGGGCATGCCAGGCAATGTCTGAAGCATCGTGGCGCATGAAGTAACTCACGTCCAGGGTTTCCCAAAGCGCCTTATGCGACTCAAAAGGCTGGGTATGCAAGGCCAGCAAGATCAGGGCTTCACGTTTGCGGGCCTCCACTTCTGCATCGGCATCCGGTGCCCGGCCACCCAGCACGCGCAGGGTGTAACGGTACAGGTCTTCCAGAAGCTTGCCTTTCCAGGCATTCCATACCTTGGGGCTGGTGCCCCGAATGTCGGCCACCGTCAGCAGATACAGTGCGGTGAGGTAACGCTCATTGCCCACACGCCGCGCAAAAGCGGCAATCACCTCGGGGTCACTCAGATCTTCTTTCTGGGCAATGCGGCTCATGCTCAGATGTTCGCCGACCAGAAACTCGGCCAGCCTGGCGTCTTCCAGTGCAATGCCGTGCTGGCGGCAAAACAGGCGTACATCCTTGCAGCCGAGCTCTGAGTGGTCACCGCCGCGCCCTTTGGCGATGTCATGAAACAGCGCGGCAATGTACAAAATCCAGGGCTTGTCCCAGCCTGCGGCCAACTGGGAGCACATCGGGTACTCATGCGAATGCTCCGCCATGAAAAAGCGCCGCATATTGCGCAGCACCATCAAAATATGCTGGTCCACCGTATAAACATGAAACAGATCGTGCTGCATCTGTCCGACGATTTTCCTGAAGACCCACAAATAACGCCCCAGCACCGAGGTCTGGTTCATCAGCCGCATGGCGTGCGTGATGCCTTCTGGCTGCTGAAGAATGCGCCGGAAGGTGTCGCGATTGACCGGGTCACGGCGAAATGCGCTGTTCATGATCCTGCGGGCGTTGTACAGCGCGCGCAATGTGCGGGCTGACAGGCCCTTCACGCCGATGTTGGTCTCGTAGAGCAGGAAAGTCTCAAGAATGGCATGCGGCTCGCGCAGGTACAAGTCGTCGCTGGCGACTTCCAGCATGCCTGCCTTGTCTGAAAAACGCTCGTTGATTGGCTGCAGCGGGTAAGTGTTGGGATTGAGGCGCTCTTCAATATTGAGCAGCAAAATCTGGTTGAGCTGGGTCACGGCTTTGGCCGCCCAGTAATAGCGGCGCATCAGCGACTCGCTGGCCCGGCGCGGCAAGCGGCTGCCGTCTTCGGCTTTCCCGGTGTAGCCAAACGACTCGGCCACGGCGGTTTGCAGATCGAACACCAGCCGGTCTTCACGCCGTCTGGCGGTCAGGTGCAGGCGCGCACGGATCAGGCTCAGCAAGGCTTCATTGGCCTTGATCTGGCGCACTTCAAACGGCGTGGCCAGGCCACTTCTGGCCAGGTCATCCCACGATTTACCGAGACCGGCAGCGCGCGCCACCCACAAAATAACCTGCAAATCGCGCAAGCCGCCCGGCGACTCCTTGCAGTTGGGCTCCAGAGCGTAAGGCGTGTCTTCAAACTTGTTGTGGCGCTGGCGCAGCTCCAGGGTTTTGGCAATAAAAAATGCCTTGGGCTCCAGCACGCCAGCCAGCTGTTGTTGCAGGCTTGAAAAGTTTTTTCTGCAACCCGTGACCAGTCGCGCCTCCAGCAGGGAGGTCTGTACCGTGACGTCTTTGCCGGCTTCTGTCACGCAGTCGGCCGCCGTGCGCACGCTGGAGCCAATCTCCAGGCCGCTGTCCCAGCAGTTGGTGATGAAGCCTTCTACTTTGGCTTTGAGGTCCGGGTCGGTATCGACATCCGCATCATCGGCCAGCAAGAGCAGCACATCCACATCAGAGTGCGGAAACAGCTCTTGCCTGCCGTAGCCACCGACGGCCACCAGGCACGCAGATACCGGAAAATTGGCATGTTGCCAAAGCAGCCGGAGTGTGGCGTCGGTGTGTCTGGCGAGTTTTTGAAGCAGGCTGCGGATACCGCGTGTAGACGGGCCGCTGTTTGCCAGTGAGGCAAACAGCGCCTGTTTGCCTTCGCGGTACTGCTCCCGAACCTGTACGACGTCAACCATGGGGTGCCATTGCGCTCAGGGTGGGAAGCACAGGTTGCAGGTCAGCGCGTCAGGCACTGACGGCGACTTGTACCGGGTTGCTTGGCACCGCCGCCGCTGCATGAAAGACCTCCACAAACGCCGGTACGGGCGGGCTGCCCGCAGACAAGGTAAGCACTTCATAGCCGGTTTCGGTCACCAGCACGGTGTGTTCCCACTGTGCAGACAGCGAATGGTCGCGCGTGACAATGCTCCAGCCGTCTTTTTCCGGGCCATCCTTGATGTCGCGCTTGCCTGCGTTGATCATCGGTTCAATCGTGAAGGTCATGCCGGGTTTGAGCACTTCCAGGGTACCGGGCCTGCCGTAATGCAGCACCTGCGGGTCTTCATGAAACTTGTTGCCAATGCCGTGGCCGCAGAATTCGCGCACCACAGAAAAGCCCTGTCTTTCAGCAAACTGCTGGATGGCAAACCCCAGGTCGCCCAGCCGCACACCCGGTTTGACCCGCATGATGCCTTGCCACATCGCCTCATACGTGACCGTGCACAGGCGCTTGGCAGCAATCGAGGTCTCTCCCACCATGTACATACGGCTGGTGTCGCCGTGCCAGCCGTCCTTGATGACCGTCACGTCAACATTGACGGTATCGCCTTTCTTAAGCGGCTTGTCATTGGGAATGCCGTGGCAAACCTGATGGTTGACCGATGTACACAGCGACTTGGGGTAGGGCGCGTAGCCCTGCGGCTGGTAGCCCAGCGTGGCCGGAATCGTGTGTTGCACCTGCGTCATGTAATCATGCGCGAGGCGGTCAATCTCGTTGGTGGTCAGGCCGGGTTTGATGAACGGTGTCAGGTAGTCCAGCACTTCAGAGGCCAGCTTGCCAGCGACCCGCATGCCTTCAATTCCCGCTGCGTCTTTGTAGGTAATACTCATACAGACATTATCTCAGAGGGCGATTTACCGTGTGGGCATTGGTACATCCTTACATCGAACGGCCCCTCTGGCTTTGCCAAAACCCACGCTCTGAGCCGCGAACAAGTTGCTCTTGAACCGCTTTTTAAGAAAAACCGGCAAGCAGTGGTTCAAAGACTATTTGCTGTTCCGCGCGCTGGCCTTGTGGAGCGCACCGCGCGTGCCGGCGGGCAATTTTTTGGCCACCCTGATTCGCAATCTGTGGACTTATGTGATCATTTTTCGCGGTCACTTCACCGAAGGCGTGGCGATTTACCGTGAAGAATACACCCGCAACGAAACACGGGACAACTGGTATTTGCGCCAGCTGTCGGGCTCCAGCAATCTGGAAGGCGGGCGGTTTTTTTCACATCATGAGCGGCCACCTGAGCCATCAGATCGGACACCAACTGTTCCCCGACATACCCGCACACCGTTACCCCCAAGTCGCCCCCAAGATCAAGGCGCTGTGTGAAAAATATGGTTTGTTCTACAACACCAGCATTCTGTTGTCATCGAATGGGGCGAAGATTTCCTTAGGTGAGACGTTTGGCTGACCAGTCTCATCGACGGTAGCGAGCCAGCAAAGGATGCTGCGCTTCGCGGAGTTGAGTAAATCAGGTGGCAGCATGATGCGATAGGTTTGATGAGCTTAACGTTCAAATTGAGGGGCAGCCTGCTTCCGGGCTGTCCCTCTCGAATGCAGGGTTAGGCTGTATGTGTGATTGCAAGACCTGACCCCATGCTTT
>JBBRMH010000128.1:0-11559 GCA_038230935.1 Burkholderiales bacterium | reverse complement strand
TTCGTCCCGCACCTCGCGGCCGATGCGAACCGCGTTCTCACCGGGCCAGCCCAGCCAGGCACGCGACCTCGGAATCTGGCTGACGCTGGTGAAGTAGGCCGGGTTGTCACGGTAAAAGTCCGCCAGCAATTTGCCCTGGATAACGCCGGTATTCGACGGCATGTAGCCCGTGTTTGTCACAATAAAAGCCTGCGCTTCTGCGCTGGTGCCAAACAGCAGATAGTCCAGTGCGGCCTTGCGCTTGAGCGGGTCTTTCGTGACGATCACGGCCACCATGCCGCCGCTGGATATTTTGGCATTCGGCGACATCAGCGGCAGCGGCGCAGTTGTCAGAACAAAGCGTTTTCCGACCTCGTTGTTAAACGACCGGATAGCCGCTGTTGTTGCCACATAAAAGCCCATCTTGCCGGCGAAAAAGGTCTGCCGCGCCGCTTGCTGGTCGATCGGCTTTTGGCCGCCTTCCTTGTAAAACCGCTGGTACAGCGTCAGCGCCGCCAGGCCCTTGTCGGTGTCAAAACCGATGTCGGTCTCATCTGCCGTCAGCAGCGGCGCGTCATTGTTCAGAAACAGGTTTTGCGTCATCCAGTCGTCGTTGCCCAGCTCCCAATTCATGCCCAACATTTCGGGCTCCAGAGCGGCAATGCGGCCTGCCAGTGCAATGAATTCATTCCAGTTCGACGGAATGCGCGCCGGGTCACCACCGGCGCGCCGCACCAGATCGGTATTGACAAAGATGACCGGCGTTGAGACGCCCCAGGGCAGGGCATATTGCAGGCCCTTGATCTGCCCCTGCGCCAGAATCTCTTTTGAATAGCCCAGCGCCGCCATGTCCTTGCCTTGCAAAAGATCGTCGAAAGGCTGGATCAACCCGCGCGCCGCAAATTCGCGCAGCAGGTGCATACCGCCCAGATGAAAGTCGGGCTGCTGCCGGGTCAGCTGTTGCCGGGCGATGGTCAGCAGCGCGTCGTCATAGGTGGGTGCGGGTGCCCGGTAAGTGATGTCTATATCTGGCCGTTTGGCCTCAAAGCGCTTGACCAGCTCGTCCTGCCAGACCTTGTGCGCCGGGTAAGTGTGGTAGCCATCGAGCTTTGTTTGCGCCAAGGCTGGTAGCAGGCTGCCTACAGCGAGCGCCAGGCAAAGCGCAGCGCGAATAACGATTCGGGTCATGGAGTTTTCCTTCAGATTTTAACAGGAGCGGGCCTTGCCGACAGCGTCATGCCGGCAATGAAATGTTTTTGTGCGAAAGCGAAAAGCACCACCAGCGGGGCCGTGATCAGCACGCCGCCCGCCATCAGCGCGCCGACATTGCCAGCGCTTTCCCCGGACTGGCGGAAGGTCGCCAGCCCCAGCGGCGGCGTCATCATCTCGGGCCGCAACACCACAACCAGCGGCCAGTACAAATCGTTCCAGTGCGCCACGACTGAAAAGATCGAGAAAGCGGCGACCGCTGGCCAGGCTGCTGGCAGCATCAGCCGCCAGACAATCGCCAGTTCTGAAAAACCGTCCAGCCGTGCGGCGTCGATCACTTCATCCGGATAGGTCGCGAAGAATTGCCGGAACAAAAAGATGCCAAAACCAGAGACTACGAAGGGGAGAATCAGCGCGGTATAGCTGTCAAGCAAACCGGCATAAGCCAGGGCGATGTACAGCGGAATGGCCGGCACCTGGATCGGAATCATCAGCCCGGCAATGACCGCCGCCATCAGCAGCGGCCGGCCGCGAAACGGCAGTTTTGCCAGTGCGTAACCCGCTGGCGCGGCCACCAGCAGCTGCAGGACCAGAATCGAGATACAAATGACTGCACCATTGAACATGTAGCGCAGCAGCGGCGCTCGCGACAGCGCAAAGCTGTAGTTTTCCTGGGCGGCCTGCAAGCTGGGTTGCAGCCAGAGCGCGCCGGTAAAGACCTCGCCGCGGGGAGTCAGGGACACCATCACCATCCAGACAAACGGCAACAGCATCACCGCCGACGCGACTATCAGCACGGCATTGCTGGCCAGCGAGGCCAGTGTTGGCCAGTTGCGGCGAAATTTAAGCATAATGGATGCGCCGGTTGCCCACCTTGAACTGCAGCCAGCTTACCAGTGCGAGAAAGATCAGAAACATCACGGCAATTGCCGAGCCGGTGCCGATCTTGAAGTAACGAAAGGCTTCTTCGTAAAGAAGAAACAGCACCACGCTGGTCGAGCGCACCGGCCCGCCATCGGTTAAAACCACCACCGCCTCGAAGTCCGAGAAAGCGCGGATCAGGGTGATGACAACCACAAACAGCACAACCGGCCCCAGCATCGGCCAGCTGACAAGAAAAAAGCGCCGCCAGCCGCTGTCTGCACCATCCAGACTGGCCGACTCGTAGAGTTCTGTGGGAATGGTTGACAGGCCAGCCAGGAAAAGAACCAGGTTAAAGCCGATCTGCTTCCAGATGCCAATGGCTGCAATCGCCATCAGTGCAACATCGGGGTCGGACAAAAAGCGGATTTTGCTGGCACCGAAGGTTGCCAGCAGCATGTTGACCAGGCCAAACGTCGGGTGCAGCAGCACTTCCCAGGCAGTCGCCATCGCCACCAGTGTGGCAGTCACCGGCAGAAAAAATGCCGTTCTGTACCACCCCCGCAACGTACGGCGCGACTCGATCATCAGCGCAAACAGCAGCCCCAGCGCAATCGAAAAGGGCGCAACGGTCGCCACATAAATGGCCGTGTTGCGCAGGCTTTTTGCAAACTGGGGATCGGCCATGGTTGCGCCATAGTTGTCGAGGCCGACAAAGCTTGGGGCCGTCATGGCCAGCTGATAGTCGGTCAGTGACAGCACCAGCACGGCGCTTGATGGCAGCAACACCAGCAGCAGCAGCAGCAAAGCGGCAGGGCTGGCCAGCAAGGCCCCGGCGCGCCGCTGCGTCAACAGCCGCGAGGACGGGCGCGAGACCGTGCCGACCATACCCGATGCAGGCAAAAGTGAATCTGTCATCAGCTCAGGCGACAGCGCGCTGCAAAACCAGGGCGGCATCGCGCCGGTGCGCTGCGCGGGGAAAGAACCAGCCTTGCGCCGGGTCGATGGCCAGCCAGGCGTGGCTGCCAGCGGGCCAGTCCTTGATGGCGCTGGAGGCTATCCGCACCACGCATAAGTCGCCGGTAGTGGACAGCCGCACGAAAACATGCGCCTCGGCACCGGCGTGTTCCAGCCGTTCGATGCTAACGGCCAGCGTGCCCGGCATCTGGTGCCGATGCAGCGCACAATGCTCGGGCCGAAAACCGACAATACCGATCGAATTGGGGTTGCGGGCATCGGCAAACACCAGATGCTCACCGGCGATCAGCACCCGACCGGCTGCCGCAACCGCTGCCGAAAGCGTGTTCAGGTGGGGCTGGGACAAAAACCTGGCCACATCCAGATCAACCGGGTTGCGGTAGAGCTCGTCAGGCGTTCCGATCTGCCGGATTTGCCCGGCAAACATCAGCGCAATGCGGTCAGACAGCGCCATCGCTTCGTTCTGGTCATGCGTGACGAACACGGTCGTGGTGCCGAGCCGCTTTTGCAGCGTCGATAGCTCGGCCCGGGTCTGGTTGCGCAGCGAGGCGTCCAGGTTGGCCAGCGGTTCATCGAGGAGAAACAGCTTCGGCTCGCGGATCAGTGCGCGTCCCAGCGCAATACGCTGGCGTTGCCCGCCAGACATCTGTGACGGCTTGCGGCCCAGAAAAGGCTCGACCTTCAACAACTGCGCCACGGCATTTACCCGGCTGTCGATAGATGCATACCGGGCACGGGCTGACGGCACCAGTCTGCCGATAAAAGGCAGGCGGTCAATGGCGCTTAATTCGCACATCACCAGCGGGGCCGCAATATTGTCATAACCATTGAGATGCGGGTAGAGCGCATAGCTCTGAAAGACAAAAGCCACGCCCCGATTTTTGGGCGAGGTTGCCATCACGGATTGCCCACCGATCAGGATGTCACCGGCATCCACATCATCCAGCCCGGCAATCACGCGAAGCAGGGTTGACTTGCCGCAACCGGAGGGGCCCAGAATCGAGACCAGCTCGCCCGCACGCAGAGAAAGTGAAATCTCATCGAGCGCTGTGAAAGAGCCGAACTTTTTCGTCACGGCCCTGATATCCAGAGAGCTTGGATCCGGCTGGATTGAATTGTTCTCCTGCTGGCCCGACCAGTTCCCAGCGACGTCATTTATCGGCAAATCAGCCGATAAGGACTGCAATTTCAACGACAACCCTGGTTGTCCTTCAGACATTCCTTTGGCCATAAATTTGCTTTGCTGTTTATGCAAATATATGCACAGTGTGAGTTTATCTGTACACGCGATTATTTCTGTAGGCAAAATTCTCGAATCCTCAAGCAAGCTACCTGTGTGGCGGGCACTACAACATCCCCACAGGCTGCAGCCTGCAGGCAGATGCCGATTTCAGCCAGCGCGGCTTTGCGCTCCTGCAGGTAGAGAATGCGCTCTTGAATCGTGCCTTGAGCCACCCGTTTGTCAACCACCACGCACTGGGGCTGGCCGGTGACGGGCCGACAGCGCTTTTGGCGTGACCCGCCCGAAATCGTGCCCAAAAGTAGATGGTCGCCTACAGTTTGAAGCGCACGCTTCTGACAACAGGTCGCGTCAATTGCTCTGAAAATCCATCAGGACCCAGTTGAAATCAAAAAAGGATTGTTATGAACGACCAGCGTGTGTGGGAATTTGAGGAAAGCTTGTGGACCGGAAGCGCCGAACATTACCGCGAAATGATCGACCCTGCCTGTTTGATGGTGCTGCCCGAGCCGCCCTATGTCATGGCAGGCAAGCAGGCCATTGCTGCGGTGGCGGACACGCCGCGCTGGTCGCGGGTGACGCTGGCTGATTGCCTGGTCGCGCGCCCGCAAGAAGGGCTGATTGTGATTGCTTACAAAGCAGAAGCTTTCAAAGAGGGTGACAAGGGTTATTCAGCTTATTGCACATCCACCTACCGCTGGCTGTCGCATGACGTCTGGCGCGTGGTTCAGCACCATCAAACGCCCCAGCTGGCAACCAAGGCCAGTTAACAAAGCAGGGGGCATAACCCCCGGCTTACTCAGTTCAACCAGTTCAATCAGCCATTTTTTGCGCCACACCTGCAGCTTGCGCCTGCTCATCGGCGTGGTAGCTGCTGCGCACCATCGCACCCACGGCGGCATGGGTGAAGCCCATCTTGTAAGCCTCGGCCTCAAACATTTTGAAGGTGTCCGGGTGGACGTAGCGGCGCACGGGCAAGTGGCTCATGCTGGGTGCCAGGTACTGGCCAATCGTCAGCATGTCGATGTCGTGCGCGCGCATGTCGCGCATGATCTGCAAAATCTCTTCATCGGTTTCACCCAGGCCCACCATGATGCCGCTTTTGGTCGGCACGCCAGGGTGCAATGCCTTGAATTTTTTCAGCAGGTTCAATGAAAACGCATAGTCGCTGCCGGGCCGGGCTTCTTTGTACAGGCGCGGCGCGGTCTCCAGGTTGTGGTTCATCACATCTGGCGGTGCGGCTTTCAAAATCTCCAGCGCGCGGTCATCGCGGCCCCGGAAGTCAGGCACCAGAATCTCTATCGTGGTGCCGGGTGACAACTCGCGAATTTTTTGAATGCATGCCACAAAATGCCCACTGCCACCGTCACGCAAATCATCGCGATCCACGCTGGTGATCACCACGTATTTGAGCTTGAGCGCGGCAATGGTTCGGGCCAGGTTCAGGGGCTCATCGGCATCCAGCGGGTCAGGCCGGCCGTGGCCGACATCGCAAAACGGGCAGCGGCGCGTGCATTTGTCGCCCATGATCATGAAGGTCGCCGTACCTTTGCCGAAACATTCACCAATGTTGGGGCAACTGGCTTCTTCGCAGACGGTGTTGAGCTTGTTCTCGCGCAGGATCTGCTTGATCTCATAAAAACGGGTGGTGGGCGAGCCCGCCTTGACGCGAATCCAGTCCGGTTTTTTCAGCACTTCGGCGCGTTCAACCTTGACGGGAATGCGCGAGAGCTTGGCAGCCGCTTTTTGTTTGGCGAGCGGGTTGTAGGCGTCCAAACTTTGAACATCGCGAACGACGGGGTTGGTGGCGTTGAAAGTTTCCATGTCCCGATTGTCGCCCAGCAAGGTGTCTCTGGCATTCAGCACCTGCCCAGCCCCTAAAATTTGACGGTCAGATTGATCCACCAGTCCGGCAGCACCGACACCACCCGCGCCTCAAGCCACTTGTCGCCCCCGCTCCAGATGGCCATGCCCAGAAACAGCAATAAAATCCCGAAGCTTTTTTTCAGCAGGCCGATGTGTGCCATGACCCAGCCGCGCATGCTGCCAAAACCGCTGCGCGAGGCGTATGCCACCACCACCAGTGGAATCGCGGCACCGATACCGAACACCCCCAGGATGATGCCGCCCTGCAACCCGCCACCATCGCTGGCCACCAGCGCCAGCGCAGAACCCAGCAAAGGACCCGAACAGGGGCTCCAGACCAGCCCAAGCAGACTGCCCAGCAGCAGCGCGCCCCACAGCGAGTCCGGCTTGAGCCGGGACGACATGTTGTTGGCAGAGCTGGCAATCGGCATCATCCAGCCTGAGAAGCGCTTGTCCAGTGCGGGCACCAGCATCACGATGCCAAAGGCCATCAGCAACACCGCACCTGCCAGCCGGATACTGTCACCGTCAATGTTCAGCGCAGGCCCCAGCAGGCCCAGCAACACCCCGATCATTGAAAAAGACAATGCCATGCCGACACCCATTGCTACAGGCGCAAAACGGTTGGCCTGCACCGCGCTGCCAATGACCAGCGGCAAGATCGGGAAGACGCACGGACTCAGCGTTGTCAGGCTGCCTGCAGCCAGGCTGAACCCCAGTTGTCCAATGCCAGCCATGACGTAGATACAGTCGGCTTACAGGCCGGCAGCCAGCGTGGCCTTGATCTTGTCAGCATCGGTCACGCCTGCGTTGCGGGCCACTTCCGTCTTGCCCTTGAACACCACAAAGGTCGACTGGGTGCGGATATTCATTTCTTTTTTCAACGCCTTTTCAGTGTCGTAATCCGCTTGAAGCAGCGTGACGTTTTTCAGTGCCGGGTCGTTTTTGAGGGTTTCCAGAGCAACGCCTTGAGCCTTGCAGGTCGGGCACCAGTCAGCGTGGAACTGCACCGCGACCTGTTTGCCTGCGGCCTGGTCCGCTGCAAATTCAGCTTGCGTAAACGGTTTGATGGTCAGGGCCTGGGCAGCACCGGCTGAAAAAAGCAGGGCAGCCAGCAGGGTGGAAGTGATACGGTGGTTGAACATGTGGGTTCCTTGTGTGAATAAAAGCTCGACAGACATGACTCAAAAAGGCACGATTAATTTATAAGTATGACGAATGAATATGAGTCGTGTGCAGGGCGTATTTCTTACATTTCTAAAAAAATAAATTTCCAGGCATTCCGGGCATCAGTGGATCAGCGCAGCGCTGGCCAGAGTTTGTTCACGGTGCCAGATAGGCTTGAAGCTTGCGCGACACAACGGCAGCGGCTTCTGCCCATGACATTTCGATGCCCAAAGAGCGCAGATCTGTGGTCACCAGCCCCGCATAGCCGCAGGGGTTGATGCGCGAGAAGGGTTCGAGGTCCATCGCCACGTTCAGCGCCACCCCGTGATAAGTGCAGTGGCGGCTGACCTTGATGCCCAGGGCAGCGATTTTTCCCAGCCCGGCAAACGGGTCAAGCGGGTTGGCAGGCCCCGTCAGCGCGGCGTGTGAGGCCGGGTCACCGAGCCGCACATAAATGCCTGGCGCGCCCATTACGCGGTGCCCCGTCACGCCAAAATGCGCCAGCGTGCGAATCACCGCCTCTTCAACCCGATAGACGTATTCCTTGACAAAGTAGCCCGCCCGCTTGAGGTCCAGCAGCGGGTACGCCACGACCTGCCCCGGCCCATGAAACGTGACCTGTCCGCCCCGGTTGGTTTGCACCACGGGGATGTCGCCCGCATTCAAGACATGCTCGGCTTTGCCAGCCAGCCCCTGCGTATAGACCGCAGGGTGCTCACAAATCCATAGCTGGTCGTCCACGTGTTTACTGCCTGACAGCCCATTTTCGTTTATCGATTCAGTGCTGCGCGCAGCTGTGAAGGCCTGCATCGCCTCATGGGTGGGCAGGTACTCGACGCGGCCCAGTTGGCGTACACCCATAAAGTTACCTGAACTCATCTCAAAAGTTCTACGTGTTTTTTGACCTGAGCTTCAAGATGTTGGAAAGACACCAGCATGCGTAATGGCGCTAAATCGTCCGTCAGTTCGCTGACGCGATACCTGAATTTATACGGATTGAAATTTGCTTTACGGTGTGTATTCAGACCAGAAGCTGTTTTGAGCGCTGCAAAAAGTATTTTTTTCGGGTCTGGGGACGATTCAATGTCTCTTGCCGCTGGCAAGTCAAGTCCTTCAGTTCCATTCGGATTTCCAACGGCTAATCTGATGGGTTTTGCATTCGCGATTAACCAGGCTTCGGTCATGCGAACAGGTATGACGCAGATCAAAGCGGTCGTTTGCTCACCGGCAGGCCAACTACTGTCAATTTTTCTCTGTCTCATGACTGTGCCGACACCTTCCTCGTCACGGTGTACAAATAAAAAGTCACAGGGAAACAGTTCCAGGGCTGACTTAATTCTGGACTTGAGGCCTTTGGCTGTAGGCGGAAGACCTTCCGCGAAATTCACTTCGTAAGGGAGATCGGTGTGTTCGCTAAGAAGCAACTCAATCAACGGTTTCAGAAGTCTGTCCGAGCTTCCATCGGTCAGAAGCGTTGCGCTCACTCTTTTCATGGTTTTGACTATTGAAAGAGGTCAGCAGTTTTTTCGCCTGGTTCTGATTCTGCAGATTTGTAAGCAAAGCGCCCCACCAATTTTTGATGTGCGTTCGCTTCGGCTCGTATGGTTTGGCCGCTTAAAAATGACACCAACAAGCCTCGTGTCACAAGCTCTGAATCTTTGGCGCTAGAAGCAGTTTGACGCCATGTCTCAGGCAGGGGTTTGAAGTTAACGAATGCCTTTGTTTTCATTTTCAACGTCTCCGCAAATAGAAGTTCGGAGTCAGTCAGCTCTGCTACAACCAAAGGGGAATGTGTATTGATGATGATTTGCCGGATCGGTGACGCCGCTGCGGTTGTCTCATCAATATCTTCCGACAAACTACGCACCAAACGCAACATCTGTGGAATCCGCGATGGATGGATTCCGTTTTCGGGCTCTTCCATGCACAGCAATCCGCCAAATTCAGGGTCCAGCGCCAGCACCGCCAAAGCTAAAAACCGCAGCGTACCGTCAGATAAAGAGCTGGCGGTGTAGGTCTGCTTGTCTTTCATTGTGAGATGCAATGTTTTTACTTGACGTTTTTCATCAGCATCAACACTCACTGCAACGATATCCGGGAGCAGGTTAGACAATCGTTCCGAGATTTCCGCAAAGTTATCCAGCCGCATTAAAGCGCCTGGCAAATGTTCCCCCGTTGATGTGATGTGTGGGTCGTCACCAAAATTGTCAAAGCGCCTGAGGGCTGACGGCTCAAGCTGTAAAAGTCGCCAAGAGCGCATCTCGCGGCGCGCAGCCAGTGCTGTGGGATGCGTAGACGAGTTGACGCCGGAAAGTACGGTTTGTGGAGATTTTCGAGCTGGCACATCAAAAGGTGGGCCTGTTTTTTTTCCTTTTTGATCGCCGTGCAGCTTGATAGCGGGAAGACTACTGGGGTCTTCAGTGTCTGACGGTACGGTTCGAATGAACGGCGTGGTTCGCGGGCCAGGCCCAGAGATATGTTTCTTTATCCAAGCTGCTGGTTTTGAAAATCCAAGGTGTTTCGCCGCGTCACTTGAGGGAATTGCTCGTAAACCCTCTTGTTCGATGAATATCGGATCTTCCGGGGAGGGATCCGCGTGCCCGTCACTGAGTCTTAGCTCTAGCGTGTATTCAAGAAAAGTTGCTGTAGGTTTGGCCAAACGATCAAAGTCATCTGATACAGAGCTGGGAACGATCATTTCTGCGACAAACAGCATCGGCAGAAACTGCCCCTTTGCGTTTTTAAAAAACAAACTTTGAAAATCTGAAATCCGCCCGTTAGTGCCCCTTGCACGACTTGCCGCTTTCATGATCGGCATTGAGGCTAAATCACCTAAAAATGTGATGGCATCAAACAGGTTGGATTTACCCGCACCGTTCGGCCCGGCGATGCAGGTGAACTGATCAAACCTGACATCAACATCAACCAAATTCTTGAATCCTTTGACTCTTAGTCGGGTGAGCATCTGGTCTCCTTAGTTTCATCCCCATTTTGCAGTGTTTTCTAGCATACGAACGGTACATGGTGCGAATTCATAACCACACATAAATGCCCGGCGCGCCCATCACGCGGTGCCCCGTCACGCCAACATGCGCCAGCGTGCGAATCACCGCTTCTTCAACCCCATAGACGTATTCCTTGACAAGGTAGCCCGCCCGCTTGAGGTCCAGCAGCGGGTACGCCACCACCTGCCCTGGCCCGTGAAATGTGACCTGCCCACCCCGGTTGGTTTGCACCACAGGAATGTCGCCGGCATTCAAAACATGCTCGACTTTGCCAGCCAGCCCCTGCGTATAGACTGCAGGGTGCTCACAAATCCATAGCTGGTCGTGCGCGTATTTACTGCCTGACAGCCCATTTTCGTTTATCGATTCAGTGCTGCGCGCAGCTGTGAAGGCCTGCATGGCCTCGAACGTGGGCAGGTAATCAACGTGGCCTAAAAAACGGGTTTGCATGGCAGTGCCCGTCATGACACCAGCAGCCTGTCGAGTTGCCCCGCCGGCCCGACGCCATTTTTTTCTTTGACTACCTGCCCGAAAACGCACTTGCCACTGCTTTTTTGCGCCCACAACTCGCCAATTTGGCGCTTTTCAATTTCATAAGGGTCGCTCAAAAGATGTGCGCCTTTGTACTCGACCACTGCAATGCGTCCATCGTTTAACTCCGCCACAAAGTCCGGAAAAAACCGCCCGCGTGACGTAGCCAGTGCAAAACCGCAGGGCTCAGTGACCAGGTTGCGCACCCAGTGCTTGACTTTTGGGTGGTTGTCCAACAGTTGGGCACATGAGAACTCTTCACCGCCCTCTTTCAGGTCAGCCAGCACCGGGTAGAAGTGTTTGTTGAACTGGTAACGCCCGCTGTAGCGCGAGTCAGCAGGTACGGGGTAGCGGTTGGCCTCAAATACAAGGGGGCGACTCCAGTCAGGCTCAATCGTCCATTGCCCTTGCAGCACCAGCTGGCGAAACTGCGCTCTGGCAGCCTTGTCTTTCAGATCGCCAACACGCGAGTCAATGTCTTGCGCCAGTTTAAAGCGCGCTTTGGCCAGTGTGGCCAGTGGCACGCCGCGCTCGTGCAGCAGGTGGCTGACAACGGCTGCCAGGTAGCTGCTGCGCTGGCTTTGCGTCAGCTCAGGCAGCTTTTGAAACAGCGACTGGTCCAGCCAGCGCACCAGGTCTTGCGCGGTAATGGTGGTGGAGCCATAGTCAAACGCAATCTGGCTGGCATCCGCTGCGCGCAGATTGACTTTGGCATCTTTGAGG
>JBBRMH010000127.1:0-11614 GCA_038230935.1 Burkholderiales bacterium | reverse complement strand
GCTGCATTGGACAGATACAGAGCCGCCCGCTGTGGGGATTTTGCTGCTGGTGCTGGGGCTGGCTACACGCTGGCTACACAGTACAAAACGGTGTACTGGTGGCTACACGGCCACAAAAGAGAAAGGGCTTGCTACTAAATAAATAGCAGCAAACCCTTATATCTATTGGTGCCGGAGAGATGAATCGAACACCCGACCTTCTCATTACGAATGAGCTGCTCTACCGACTGAGCTACACCGGCTTTGTATTTTTCTACAGCTTTTGATTATAGCCCGGAGTGGTAGCTGGTCAGTCGCTTGACTTCATTTTTAGAACCGAGCACCACGCTCACGCGCTCGTGCAGCTTGCCGGGCTGAAGATCAAGAATGCGTTGCCTTCCGTTGGTGGCTGCGCCGCCGGCTTGTTCGACCAGCCAGCTCATGGGGTTGGCTTCATACATGAGGCGCAGCTTGCCGGCTTTTTCGGGTTCGCGTTTGTCCCACGGGTACATGAAGACGCCGCCCCGGCACAGGATGCGGTGCACGTCTGCCACCATGGCAGCGACCCAGCGCATGTTGAAGTCTTTGTTGCGCGGGCCTTCCTTGCCCGCCAGCAGCTCATCGACATAGCGTTTGACCGGGGTGTCCCAATGCCGCATGTTGCTCATGTTGATGGCGAATTCCTGGGTGTCTGCAGGTATCTGAACGTTTTCCTCAATGAGGACAAAAGAGCCTTGTTCACGGTCGAGTGTGAACATGGCCACGCCATCGCCCACGGTCAGTACCAGTGTGGTTTGCGGGCCAAAGATGCAGTAGCCTGCAGCAACCTGTTGGCTGCCCGACTGCAGAAAGTCGCTTTCTGCGACAGCGCTTGCGCCTTCAGGTTTTTTCAGCACGCTGAATATGGTGCCGATGCTGGCGTTGATGTCGATGTTGCTGGAGCCGTCGAGCGGATCAAACAGCAGCAGGTATTCACCCTGGGGGTAGCGGTTGGGTACGACGTAGATGCCCTCCATCTCCTCGCTGGCCATGGCAGCCAGATGCCCGCCCCATTCGTTGGCTTCAATCAGCACTTCGTTGGCGATGATGTCGAGCTTTTTCTGGACTTCACCCTGTACGTTTTCACTGCCTGCGGTGCCCAAGATGCTGGCCGCCCCCCCGAGTGCGCCTTTGTTGACGGCCTGGCTGATGCTTTTGCAGGCCCTGGCTACCACTTCAAGCAGCAGACGAAGCTCGGGGGGGATGTGGCCATCGCGCCGTTGTTGTTCAACCAGATAGCGAGTCAGGGAGATATTTTTAGACATGATGGATTCCGTTTGATGTCAGTTTCTCAGTCAGCCAGGGCGCGCGTGACGACTTCAAGTGTGTCTTTGCTGAGATCGCTTTTGGCAGCGACACGGCTAATCGCTTCGCGTGCGGCACTGCGGTAAGGTTCTGCCAGCTTGCTCCAGCGGTCCAGGGCGCGCGCCAGTCGCGCGGCTACTTGCGGGTTCAGGGCGTCCAGTTCGATCACGCGTTCGCTCCAGAACACATAACCTGCAGCATCCGGGCGGTGAAAGCCCGCCGGGTTGCCTTGGCAATAGGTGCTGATGACGCTGCGGGCACGATTGGGGTTGCGCAGGCTGAAGTCGCTGTGCTTCATGAGTTGTTTGATGGCGGGCAGTGTATTGCCACCCCGGTCCGGGCTGCTGGCTTGCAGACTGAACCATTTGTCAATCACCAGCGCTTCATCCTTGAACATGGCGTGAAACAGCTGCAGGGCTTGCGCTGCAAGTGCGTCGCCGCTGGAAACCAGTGCTGCCAGGGCGTTGAAACGGTCCGTCATGTTCCCAGCGGTCTTGAAGCGCTGCAGGGTCTTTGCCGGCCAGACGTTGTCGCCGCTGCTTTGTGCGGCCAGGCACAGATGTGTCAGCGCCATCCCTGCGAGTGCGCGTCGGCCTGATGACAACGGGTCAGGTGTGTAGGCACCGGTATCCTTATTGGCCTGATAGACCGCCGCCCAGTCAGGTTCAAGCGCTGTGGCCAGTTGCAGGCGCATGGCTTCACGCACGGCATGAATCTGCTGCGGATCGACCACGTCAAGCTGCTCAGCCAGGTAGGTTTCAGACGGCAGCGTTAGCACCAGCTCTTTGAAGGCGGCGTCTAGCGTGGGGTGATGCAGAACTTGCTTCATGGCGGCCAAATAGGCCTCATTGAGCACGTCATTTGCTGCTGTAGCCGCCTGAATCCGGGCGTCAGCAGATCCTGAGTGAACAGCAGCTAGCGCAGACCTGACGGCCAGACGCTGCCCGGCTTCCCAGCGGTTAAAGGGGTCACTGTCGTGTTCCAGCAGGTGCAGCAGTTGCAAATCAGTCAACTCAAAATCGAGAACCACCGGGGCGCTAAAGCCACGCAACACGGATGGGACAGGTTCCTCGGTAACGTCCGTGAATGTGAAGTGCTCGCAGGCTTGCGTTAACACCAAGGTGTGGCTTGTGCCAGCCTTGCCCTCTAGCTGCACTGGCAAATCATGTCCCTGCAGACCAATCAGGCCGACCGTGACTGGAATCACGAACGGCTCTTTGGTGGCTTGGCCTGCTGCGGCAGCACAGCTTTGATTCAGGGTTAACGTATAGGTGCTGTCTTCAGCGTCGTAGATACCCAGGGGCGCGACATGCGGTGTGCCGGCCTGGCTGTACCAGCACTTGAATTGCGGCAACAGTCGTGCCAAGTCTGATGCCGGGTTGGCATCCGCAATGGCCTGCGCAAAGTCGTCGCATGTTACAGCCTGGCCGTCGTGGCGTTCAAAGTACAGCGTCATGCCTTTGGCGAATCCGGCGCGCCCCAGCGGGTCATCTGCGCTGGCTACCAGTGTCTGCATCATGCGGACAACCTCTGAGCCTTTTTCGTAAATCGTGACGGTGTAGAAATTGCTGATTTCTACATAGCTGTCAGGCCGCACCGGGTGCGACATTGGACCCGCATCCTCGGGGAACTGGGCGGTGCGCAGCACGCGCACATCCTCAATGCGCTTGACAGCCCTGGCAGATGCCTCGCCGCACAGGTCCTGGCTGAATTCCTGGTCTCTGAAAACAGTCAGGCCTTCTTTGAGTGACAACTGAAACCAGTCGCGGCAAGTCACGCGGTTGCCCGTCCAGTTGTGGAAGTATTCGTGGCCGACCACGCTTTCAATGTTGCCAAAATCAACGTCAGTGGCAGTAGCCTGGCTGGCCAGTACGTACTTGGTGTTGAAGATGTTCAGGCCCTTGTTTTCCATCGCGCCCATGTTGAAGTCACTGGTGGCCACAATCATGAAGCGCTCCAGGTCCAATGGCAAGCCAAAACGCGCTTCGTCCCACGCGACCGAGTGCATCAGCGAGTTCATGGCGTGCTCGGTTTTGTCCAGATCGCCCGGCCGTACGTACACCTGCAGCGTGTGCTCCTTGCCGGCACGGGAGGTGATGCGCTGCTCTCTAGAGACCAGCTGGCCTGCCACCAGCGCAAACAGGTACGCAGGCTTTTTGTGTGGGTCCACCCATTTGGCAAAGTGGCGGCCGTCGCCCAAAGTACCCTGATCGACCAGATTGCCATTGGACAGCAGCACCGGGAATTTCGCCCTGTCGGCACGCAGCGTAACGCTGTACATCGCCATCACATCCGGACGGTCCAGAAAGTAGGTAATGCGCCTGAAGCCCTCGGCCTCACATTGCGTAAAAAACGAGTCTTGGCTAGCGTACAGTCCCATCAGCTTGGTATTTTTGGCAGGGCAGCAGGTGGTGAAAATTTCCAGCTCAAACGCATCAGGCAGATCGCAGAGCACCAGCTGGCTGCCCTCCATCTTGAACGTCGTGCCCTGGCCATTGACCAGAACCCGCGCCAGATTCAGCTCTTCACCATCGAGCTTTAAAGGCTGCACCGGCACATCGTGATTGCGCCGCAGCTTCATCTTGTTGAGCACGCGGGTTTTGGCCGGGTCGAGGTCAAAACACAGATCGACCGTGTCAATCCAGTAGGCGGGGGCGGTGTAGTCTTGCCGGAGGATGAGTGGCGATTGGCCTTCACGGAGCATGGGGGTTCTTTCTTTGAATTTGGTTTTTGCAGTTGCATTGCCTGAGACGGCTTGTCTCAAAGACACGCCATGGAAATGTCAGACGTTTTCAGCAGAGTCGCCGGAATTCAAGCCTTCAAAAATATCAGCAGTCGCCAATACACACCCGATGGATGCCAGCTCGCAACTGGACTGGCCGGTGTAGTCGTGCAGCGTGAACAGGGCATCCAGGCCCCGCCTGTAAAGCTCTACCACCCGTGTGTCAGGATCGACCAGCAAATATTCTTTGAGCGAGGCAATCTGCCTGTAGGCTGAAAACTTCAATCCCCGGTCATACGCCTGGGTTGAGGGTGACAACACCTCAACAATAACCGTAGGTGCGGTGAAAATCATGTCGGTTTGCAGGTCTGTTTTATCGCAAGTCACAAAGACATCCGGGTAGAAGATATTTTCGTTAACTTTGATTTTTAATGACTCAACAAACACAGCGCAGGGTGAGCCCTGCAACTGTTGTTTAAGGCTCATTGCAATGTTCAGTCCAACCAGGCCATGAACCCGTCTCACTCCTACCATGGCAAAAACCTCCCCCCGATAAAACTCGTGGCGCTCGTTTTGCTCATTTTCCCAAGCTATGAACTGGTCTAAATCGAGTTTGGCAACAGGTAATCCCATGGCGGTCTTTCAAGTTGGGTACACAAAAAAGTGGTGGTGATGGATGCTTGTGCGGGCGCTGTCACGTACAGCATGGCGCATCACACACCCTGCTTCAAACTGGCCTCAATAAACGGGTCCAGGTCACCATCCAGCACCTTTTGTGTGGCTGACGTTTCGTAATTGGTGCGCAGGTCCTTGATACGGCTCTGGTCCAGCACATAACTGCGGATCTGGTGGCCCCAGCCCACATCGGTTTTCGTGTCTTCGAGCTTTTGCTGGGCCTCCTGCTGTTTGCGCAGCTCGAAGTCATACAGGCGCGAGCGCAGGCGCTTCCAGGCGACGTCGCGGTTGCTGTGCTGGCTGCGGCCATCCTGACACTGCACCACGATACCGGTGGGGATGTGCGTCAGGCGAACGGCGGAGTCGGTCTTGTTGATGTGCTGGCCACCCGCGCCACTGGCCCGGAAGGTGTCGGTGCGCACGTCTGAGGGGTTGATGTCAATTTCAATCGAATCATCGACTTCGGGGTAGACAAACACCGATGCAAACGAGGTGTGCCGCCCGCCTGACGAGTCAAACGGCGACTTGCGCACCAGCCGGTGCACGCCGGTCTCAGTACGCAACAAACCGAACGCGTACTCGCCCTCGATCTTGATGGTCGCACCTTTGATGCCTGCGGTGTCACCGGCGGTTTCGTCTTCGATCTGGGTTTTAAAACCCTTGCGTTCGGCGTATTTGAGGTACTGACGCAGCAGCATGGACGCCCAGTCGCATGCCTCTGTGCCACCGGCACCGGACTGGATATCCAAAAAGCAGTTGAGCGGGTCAGCCGGGTTATTGAACATCCGGCGGAATTCCATTTTTTCGACTTCTACCGCCACCTTGGCAGCTTCGCCTTCGATGGTGAGCATGCCGTTGTCGTCGCTCTCATCCTTGGACATCTCAAACAACTCGATGTTGTCCACCAGCTCGGAGCTCAGGCGGTCAATGACGTGCACCACGTCTTCGAGTGATTTCTTTTCCCGGCCAAGTTCTTGCGCCCGCTTCGGCACGTCCCACACCTTGGGGTCTTCAAGGGCGGCGTTGACTTCGCTTAATTTACGTTCTTTGGCAGGATAGTCAAAGATACCCCCGAAGTTCATTGACGCGGGTGCTCAGGTCTGCGAGCTGGTTACCGATGGCGTTGATGTGTTCTGCTTCCATGAGAAAAGTGTCCTGTATGTGCTGGGAATCAACCGGTTATTTTCTCATGACTGGAGGACACGGCCGCCCGCAGGGTCGCACTGGCATCTACCGCTCAGAATGGAGCGCTGAAAAAGGCAGGTTGAATGTAAATGTGGAGCCTTCACCAGGCTGGCTTTTTACGCTGATGCGCCCGCCATGGGCTTCCACCAGTTGCCGGGTGATGAACAGGCCCAGGCCCAGCCCGCCCGTACCGTCGTTGGTCGAGGCGCGTTCAAACTGCTCAAAAATGCGTTGCTGGTCAACGTCTGAAATACCCATGCCTTCGTCCTGCACGTTGACGAGCGCGCCGCCCCCGGTTGCGGCGGTGCTGACCAGCACCGGCTTGCCCCTGCCGTAACGCAGCGCGTTGGTCAGCAGGTTGATCATCACCTGCTCAATGCGGAACTCGTCCCACACGCCGGTGATGGGCGCATGCGGCGCAAGGGTGATGGTGCTGCCTGTTGCATTCGCCTGATTGAACAGGTTACCGATCACCCGCGAGAGAAGATCCTGCAGATCGAATTCATTGGGCCGTATCGAGAGCCGGTTGCTCTGTATGCGTGAGACATCCAGCATGTCGTCGATGAGGCGCACCATGCTTTGTATCTGCCGCTGGTCCCGGGCCACCATTTTTTGCAGATAGGCCGCATCGAACACGGCGCTGTTGCCCCGGTCGAGCTGCATCTTGCGTAACTGTGCTTCGAGGTACAGCGTGTTCAGCGGCGTGCGCAGCTCGTGCGCGACCATCGACATGAAGTCATCGCGCATGCGCACGGCGGACTGCAACTCGCCTTGTGCGGCCTGGAGCTCGTGCAGCAGCTGCTCCTGCTCGCGCCGGCTTTTTTCAAGTGCTTCCACCTGTCTGCGGACTTCACGACGCTGCTTGTACAGCTCGACAAACACGTTGACCTTGCTCTTGACGGCGTCGATATCCAGCGGCTTGTAGAGAAAGTCTACTGCGCCGGTTTCATAGCCCTTGAAGGCGTAGTTGAGCTCTTTACCGGCGGCGCTGACGAAGACGATGGGGATATGACGGGTTTTCTCGGTACCCCGCATGAACTCGGCCAGCTCAAAGCCGTTCATGCCGGGCATCTGCACGTCAAGAATGGCCAGGGCGAATTCTTTTTCAAGCAGCAATGCCAGCGCATCTTCGCCGCAGGAGGCCTGATGGATGGTCCGGTCCTCCTGCCGGATCAGTGCGTTGAGCGCGAGCAGGTTCTCGGGCAGGTCATCAACGATGAGAATGTTGGCGCCCGTGTCGTTCAGCATGAGTTTTTGTCCATTTGGAGGATCAGTTCGCGTATGGCATCCAGTCTGAGGATGAGGTCGGGTTGCAGTTTTCGGATGGCGGCTTCAGGCATGGTGGCTACCTGTGCCTCGGTGGGGTCCTGAACCACCGACAGCCCGCCTTTCTCGCGGATGCAGGCCAGCCCGCCTGCGCCGTCGTAATTGGCGCCGGTCAGCAAGATGCCGGCCAGCGATTCGCCATAGGCATCTGCTGCAGACTCCATCAAAATGTCAATCGACGGCCGGGAGAAATGTACAGGTGCCTCGCAGCTGAGTGAAAAGGTCCGGTCATGCTCAATCGACAGGTGATAACCGGCGCTGGCGAAATACAGCGTTGATGCGTCGACGGTGGCTTTGTCTGTCGCTTCGCGCACGGGAATCGATGAGCGATGCTGAAATATTTCTGCGAGACGGCTTTCCCGGTCATTCGGCAGATGCAGCAGTGTGACAACAGGCAGGCGGAAATTCTCGGGCAGGCCTGACAGCAAGCCGAGCAGGGCGGTTACGCCTCCTGCAGAGGCACCGATCACAACAGCTTCGAAGCGGCGCCCTGCCAGTGTGTCGACGATGGCTTTTCGGATAGGGTCCATCAGCGCTTGCGGAATATCCGCTCCGGTTTGTCAAGCGCATCAAAACGGCTGGCATAGCTTGAGAAGTCTATGCTTTCCTTGCTGCCCAGCCCCAGGAAGCCGCGGTGGCTCAGCGACTCGTGGAACAAGCCGAAGGCGCGGTCCTGCAGGGGCTTGTTGAAATAGATGAGTACGTTGCGGCACAGCACCAGCTGGGTTTCAGAGAACACGCTGTCGGTAGCCAGGCTGTGGTCGGCAAAGGTGACATTTTCCCGCAGGGTTTTGTCGAATACGGCGGCGTTGTAGGCGGCCGTGTAGTAGTCGGAAAACGCTTTCTTGCCGCCCGCCTTCTGGTAGTTAAGGGTATGGGTTTTGATACTGCCCAGCGAAAAAATGCCTTGCCGGGCTTTGTCGAGAGAGGTTGGGTTGATGTCGGTTGCGTAGATTAGTGAGCGCTCCAGCAGGCCTTCTTCCCTGAGCAGGATGGCCAGTGAATAAACTTCTTCTCCCGTGCTGCAGCCTGCGATCCATATCTTGATGGAAGGGTAGGTCGCCAGCAGCGGCGCGACCTGCTGGCGCAGCGCCCGAAAAAAGGTCGGGTCGCGGAACATCTCGCTGACCGGTATCGTCAGGTATTGCAGCAGTTGCGTGAACATGGCCGGATCGTGCAGTATTCGGGACTGCAGCTCCGAAATCGTCGGGCATTCGAACTGCGCCAGTGCGTGCAGCACACGGCGCTTTTGCGAGGCGCCCGAGTAGTCGCGAAAGTCGTAGCTGTAGCGCAGATAGATCGCTTCCATCAGCAGGCGCAGCTCGATGGCCACGCTGCTGGCTTGGGCATCACCGGCGTGCGTGGGCACCGGCAAGGGCGTTTTTTTGTGCATGTTCAAAAGCGTTCCAGGCTCGGCATCCAGACACGCAACAATGAAAACAGGCGGTCCAGGTCAATAGGCTTGGCCAGGTAGTCGTTGGTGCCCGCTTTCAGGCATTGCTCCTGATCATCCTTCATGGCCTTGGCTGTAACGGCAATGATGGGCAGCTTCTGAAAGCGCGGGTTCTGGCGAATCCGGCGCGTGGCCTCCAGGCCATCCATGCCGGGCATCATCACGTCCATCAGGACCAGGTCAATATCGCTGACTTCATCGAGTTTGCTGATGGCCTCAAACCCATTGCGACCAATCTCCACCTGGACCCCCTTGGCTTCGAGTGCACTGGTCAGGGCAAAGATGTTGCGTACGTCGTCATCGACCAGCAGGATTTTCCGACCCTCAAAAACGCGGTCACGGCTGCGGGCTGTCTTGAGCATGGTCTGGCGTTCGGCCGAAAGCTCTGACTCGACCTTGTGCAAAAAGAGCGTGACTTCATCGAGCAGGCGCTCAGGCGAGCGTGCGCCCTTGATGATGATGGAGCGTGAATACTTGAGCAGCTCGGACTCTTCATCACGCGTGAGGCTCCGGCCGGTGTAGACAATGACAGGCGGGAAGGAGCAGATGTCTTCCGTGGACATGCGCCTGAGCAGCTCGCTGCCCTGAATGTCGGGTAGTTTCAGGTCGATGATCATGCAGTCAAAAATGGTGTTGGCCAGCAGCGCCAGTGCTTCACTGCCGGTGGCCACGGCGGTGATCTGGACATCGCTGTCCGAGATCAGGTGCGTCACGCTCTGGCGCTGCAGATCGTCATCCTCGACCAGCAGGACTTTTTTCACCTTCTGGGTGAGTTTGTCTTCAAGCTTTTTAAACACTTCCTTAAGCTGTTCGCGCGTGCTTGGTTTGGTGGCGTAGCCGATGGCCCCCATCTGCAGGGCTGCGGCACTGCGGTCTTGCCCGGAGATGACGTGTACGGGAATGTGCCGGGTCTGTGTGTTTTCCTTCAGGCGCTGCAGCACCTGCAGGCCGGACTGGTCCGGCAGGCCCATGTCGAGCAGGATGGCCTGCGGGACAAACTGGCTGGCCAGTGCAAAGCCGTCTTCTGCCGTGTGGGCGACCAGGCAGCTGAATTGCAGCTCATGCGACAGGTCGTAAAGAATTCGCGCAAACGTGCTGTCGTCTTCAATCACCAATACCAGCCGGCGCTTGAGTTGCAGGTGGCGGTCATCTGCAAATGCCGGTGCTGCGGCTGGCATGACTTTTGCCGGTACTGCAGGCGCTCGCTGCGGTGCGGGTGTGCGCACGGATGGCCTTGTAACAGGCTCGGGTGCGGCCTGAACCAGTGGTTTGCTCCATTGGCAGGGCAGCAGCAGGGTGAAGGTGCTGCCACTGCCTTCAGCGCTGTCCAGACTGATGGAGCCGCCCAGCAGCGTTGTCAGGTCGCGTGAGATGGACAGGCCCAGCCCGGTACCGCCATAGCGCCGGCTGGTTGTGCCGTCAGCCTGCTGGAACGCATCGAAAATAAGCTTCTGCTGGTCTTCTCGTATGCCAATGCCGGAGTCCTTGACCTTGAACGAGATATAACCGCCGGCGTGCTCTGCGACGGTCAGACTGACCCTGCCTGACGCTGTGAACTTGACGGCGTTGGACAGCAGGTTCTTGAGGATTTGCTCGACGCGCTGGCGGTCTGTGTAGATCGCCGCAGGTGTGCCTGGTTCGACAAGCACTTCAAAGTTCAGCTTCTTCTGGCCGGCCAGCGGCTCAAAGGTGTTCTTCAGCGAATCGACCAGCGTGCCCACGGCGATGTTCTCAGGCGCCAGCTCCAGCTTGCCCGCCTCGACCTTTGAAATGTCGAGGATGTCGTTGATAAGGTTGAGCAGGTCGTTGCCAGCTGAGTAAATCGACTGCGCAAACTTGACCTGTTCTTCGCTGAGGTTGCCCTTGGGGTTGTCCGATAAAAGCTTGGCCAGAATAAGCGAGCTGTTGAGTGGCGTGCGCAACTCGTGCGACATGTTGGCCAGAAATTCCGACTTGTAGCGGCTGGCACGCGTGAGCTCATCGGCGCGAAGTTCCAGTTGGGTCTGTGCCTGGCTCAGCGCGCTGTTTTTCAGGTCCAGTGCCAGTGCCTGCTCGCCCAGCTGCACATTGGTCTGCTCAAGCTCTGCCTGCTGGTTTTCAAGATTGGCCTGCGACTCCTTGAGCACGCGCGACTGCTCTTCAAGCTCCTCATTGGTGGTGCGCAGCTCTTCCTGTTGCACCTGCAGTTCTTCATTGAGCTGCTGGGTTTCGGACAGCAAGTCCTGCAGGCGCTGGCGGTAAAGCGCGCTGTGGATGGAGGTGCCTATGCTGCCCGCCACCAGCCTCACAAATTCTGTGTCGCGTGCGCTCAGTTCTCGCAAAAAACCCAGTTCAACCACGCCGTTCACCTCGCCATCGTGCACCACCGGCAAGATCAGCACATGGCGCGGTGCGGCCTGGCCCAGGCCCGAGGTGACATTCAGGTAGCCAGCCGGTAACTGGTCAAGCTGCAGCACGCGGTTTTCTAGCGCGGCCTGACCAACCAGACTTTCTGCGGTGTCGAATGACTGGGCGGCATTTTCAAGATCTTTGGTAAAGCCGTAAGTTGCCACGCGCTTGAGCGAGCCATTGTCAGCCCGGACATAAGCGGCAGCGACATCCACCTTGAGGTACTGCGCCAGAAAGCCCAGCACGCTGCGGCCCAGGGTGCCCAGTACCTGCTGGCCAATCATGTGCTCGGCAAGTTGCGTCTGGCCCGTGCGCAGCCAGGCCAGCTCTTCAAGCAGCATGGCGTCTTTAGCCTGTTTTTGCAGCACCCCGGCATACGTCACAGACAGCCCCATCAGCTCTCTTCTGCCGAAAAAAGCCAGCAGCCCGCTGACAACAAGCGTGAAAACAAGGTAGGCCACCACGCTCCAGAGCGTCGTGCTGCGTGCATCGGCAGTCCTTTCGGCAAGCAGGCCCTGCTCGACCGCAATGAAAGCTGTGGT
>JBBRMH010000126.1:0-11639 GCA_038230935.1 Burkholderiales bacterium | reverse complement strand
ACAACCACCACATCCCTCAGCGTGCGCTGCACCATCAATCACCGGTGCAGGCGCTTAAAGACTGGCAACGCAAAAAACCAGAACTCTTTGTTAAACGGGTTTATGAACAGGCGGGACTTGACACATAGCCATGGCAAAACGCCTGATGCACCCCTGATCTGCCGCTATGCCAGTGCCTGCTGATGTGCCCATCAGCGTCAACCCCGAATCCGGACTGCATGCGACTGCAAGCAAAGTAAACTCGGCAGCAGACCACGCCATGCGCCAGCGTACGCAGTCATCGCACACAGCCAACGCAGCCAGAACATCAGTGGCATTTCCTGAGGAAGACCATGACCGCATCCAGCCTGCCCCACCCCACACCCCCCGAAACCAGCCTGAGTTACCTGTCAGGCTTCGGCAACGAGTTCGCCAGCGAGGCCATTGCTGGCGCTCTGCCAGAAGGCCGCAACAGCCCACAGCGCGCCCCGCACGATTTGTACACCGAGCTGCTGTCTGGCACTGCGTTTACTGCGCCACGTGCCGAAAACCGGCGTACCTGGCTGTACCGGCGCCAACCCTCGGTGATGATCGGCGGTTACCAGACTTATGTGCAGCCGCTGTGGACCAGCGGAGCTGCAGGTGGCCAGGCCGTACCGCCTGAGCCGCTGCGCTGGAGTCCATTTGACATTCCGGCTGAGGCACTGGATTTTGTGGATGGCCTGCGTACGCTGGTCGCCAATGGGCATGCTGACAGCCAGACCGGACTGGCGGTGCATATGTATGTGGCCAACCGCTCCATGGCAGACCGCGCACTGGTCAATGCCGATGGGGAAATGCTGCTGGTGCCGCAGCAGGGGCGCATTGTGGTGACGACTGAGCTTGGCCTGCTGGAGGCCAAACCCGGCGAGGTGGTGGTGGTGCCGCGCGGCATGGTTTTCAATGTGGCGTTGCCCGACGGGGCTTCACGCGGGTACGTGTGCGAGAACTACGGCGCGCATTTCCGGTTGCCTGAACTGGGACCGATTGGCTCTAACGGGCTGGCCAATGCGCGTGACTTTCTGGCCCCTGTAGCAGCGTTCGATACGGACGCAGCGCCTGCAGACGGGTTTGAAATCATCAAAAAATACGGTGGTCAGTTGTGGTCAGCCTGGCAGCCCTGCAGCCCGTTCAACGTGGTGGCGTGGCACGGTAACCTGGTGCCTTACAAATACGACACGAGCCGCTTCATGACCATAGGCTCGATCAGCTATGACCACCCGGACCCTTCGATTTTCACGGTGTTGACCTCGCCGTCTGACACCGCAGGCACCGCCAACTGCGATTTTGTGATTTTCCCGCCTCGCTGGCTGGTCGCTGAAAACACCTTTCGCCCGCCGTGGTACCACCGCAACCTCATGAGCGAGTTCATGGGCCTGGTTTATGGTCAGTACGACGCCAAGCCCGAAGGCTTCAAGCCCGGCGGTGCGTCGCTGCACAACTGCATGGTGCCACACGGCCCTGATCTGGAGGCCTTTGAGAAGGCCAGTGCCGCCGCTCTGACACCACACAAGCTCGACAACACCCTGGCTTTCATGTTTGAAAGCCGTTACCGCTTTGTGCCGACCGCGTATGCGATGCAGGGCGGGGCGCTGGATAGCAGCTACAGCCAATGCTGGAGCGGACTGCAAGACAAATTCAAAGCCTTAACAGCTCAGTCTTGGCAGACAAGCCCAACACCGCTCACGACACGCGAACTGACACCATGACCACTTCAAACGACTACCCCATCAACGCCACCCATGACGCGCAATTGCAAAGCTGGGTGGCTTCAGCCAACGTTGACGCCACCGATTTCCCGATTCAGAACCTGCCTTTCGGGCGTTTCAGGCGTGCGGGCAGCGCTGAGCCGCTGCGTATTGGTGTCGCCATCGGTGACCAGGCGCTGGACCTCCGCTCTGTTGGCCTGATCGCGACCGACGACATGAGCGAGTTGATGGCCATGAGCACAGGAGACCGCCAGGCGCTCCGGGCGGCAATTTCTGAAGGCCTGCGCGAAGGCAGTGCCAAACAAGCCGAATGGCAGGGCGCTTTGCTGGCTCAGTCTGCGCTTGAAATGGCCGTGCCTTGCCGCATTGGCGACTACACCGACTTCTACACCGGCATTCACCACGCCACCACCGTTGGCAAGTTGTTCCGGCCAGATGCGCCGCTGTTGCCCAACTACAAATGGGTGCCGATTGGCTACCACGGCCGGGCCTCATCCATTGGCGTGAGCGGGCAGGCCTTTCATCGCCCATTGGGGCAAACCAAAGGCCCGAATGAGGATGTACCCAGTTTGCGGCCCAGCCACCGACTCGACTACGAGCTGGAACTGGGCGTTTTTATGGGCCGTGGCAACGCACTGGGTGAGGCTGTGACGCTCGATGATGCTGAATCACACGCTTTTGGCATGGTGCTGCTCAATGACTGGTCGGCCCGCGATATTCAGGCCTGGGAATACCAGCCGCTTGGGCCGTTTCTGGCTAAAAACTTCGCCAGCACCATCTCGCCGTGGATGGTCACCATGGAGGCGCTGGCTCCTTTTCGGGTGCCTTTTGTGCGCGCTGCAGAAGACCCGCAGCCCTTGCCGTATCTTGATTCAACAGCCAATCGCCAGCAAGGCGGTGTCGATATCCACCTTGAAGTCTGGCTGCAAACGCAAGCTATGCGTGATGCGGGGCTGGCACCGCAGCGCCTGTCGCAGTCCAACTACCGTGATGCTTACTGGACGGTTGCGCAAATGATTGCCCACCACACCGTCAACGGCTGCAACCTGCAGCCTGGCGACTTGCTGGGTTCGGGTACGCAGTCAGGCGCGGCACCTGAACAGGCGGGATCGCTGCTGGAACTCAGTGAAGGCGGCAAAAAGGCCCTGGTACTGGCCAATGGGGAGACCCGCACTTTTCTGGAAGACGGCGATTCGGTCATCCTGCGCGCCCATTGCACACGCAATGGCTATCGCCGCATCGGTTTTGGCAACTGCCAGGGCCAGGTGCTGGCTGCGCGCTGCTGAAGGGCCAACCTTCCCCGGTAGATTGGGGTAAATTGCTATCTATTTAATAGCTGTCGGCCCACGTATTTCCTGCGCAGAAGTCTTATTTGGTCAAGAATTCTGGTTGTCGCAGTTGTTGTTTGGTGTGACAGACTCAATCGCCAGTTTCCCCCGTATGGTTGACCCGCTGCTTAAGCCCCGCCATAACTGCGCTGCCAGGACGGTGCAGACAAAAAGACAAAAATTCAGGGTAAACCTTACAATCGAAGGTTACTCAAAGTACCCATGAACGCCCCAATCGACGTCTCCTTCTTCGCACGCGCCGCCAAACCGCTGACCAGTTACCGCAAATACTGGGCGGCGCGTTTTGGCACGGCCAAGTTTTTACCCACCACGCGCGCCGAGATGGACGCGCTGGGCTGGGACAGCTGCGACATCATCATCGTCACGGGCGATGCTTACGTAGATCATCCGAGTTTTGGCATGGCGGTGATTGGCCGCATGCTTGAAGGCCAGGGATTCCGGGTCGGCATCATTGCCCAGCCCGACTGGCAAAGTGCCGAGCCGTTCAAGGTGCTGGGCAAGCCGAACCTGTTCTGGGGTGTGACTGCTGGCAACATGGACAGCATGATCAACCGCTATACGGCTGACCACAAAATCCGCTCTGATGACGCTTACACCCCCGGCGACATCGGCGGCAAACGCCCTGACCGCGCGGCGCTGGTGTATTCGCAGCGCTGCCGCGAGGCATACAAGGAAGTGCCCATCATTCTGGGCGGCATTGAAGGCTCGTTGCGCCGCATCGCCCATTACGATTACTGGTCTGACAAGGTGCGCCGCAGCGTGGTGGTTGATGCCAAATGTGATCTGCTGCTGTATGGCAATGCGGAGCGCGCGATTGTCGAGATCGCCCACCGCCTGGCTGCCCGCGAAACCATCGCCACCATGACGGACATTCGCGGGACGGCGTTTATTCGCCGGGCAGGGGACGATACAGCGCAGGGCTGGTTTGAAATCGACTCCACCAGTGTGGACGCGCCGGGCCGGGTCGAGGCGCATGTCAACCCTTACATGATGATCTCGGACGTGGCCAAAGAGCAGGGTGCCACCTGTGCGCGTGAGGATGAAGCTGCGGGCGTGGCGGTCAAGGCCGAGGCCACAGGCTCGCCCGCTTTGGCAAGCCTGGCCAATGGGGTCAAAGCCAACCCCGCCATCAAACCACTCACTTTTGTAGCCAACCCGGCTTTGCCGCACATGCAGGGTAGGGTCAAGGTGCCACCGCGTGACCGTTCAGTGATTCGCCTGCCTTCCTACGAGCAAGTCAAAAGCGATGCCGTGCTGTATGCCCATGCCAACCGGGTGCTGCATCTGGAGACCAACCCCGGCAACGCCCGCGCCCTGGTGCAGGCCCACGGCGAAGGTGCTACAGCGCGGGATGTGTGGATCACGCCGCCACCGATACCGTTGACCACCGCCGAGATGGACTACGTGTTTGATCTGCCGTATGCGCGCAGCCCGCACCCCAGCTACGCCGACGAAAACGGCAGCCACGACCACGCTACCAAAATCCCGGCCTGGGAGATGATCCGCTTTTCTGTGAACATCATGCGTGGCTGCTTTGGCGGCTGCACCTTCTGCTCGATCACCGAGCACGAAGGCCGCATCATTCAAAGCCGTTCCGAAGACTCCGTGATCCGCGAGATTGAAGCGATTCGGGATACCGTCAAGGGTTTTACTGGCGCGATTTCAGACCTCGGTGGCCCAACGGCCAACATGTACCGCATCGGCTGCAAAAGCCCCGAGATTGAAGCCGCCTGCCGCAAGCCGAGCTGCGTGTACCCCGGCATTTGCCCGAACCTCAACACCGACCACAACCCGCTTATCAAGATGTACCGCCGTGCGCGGGCGCTCAAGGGCGTGAAGAAAATTTTGATCAGCTCTGGCCTGCGTTACGACCTGGCGGTGCAAAGCCCGGAGTATGTCAAAGAGCTTGTCACGCACCACGTCGGTGGCTACCTGAAAATTGCACCCGAGCACACTGAGCAGGGGCCACTCACCAAAATGATGAAGCCCGGTATCGGCAGCTACGACAAGTTCAAGACGCTGTTTGAAAAATACAGCCTTGAAGCCGGTAAAAAACAGTTTTTGATTCCTTACTTCATCGCTGCCCACCCCGGCACCAGCGATGAAGACATGATGAACCTGGCCATCTGGCTGAAGAAAAACAGCTTCAGGGCTGACCAGGTGCAGACGTTCTACCCGTCGCCCATGGCGACGGCCACGGCGATGTATCACACCAACAAAAACCCGCTGCGCAAAGTCACGCGTGACAGCGAAACGGTTGACATTGTCAGAGGTGAAAAGCGCCGTCGCCTGCACAAAGCTTTTTTGCGCTACCACGACCCGAAAAACTGGCCTCTCCTGCGTGAAGCGCTCAAGACCATGGGACGGGCCGACCTGATCGGCAATGGCAAGCACCACCTGATCCCCACATTCCAGCCGCTGACCGACGGCACTTATCAAAGTGCCCGGCGCAAGAACTCGACGCCCTTGGTCAAGACCTCATCGATAGCATCGCCTACCAAGGGCCGCCTGCTGACGCAACATACTGGCTTGCCGCCACGTGACAACGGTTCAGGTGAGTCCGGCGGGATTGCAAAAGTCAGCCGTCCTGGGCCAGCCAAAGTATTGCGCAAGAGCTGGAAACCATGATGCTGATGCAAATGAGCGCTCGTTAGACCTCACCACGGCAACCCTGCTTTTCCCGCCTGATGTTTGAAGGTTTTACGCCCCAAGACGTGCCAGGACTCGCTGGTGCGCTGCACACACTGCGGGGGGGACATGGCACACCCCTCCTGCTCCTGCACGGTCACCCGCAGACGCACGTCATGTGGCATCGGGTGGCGCCCCGCCTTGCGGAACAATTCACTGTGGTCATGATGGACCTGCGTGGTTATGGCGACTCTGCGAGGGTAGCCAGTGATGCGCAGCATGCCCCCTATTCCAAGCGAGCCATGGCGCTGGATGCCATGGCTGTGATGCAGCACCACGGGTTTGATCAGTTTCAGGTACTGGCGCATGATCGTGGTGCGCGGGTAGCGCACCGGCTGGCTGCGGACCATCCAGAGGCGGTCAAGCGGTTGATGCTGCTGGATATTGCCCCCACACTGGCCATGTATACAAATACAAACCAGGCTTTTGCCACCGCTTACTGGCACTGGTTCTTCCTGATTCAGCCCCCACCATTGCCCGAGGCGTTGATCGAGTCCGACCCGGTGCGTTATGTGCGCAGCGTGATGGGCAAACGTCATGCAGGTCTGGCAGCCTTCTCCCCGCAAGCACTCGCCGAGTACGAACGGTGCGCGCAAATTCCTGGTACTGCGTTGGCTATTTGCGAGGACTACCGTGCCTCAAGCACGATTGATCTTGAGCATGATCGTGCCGATATTGCTGCAGGGAAAACCTTGTCTCAACCCGTGCATGTGCTGTGGGGCGAGCACGGCGCAGTAGGCCAGTGCTTTGATGTGCTGGCGCTTTGGCGCAAGCGGGCAGGTGAGGTCACCGGGCTTGGCTTGCCTTGCGGCCATTACATCGCTGAAGAAGCACCTGAGCTGCTGCTGCGCTGCGCCCTTGATTTTTTTAAACCCTGAACAAAAGAAAGCAACCATGAGCAAAAAACGTATCGCCGTCATCGCCGGCGATGGCATTGGCAAGGAAGTCATGCCCGAAGGTATCCGCGTCATGGACGCAGCAGCCCGCAAGTTTGGCATCGACCTTCACTTTGACCATTTCGATTTTTCAAGCTGGGACTACTTTGAAAAACACGGCAAGATGCTGCCAGACAACTGGAAAGACCAGATCGGCGGGCACGATGCGATTTATTTTGGTGCTGTCGGGTGGCCTGAAAAAATTGCCGACCATGTGTCGTTGTGGGGTTCGTTGTTGCTTTTTCGCCGCGAGTTTGACCAGTACATCAACTTGCGTCCAGCACGCCTGATGCCTGGCATCATTGCGCCAGTGGTGCGCCGCGATGGCAGCCCACGTCAGCCAGGCGAGATCGACTTCTACATCGTGCGTGAAAACACCGAAGGCGAATACTCCAGCATTGGGGGGCGGGCCTTTCCCGGTACAGACCGCGAGTTTGTTTTACAAGAGTCGGTATTCACGCGCATCGGGGTTGACCGTGTGCTCAAGTTTGCGTTTGAGCTGGCCCAGACCCGGCCCAAAAAACACCTCACAAGTGCCACCAAATCCAATGGCATTTCAATTTCAATGCCTTACTGGGATGAACGCGTGGTGGAAATGGCCAAAGCTTACCCCGGCATCCGGCTCGACAAGTTTCACATCGACATTCTCACCGCGCATTTTGTACAGCGTCCGGACTTTTTTGATGTGGTGGTGGCCAGCAACCTGTTCGGTGACATCCTCAGTGATCTCGGCCCAGCTTGCACCGGCACGATTGGAATCGCACCGAGCGCTAACCTGAACCCGGAGCGCAAATTTCCGTCCCTGTTTGAACCGGTGCATGGTTCAGCACCCGACATCGCAGGTCGCCAGGTCGCGAACCCGATCGGGCAGATCTGGTGCGGTGCCATGATGCTTGAATTTCTCGGGCACAAAGACGCACACGATGCTGTACTCGCAGCGATTGAAAAAGTGCTGGCGCCTCACAGCGGAGCCCCGCGCACACCTGATCTTGGCGGAAGCGCAGGCACCGCAGATGTTGGCAAAGCCATTGCTGCGGCGCTTGTTTGAGATGATTCAATAAGACTCTCTCAAAGTATTTGTCAATCGACAAATTTATGATCCATAGGGAGGTGCAAGTTTTTAGCCTCGAAAACAGACTAGAATTCCCGTCCGCACTGTCATAAAGAAAATATTGTTTTGACGCTCTGGACTTGCATCGTTGCGATCGTGATCTTCATATAAGCTGCACACGCTGCTTCCCGTTGACAGTATTAGCGTATGTTCGGGAAGCGTTTTTTCGTGAGGCAGGCAAATTAATTATTTATCAACGAGGGGCTCCTTGTGAACAAGACTGAACTGATTGAGCACATCGCCAAACACGCTGACATTTCCAAGGCTGCCGCAACGCGTGCGCTGGAGTCAACCATTGGTGCTGTGAAAACCACATTGAAAGAGGGAGGATCGGTTTCCCTGGTAGGTTTTGGTACATTTGCAGTGGGCAGACGCGCTGCCCGCGTTGGACGCAATCCACGCACTGGCGATGCGATTAAAATCAAGGCTGCCAAGGTTCCAAAGTTTCGTCCGGGCAAAGCACTCAAAGACGCTTTGAACTGATGCAAACGGGTTAAAATGTTTAAAGTGGGGTGCTTAGCTCAGTTGGTAGAGCAGCGCCCTTACACGGCGTAGGTCGGCGGTTCGAGCCCGTCAGCACCCACCACCCACCGCAAACTAAAACAATGAACAAAGGCGAACCAGGCGGTTCGCCTTTTTTATTGGTGCTTCTGGTCCGTTACTTTTGCACGTGTGCGCCCTGCTCGCGTTCTGGTTTTTTTGCTCACTTGATGGACACACAGGAAATTCGAGATGTTTGATTTCATTCGCAAGCACACCAAGCTCACAATGGGCTTTCTGTTTTTATTGATTGTTCCGTCCTTCATCCTGTTTGGTCTGGACGGCTACAACAAGTCCAGGGACACCGGTGCTGTTGTTGCAAAAGTGGATGGGCAAAACATTCTCCAGCCTGAATGGGACAAAGCCCATCTGCGCGAAGTTGACAGAATGCGCGCTTCCATGCCGTCGCTTGACGCCAAACTGCTCGACTCCCCCGAAGCCCGCTATGCCACGCTGGAGCGCCTGGTCAGGGAGCGCGTGCTGGCCGCTGCTGCTACCAAACTCAAGCTCAACACCAGCGACCAGCGCCTGGCCCGTGAGTTGCAGGATAGCCCCGAGATCGCTGCATTGAGAAAGCCTGACGGCACACTGGATATGGAGCGCTATCGCCAGTTGCTGGGTGCCCAGGGTCTGAGTCCCGAGATGTTCGAGGCCAACGTGCGTTCAGATCTTTCAAACAGGCAGGTACTTGTCGGCATCGCCAGCAGTGGATTTTCAACGGCCAGTGCCGCTGACATCGCACTCAATGCCTACTTTGAAAAACGCGAAATTCAGGTTGCCCGGTTTTCTCCGAGCGATTACGCTGCGAAGCTTAATCCGTCTGAGGCTGATCTTGAGCAATTTTATAAATCCAACGAAAGCCTGTTTCAGGCGCCTGAGCAAGCCAATATTGAATATGTTTTGCTGGACATGGAAAGCGTCAAGAAAGGCATCACTGTCAGCGATGCAGATCTCAAGGCGTATTACGAGCAAAATATCCAGCGTTTGAGCGGCGCTGAAGAGCGCCGTGCCAGCCACATCCTGATTGCAGCGCCAGCAACTGCGCCTGATGCCGACCGTCAGAAAGCAAAAGCCAAAGCGGCCGAGTTGCTGGCACTGGTTAAAAAATCCCCGGACTCGTTTGCAGAGGTCGCGCGCAAAAACTCTCAAGATACGGGCTCCGCACCAAATGGGGGTGACCTCGACTTTTTTGCACGCAACGCCATGGTCAAACCGTTTTCGGATGCTGCATTCAGCATGAAAAAAGGCGATATCAGTGATCTGGTGGAGTCTGAGTTTGGCTACCATATCATCAAGCTCACGGATATCAAAGCTCCGAAACAGCGCAGTTTTGAAGAGATGAAACCCGAACTGGAAGCCGATGCAAAGAAGCAGCAGGCGCAAAAGAAGTTTTCTGAAATTGCAGAAGTATTTACCAATGGCGTGTATGAGCAGTCAGACAGCCTCAAGCCGATTGCTGACAAGCTCAAACTTGAAGTAAAAACTGCAACGGGTATCTTGCGCAAACCCCTGCCAGGTGCAGCTGGCGCTTTCGCAAATCCCAAGTTTTTAAATGCACTTTTTGCCCCTGATGCGATAGAGAAAAAACGCAACACTGAAGCGGTTGAAGTGGCCTCAAGTCAGCTGATTTCTGGCCGAATAACACAGTACACCCCAGCGCGAACACGACCGCTGGCTGAAGTCAAGGATATCGTTCGTCAGCGCTGGCTGGCTGTGCGCAGTGCGGAAGAAGCTCGCAAGGACGGCACTGCAAAACTGGCTGCATGGAAAGCCAATCCAGCGTTGGCTATATTGCCAGAATCATTGCTAGTGTCACGGGATCCGGCCCAAAAACAACCCGCTCAATTGGTGGATGCAGTGCTTAGAACGGATGCTTCAAAACTGCCCGCTTTCAGCGGTGTGGATTTAGGGGCTATTGGCTACGTGATCGTCAAGGTCAACAAGGTGACACCCCGAGAGCCGTCCCCTGAAGCTACGCTCAAGCAGGAGCGTAATCAGGTCACACAGTGGTGGACGTCTGCAGAAAACACGGCTTATTACAATATCCTCAAAGAGCGTTTCAAGACCACTATTTTGGTGCCCAAGCCAGTGATTGCCAAACCGGGTTCCCCAGTCAATGCAGAAACTGGGGTAGCACAGTAAAACTGCTATAAAGTTACCGCTATAATCAGAAACTACGGTGGCTGTAGCTCAGTTGGTAGAGTCCAGGATTGTGATTCCTGTTGTCGTGGGTTCGAGCCCCATCAGCCACCCCACGTAAACATTGAAGGCCTTGCTATTAAATAAGTAGCAAGGTCTTTTTATTTATTGCCGATGTAAGGGCGGATGTAAGACGGTTTCAGGAATCCAGCACCAGCAGCGAAAACCCCACAGCGGGCAGGCTCTGTATCTGGTGCAGTCCAGCCCCAACGGTCGCAGCACCAGCAGAACAGCCCACAGCAGCGCGTTACAGCCAGGCCAGGGGGCAGGTATGGCTTTTCGCTGTGCAGGCTCAGGCGGTGCGTACCGTATGCGCAAAATCCCGCTCACGGTCAACGAACCATGTTTTCGGTCGGTTGCATGTTGCACCCAGGCGCGACGGCTTAGGTTTCCACAGCCTGCGTAAAGCTCACGGGCGCGTGCGCGACGGCTCACCAGTACATGCCACGAAAAGCCGTGAAATCTTCGCCCAGGCTCACCACCGATAGTTAAAACCTACAAAAACAGCATGGCACATATATTGCGGCCCACATAAATCGTGCCTGATAGCTTTTTTCAATATGTGGTTTTCAAACTTTTGCCAGTGTGCAGAAAAGCACATCGGCTTTGCGCTGTCCGTCCCCCATTGGGGATTGGACGCAAAAAAACCAGCTCGGTGGCTGGCGGGGCAGTGCTGACTTTTCAGCGGTGACGTTTACCCCAGCGGGGATGCACCAGGCATTCAATCTCGCTTGGAAACCATCCGGGCCACTGCGACCAAAACAGCCTTAAGGCTTCCGAATTTAGAAACCTGTTCAGCCATCGTCGTGCCTACGGCAATGAAGCTTCTTTCAATCACTGCCATCAACTGCGAGTCGGTCAACTGGTAAACAGTACCGCCTTTGGCTGGCTCCAATGCCACGATGCGGCTTTCAAGATTGCGCATGTATCGCCTTCACAAAGTGCACGCTCATAAAATCCGGCGTGTCGGCGGGGTAGCCGGAACGTACAAGCGCATCAGCGGTGCTCTCTCCGTCATGGGGGAAGATAACTATCTTATTCAAGTCCTCAGCTTTGACGCTGGCCTGTTCAAGTGTCTCGATACGTTTTT